>NZ_JAZETM010000008.1:0-186450 GCF_036864455.1 Alteromonas sp. P256
CAAGAGAGAAATACTCTGATTAACGAATGAGGCATTGCTCAAGCGAAAATCATCAGGGCGATAGCCTAACAAAGCTGGTAAACGCCGAATGTAGAGCTGCTGTCAGATCTTCTTGTTATCTAAAGAGCTACTGCTTGACAAAGGGGAGTCCATGTAGCCCCAGTAAGGGGCACATGCTTACCGGCGATAATCGCGGAAGCGCCGGTGAGTATGTGTCCCAGCGAACGAAGTGAGCGAGCTTGACTGGTTTGTTAGGGGACTTAGTCACCACCACCTCCGCCGTCACCGCCACTAGAGTGGTCATTTGAGTAATTACTGTCAGTTCTGCCACCAGTGCGTTGGCCACTGGTATTAAAAATATCACCCATTAATGGCAAGCTAGTATTTTTGCTACTAGGGCCATAGTTGAATTCAGAGTTTTCGGAACTGGCGATGTATCGTTGAGTAGCAAAAACGGCAACACCAAGTACGATTATTATGAATGAAATTACTCGTATCCAAGTTTCTCCGTAGTACCCATATACTTGGAGAGACGTTCCGATAACGATTAGGATGATACCTATCCAGTTTCTAAATTCCATATAGTCCTCTAACTTTAAGCTAACGGGCGCAAACGTAGCGGCAAAATAGCGAAGCGCCGCTGCGTTTGTGTCCCAGTGACCGAAGGGAATGTGTTTAGCGTTTTGTTAGCCACGTTTGTTGACTTTCCACGGTGGTGATAAGCGGTTTTCACCAGCCCAAAATAGTTTAATTTTGTTCCCAGAGGGATCTTTTAAAACGGCCTCTTTCCAAAGGTAACTTTGTTCAGTTGGAAGCTGCATAAACTGAACTCCTTTTTTGGCCAAAGTTTCCACAAGCTTATCAAGTTCCTCGGTTTCAAAATAGATGATAGCGCCATTTTTGAACTCTTCTGATTCCAGAAAAAGAGAAAAAGTTGAGTTGCCTTTGGGACAAGAAAACCTTGCATAGTGAGGAGTATCTACGATTTGAGTAAAACCTAGGGCCAGGTAAAACTCTACTGTTTCATCCATGTTTTTTACCGGAAGAGTGACTTGATTCATTTCCATTTAAATCTCCAAGAGGCTAACTTTTAAATAAGGGGCGCAAGCACTCAGGGCATAATGGCGAAGCCGCCCTGCGTGTTTGCGTCCCAGCCCGCGCAGCGGGCGAACTTGATTTTTCTAGGAGACATTACCCAAATGCCTCTACTTGCTTAACTAGTATTGATGCTGGAATATCTATGCCGGTCAGGTTTTTCCCTGAAAGGTTTACCCCAACTACTTTCTCATCATCCTGTAGGATAGGTAAGAAGTGCTCCTTAAATTGCGCCCAGCTAACACTTTGTGCTTCGACCTCTCCGAGCAATTCAGGCTTCAGTTTTTTAAGCCTCTCGATTCTAGATTTGGAAGACCATAGGGGCAACGATACTTTGTTGTCACTAAACTCAAACTCTAAGAGTATTTCGTTTGGGAGGCAACCAAACCAAACTATTTGAGTCGCTGCGACTTCTTCGTAAAATTTGCTTGCTTGTGCCACGCCTGCTGACATTTCCTTGTCTCCTAACAATTTAATGTACGGAAAAAATCCTTTATGCAAGGTGGAATGTTTCCGTATATCACTCAAATAATTATTCCACTCTCGCACGTAACTGCATTTGCATCAATATCCTACGCTTTATTTTAAAAAGCTCAGGGGCGAAAAACGGAAAATGGCCCTTTTATTTTCCGTTTGAATTAAATTTGCATTAACTGTGTTTACATACAGTTAAATTTTTTGCCTGAGTACGCCTAAATTTGTTATTTTGTGTTTCAGATTTAACGTTGTATATTTTCGCTAACACCGCGCAAACGCTCTTGAAACCTGCGTGATACGGAGAAGGGCATTACATCAGATTCGTGGGTTTTATTTAAAATGTGCTCACACGCGTGGCTTATTTCAAACTCAAAACCGCTGCCTTTGCGTTCATCCGAAAAGTGCGCTTCTACCTCTAATCCTTTATAGAGTATGCACTCTGTTGCCTTCCAAAAGTCTGGTATCTTTATGGTTCCATCAGTGCCAATAAGAAGCGCATCATTTCCTAAGTTGCTTTTAAAACTGCTGTGTAGCACCGACACAACTTCGTTATATCGATACATCCAAAGTACGTCGTTGTCAGCGCCATTTGGTGCTACATCGCTGTTTAGTACCACAGGGGGCGCATCATCTGTATTAAAAAGCGCATCTAAAGCAATAGGGTATATCCCCATATCTAGCAAGCATCCACCTCCTAACTCACGGGCGTACTCTCTACTTGTAGCAGAGTAGGGCATGGTAAATCCAAAGCTAGCTTTAACGTGAAGCAGTTTGCCTATTCGGCCTGCGTTAACCCACGCTAGCGCCTCATTAATAGCTGGTAAGAAGTAGGTCCACATGGCCTCCATGAAAAACCGATCTTCTGTTTTCGCCACCCTTATAATACGCTCCAACTCTTCAGGAGACGTCGTAGCAGGCTTTTCACATAACACATGTTTGCCCGCCTTAAGTGCGGCTATCGCATTGTCTGCATGAAGGGTATGAGGGGTGGCAATGTATATGGCATCAATATGTGGGTCGTTGAGTAAATCTTCATAACTGCCGTACGCATGAGGTATACCGTGCGCTGCTGCAAATTCTTGCGCGCTATCGAGGTGCCGAGAGCCTACTGCCACTAAATTGGCGCTTTCACAGTACGCAATGTCTTTTGCAAATGTATGGGCAATTCTCGCTGTAGACAATATTCCCCAATTAACCGTTGTTTCTGACATTTGTTAAATCCTTTATTGCCTCTATAAGCGTTGAAATTCCACTAGCGATAGAATTCGCTTTGCGTTGGCACTATAACAACATGCTTGCTCGGTATTGCCAATACAATACTAACGCAATGTGCTGTGTGACGATGTTTTGTGAAGGTGTTTCGTAAAAATGCTTTGTGATCAAGTGTTGCTAAGAGGCTTTGTGATTCTATTTTGTCTTTGCGGCTTTTAGGCGGCAAATATCTTCCGCTAATAGTTCCTTTTTCTCCGCTTTTTCTGCTCTCTTCGATGTCGCTTGGCGAATAGTCATTGGCATGGCCGCCCTTTATCCCACTCACTGCATGTCATTTGTACCAGCTCATATCAACTGAAAGCGTAAAAACCTTGGTGTAAAACTTGCTACACAAGGTTAATAGTAGGGTATTACGTACTGATTTAGTCCACCCTTGCCGCTTTTTTGACGGGCAGGTTGATGTCACTAAAACCTGGCGTTATTCGAAACCGCGCTTTATTTGGAAACGTATTATGTTTAAACCGCTTAACATCAAGGCCTACAAAAGTGCTGCGCTAGTTGTTGCAATGGGTGCTGCACTAGCCATTGCCGTAACGGGGTGCTCATCGTCAAGTAACGACAATGCACAGAGAATTCAGTCAGACCCCTCCATTTCTGCGTTAGGTAATGTGGAATATTACACATACATGCTGGCCAACGAGCTGTTTTCAGATGTGCGCACACCCCGTCAATCTCGCTACGCGGTTGTTGGTTTCGTTCCGGTCGATACTATGAAATATAACGCTGAACACCAACATCCTCTTATGTTGCTTGGCCATCAGCTCGAACAGGGAATGATGACAGAGGCTACAAAAAGAGGCTTTTCTACTCAAGAATTTAAGTTATCGAACGATATAATTGTTAGTGAAGAAAGCGATAGGATCCTCACGCGGGATATCGAAAAGCTCTCGGGTATTGAACGGGTCGATTTTTACATCACCGGCACTATGGTGTACCAAGAGTCTGGTGCCATGGTCAATGCTCGCGTTATTGATGCCCGAAATAAAGATGTTGTTGCTGCTGCTACACGCTTCTTTCCTGCGGAAATTTTTTGGCAAAAAGAGCAAGTCACAACCCGCAATGGAAAGCTGTACAGAACTGAAGGTGTAAGGTAAGCCCATGAAAAAATTTAATAGCTCGGTAGCCTATATTCTATCCGCATCGTTTTTAAGCCTTAGCGGCTGTTCTATGATGATGGGCGATGAAGAAGTGGCTGAACAGGTACCTGTGCGTCCAGCAATGAATGTTATTGATATCACGGCTGAAGATCGCGCGCCTGCAATGCCTCGCAGAGCTGATGACGAGACACAAGAGCAGGGGATGGATGCCTACGGCGCTATTGGTCAGCCGCCACTGTATTCAAGTGTACAGGGCGCGTATAAAGGCCGTCCGTTAACCAAGCACATCGGCGATTATGTAAAGAATATGACGCAAGATCTCATTGCTAATATGGAATACGTAAACAACAAAACAGCCATTGGCGTTACCCACTTTGCGTTATTAGACACAGACCTTCAGCAAACGGATTTACTTGGCCGACAAATGGCTGAGTCGTTTGTGCATGAGCTGCATAAGTTTCGCGTGCCGGTTATCGATTTTAAAGCTACTGAGTATATTCGCATTACCGAGGGTGGCGACTTTGTATTAAGCCGCGATTATCTCGAACTCAGCAGTAGCCTGCCTATTGAGTATGTATTAACGGGCACCATGACTAAGCATCAAGGCGGTGTATTAGTTAATGCTCGCATCTTAGGAATGGAATCTCGCGCGGTAGTGGCGAGCGCGCAAATGCTTGTGCCATTTTATGTGGTCGATGCTCTTATACCCAGCGATGGTAGTGAGAGTAATTCCATGCGTGATGGTGTGAAGTTAAGCCGAGGCTAATGATGAAGCTAACAGCGTTTTTTTCTATTGCAGCTGTATCAAGCGTTTTAGCACTAACGGGGTGCTCAAGCACAGAATCAATCGGTTCGTTTTGGTTAGGCGAAGACGGTGAAATTACCCATGATGCAGAGCCTGTTTCAGTGCCAAGTCGCTCTGGTCTGGTTTACACTCCAGACTCTAGAGACAGAGAGTATCAGCAACATGTTGCGGTGACCCCAGGGTATAAAGACCCTATTCATTCTGGTTTCTTTCCCGCTAAAACCCACAAAGCATTAAACGATTACGCGTCACAGTTGGCGATGGAGCTAATGGGCAACGCCACAAGACTCACTCAGCAGCATACCGTGGGTATTGCGAGTTTTGTACGTTTAAATGCGGGGCTAAGCGACAGTACAGTGCTGGGCAACCAATTATCGGAATACTTGATCACTGAACTGCAAGACTTTGGCTTAGCCATCGTCGATTTTAAATTGACTGATGGCATAACGGTGACGCCGCAGGGCGACTTTGTGATGTCACGAAGCGGTAAGCGTTTAGCCAAAAGCGTTGAGATGGACCATGTAGTAACTGGCACCATCATCGAAGACGATAGAGGCGTGAGAGTGAATGCCAGAATTGTTTCACTGCAAAATAAACAAATTGTTGCCAGCGCAAATGTGTATATCCCAGCGTTTATAGTAATGGATCTGAATAAAATGGCGCGTGTTGAGGCGCCATCATCCATCACCGAGTAAATTTAAAACTCGCCTCGCACGGCCTCACGCACCATAAAGCGTGAGGTGTTAACCGCATTAAGCAAATCGTTGTTCAGCGGCAGTGGCTCTCTTAATAATGTGCTCGCCAATACTTCGGCTAAAAGTGGGGCAGTAGTGAGGCCTCTTGAGCCTAAACAACTTAATGTAGACACATTGCTTTGCGGCAACGTACCCACTTGTTGAAACGGTTTTCCTACCCCTAAATCGGCATATTCTTGCTTTAGCGTTTTAAAATTATACAGTGCGCCAACCACCGGCTGATGATCAGGCGAGCCAAGTCGCGTCGCCGCTCTCGCCATACCATCATGCTTCAATTGGCTCACCATATCCGTATTCGCAAGGGCCTGTTCATGAGTAGCTATGTTTTGCTCGCTTTCCTCTTCGCGAGGCTCAACGGCCAAGTCGTTTTTCACATACGTAGAGCCCAGTGCATGGCGTCCTTCCATGGCCGGAGTCATATACCCTTTGTGGCAAAGCACCGTTTTTAATGCGTCAATAGGTTGTTGTGATGCAATGGCTTCAACCTGTCCTCGCACAGGCCTTAAAGGAAGACTATCAAATGCATCTGTGCCCACGGCTCCTGCGCCTAATGCAAGTACCACATGATCTGCCGTTATGCTCTTACCATGCGTAAATTCAACATCTCCATCGCTACTATGAGACACATAACAATGGTTGGGTTTTAGCGTTAGCTTTCCTGTTGCCTTGGCCAAATCGATAATATCGCTAACAAGTTGCGGGGGCGACAACCATCCGCCTTTGGGAATAAACAAACCTTCATAGGGTAAATCAACCCCAGCGATGCGACGTACTTCATCAATGTCTACGTGCCTAATAAGCTCTGAAGGCCATACGTCGTCGTTCACCAATTTCGCTTGTCGTACACCCACTTTGTCATTAAATCGAAGCTGGATAACACCACAAAAATCGTATTTATTTTCTTCTTTTGTGGGCTTCTTATTGCTCGTTTTAGTGATGGTTTTGATGCTGGTTTGCAACTGAATGTTGCTGTTAACGCTGTCGTAATAATCTCTCGCATATAAGAAGCAGTGAGCCTGCAAACGACTGGCGATACTCGCTTCACTATGAAGCTGAGGATAAAAGCCACCCTGAGGATTACCCGAAGCGCCCTGCGCTAGACTATCGCCGTCAAAGCAGAGCGTTACGCGAATATCGCGCTTGGTTAGCGCCAAACACATTGTTGCGGCAGCAAGTCCAGACCCCACCACAACCACATGGTGTTCTTCTGTAAGGGGCGCGTTGTTATATCGATAGTAAGGCCCCTCTGGCAGTCGCAATTTCTGAGAATGCTTCTTTTGTGTAGCTTTAGGTAAAGACTGGGGTGAAGATTGTAACTCAGACTCAGGTGAGGGCCGTACTGGCGTTTCTATATTATTGTCCTCATTTTCACTTGCCGATGTAAGTTGAAAATAACCGGTAAGCATATCTCGTTTGCGACCAAATCCTGCGCGTTTGTTTATCACAAATCCAACATTGGCCAACCCACGCTTTACAATACCCGCCGCCGTAAAAGTACCAAATGTAGTGTCATTTTTTGACAGCCGAGCCATTTGTGAAAACAATGCATCGGTCCACATGTCAGGGTTTTTACTTGGCGCAAACCCATCTAAAAACCATGCATCTACAAGCCCTTCTTCAGGTGAATGCCATTGCCCAAGTAACTGATGCACATCGCCTATCCACAAGTCTAGTATGGTATCAAATGCAGTAAAATGCAGCCGATGGCACCCATCAAGCCCTATCGGATATAGCGCTATTAATGCCTCTGTTTCGGCCTGTAGCGACGTAAACGTTGATAACGCACGCTGAATATCGGCCTTTGGTAGCGGGTATTTTTCGGTAGTGATAAAAAATAAGCGCTTGAGAGGGTGGTGAGGGTTTGCCTGCCTAAACTTTGTAAATTCATGCATGGCTACCAAGAAGTTTAAACCAGTACCAAAACCAGTTTCAGCAATAGTAAAGTGTGGCTTATCCCATAACGTCCAGCGCTGATGAAGGTCATTACCTTTTATAAAAACATGCTGGGTTTCATTAATGCCACTGTCGTTAGAAAAATAAACGTCATCAAAATGATCGGCAATGGGTATGCCGTTTTCATTAAAATGTACTTGCGCATGTTTAGACTTCACTACCTATCTAACCTCTTTTTAAGCTATGTATTTGTTGTGTTTCCGCGTGTCATAATGGCGTCACTTGCCAGTGCTATATTCTACAAGGCCTCAAAAAACTTTACCGTAAAAGTTTTTAATTTATCTAAAGCGCGTTAGCCATTGTTGAACAAATTGTGATGTGCAGCTTGTATAAAAGCATTAATGAAAGCTTTTTCATTTTCTTCCAACGTCGAGGCAGTGCGATATTCTAAGCCAAAGTTTCATGCTACCTTAAGGACAAGCTGTTTACACAGCGACAGCGTTACCGATAGAAGTAACGCATTAACAATCAAGGTGCGGGGATTGGATTTAACCGTTACAGGTGTTCACAAAAAAGGGTTTTGTGTTGAAGTGCAAAGCAGACCACTTTATCTCATAAAATCGTTAACATATGCCGCATCAACGCAAAGGGTAAACTATGAGAAGAGCAGTTATCACCGGTCTTGGTATTGTATCGAGCATCGGCGTAAATAAAGAGGACGTACTTGCATCATTAATAGCAGGTAAGTCTGGGATCACATTTTCAGAGCAGTTCGCCGAGATGGGCCTGCGCAGTCAGGTGTGGGGTAATCTTGATATTGACTTAAAAGAGCACATCGACCGCAAAGCCTTGCGCTTCATGGGGGATGCGGCTGCATACGCGTATGTTGCCATGCAGCAGGCTATTGCAGATTCTGGCCTTGAAGAAAGTGATATTTCAAATGATCGCACAGGTATTATTGCCGGCTCTGGCGGTGCGTCTTCTGAAAACCAAGTGCTATCTGCCGATATTCTTCGCGAAAAAGGGGTTAAGCGAGTAGGGCCATATATGGTTCCACGATGCATGGCGTCTACAGTGTCTGCATGTTTAGCCACACCGTTTAAAATTCGCGGTGTTAACTATTCAATCGCCTCAGCTTGTGCCACAAGTGCACACTGTATTGGTAACGCCCTAGAGCTTATTCAGCTTGGTAAACAAGATGTGGTGTTTGCCGGTGGCGGTGAAGAGCTTCATTGGTCGCTATCAAGTCAGTTCGACGCTATGGGCGCACTAAGCTCAAAGTACAACGACAACCCATCGGTAGCCTCTCGTACCTACGATGCAGCACGAGATGGCTTTGTAAGCTCTGGTGGCGGCGGTATGGTTGTAGTTGAAGAGCTTGAGCACGCTCTCGCTCGTGGCGCGACAATTTACGGCGAAGTCACCGGTTACGGCGCTACCTCAGACGGCTTCGACATGGTAGCCCCTTCTGGTGAAGGCGCTATTCGCTGTATGAAAATGGCGATGCAGAACGTTGAAGGCCCAATTGACTACCTAAACACTCACGGCACATCAACGCCTGTTGGTGATGTAAAAGAGTTAGCGGCTATTCAGGAAGTGTTTGGCTCATCGGGCGTGCCCATCAGTGCAACGAAATCGCTTACTGGCCATGCGCTGGGTGCTGCTGGCGTCAACGAAGCTATTTACAGCCTGCTTATGATGCAAAACAACTTCATCGCGCCGTCAATCAATATCGACACGTTAGATAACGCAGCCAAAGGCCTTGATATTGTCACTGAGGCAAGAGACGCTCAGCTAAACACAGTGATGTCTAACAGCTTCGGCTTTGGCGGCACAAATGCAACCTTAGTTATGCAGCGCTACAACCGCTAATGCCGTCACTTCTGTTAGTGCTTTTATTAAAAGCAATGTTGTAATTCAGACACCATAAAAAATCCCCCAACGAGCCTAATCGGTCTTGGGGGATTTTTTATGCACCATTTTTTACATACCGTTTTTTATCTACCATAAATAACCGCGTTATTTTGCGACTACCTAAACCTGTAGTCGTGAAACAGTTTGTCGGGGTTGGGGATAGTTATCTTACCGTAGTGTAGTAAAACGAGCCCTTCTTGTTGAAGCTCACCTAACAGCCGATTCACGGTTTGCCGACAGCTGTTTATCATTTGCGCCAGTGACTCTTGTGATAGTGTTAATGTAATGGCGCTGTTTTCAGGGACGTGTTGCCCGTAACTGGTGGTTAACATTAACAGTCGCTTTACCAATTGATGCTTTAAACTCAGCCCAGTACTTGCATCGATAAACTGAAAGGCACTTCTTACCCTAGCGCAAAGCAGCGTGGCGAAATAAGGGTACAGTTCTGGAAATTTTTTCAGCAGTTCGTTAAACGCATTTTTAGGGATAACGGCAATAGTACTGTCGGTTTCGCAAAAATTATCGTGGGTGCGGGGAAGGTTGTCGAACATAGAAATTTCGCCAAACCAGGTTCCTGGGCCCAAAAGCGCAAGCAGCATCTCACTGCCATCTACGCCAATCGTGGTCACACGTAGTCGACCTTCGCATATTCCGTAAAAACCAACGCCGTCCTCGCCTTTAGCGTGTAGCTGTTGACCGGCTTTAAAGTGCTTAAGTCGCACTTTGCCTAGTAGCTCATTTTGCAAATATTCAGGTAGTGAAGAAAACCAAGAAGAGCTTATTAGTACAGGTTTAAAATGTTCCATTTAACAAAATTATTACAATGTCGTTGTAACGACAGTCTATACCTGTTTTCAGCGGTAAGGTAGCAAAAAATTACAACACGATTTGAGGTAAGTTATGAGTGATTCTGTAAAGTCTCAGGTGAGCGAAGAAGAGTGGCAGACCCGTGTAGATTTAGCCGCATGTTATCGGGCTGTGGCCATGTACGGCTGGGATGACCTTATTTTTACTCACATATCTGCTCGGGTGCCCGGGCCAGAACATCATTTTCTTATTAATCCATATGGAATGATGTTCGACGAGGTAACGGCATCTAGCTTGGTAAAAGTAGACCTTCACGGCAATAAAGTGATGGACAGTGAGTACGACATTAATCCTGCAGGGTTTACCATTCACAGTGCAGTGCACGAAGCCCGCGATGATGCAAAATGCGTCATGCACCTTCACACTACAGAGGGCGTTGCAGTATCAGTACTCGAAGACGGGCTTCAGGCCTATTCGCAGCAATCGCTATTTCCGCTGGCGTCGCTGTCTTATCATTCCTATGAAGGCGTTGCCTTAAACCCCGATGAAAAAGCACGCTTGGTGAGAGATTTGGGCGATACCCAATTTATGATTTTGCGAAATCATGGTTTGCTTACCTGTGCAGATACTATCGCAGACGCATTCCTATTTATGTTTATTATGCAGCGAGCATGCGAAATTCAGTTAAAAGCCCAGGCCACAGGCCAAAAGCTTATTCCTATCCACTCTGCAATACTGCAGGGTATTAGAGCCCAAGCAGCCCAAGTCACTAAACAGGCTGGTGGTTCGTTGGCATGGCCTGGTATAAAGCGCAGAGTAGAGAGACGTTTCCCAGGCTTTGATGCCTAAATAAAGAAGCACAAAAAACACCGTTTTTCTGATTAAAGCAAGCTTGAAGAAAAATGTTCGATTAAAAAAACGCTTGGCGCACGCAGTGCTAAGCGAGAGCACAAGTTTACCCGTCTAATTGGGTTACTATCGCCCTATTTTGGGGTAAACTTGTGGTCATGAAAATACTTCTTGAAGACACTATCCCATTTGGCGCGAGTTACCTTGACAACGTAGGTGAGGTAATCACTTACGCATGGCAAAATTTAGTGGCAAGCGACCTTGCAGATATCGATATTTTAGCCCTTCGCTCTACCACAAAGGTAACGCCTGAGCTGCTTAAATATGCAAACAGACTTCAGTTTGTCACTACCGCCACCGCTGGAACCAATCACATTGATAAGGCCTATTTAAACGCTAACAATATAGCGCACAGTTCAGCCGCCGGATGTAACGCCGTTGCGGTGGCCGAGTATGTACTAAGCGTTCTGCTGCACGCCCAAAAAAGTAAAAAGCTGGATTTATACTCGGCAACGGTAGGTATTGTGGGTGCGGGTAACGTGGGTACTGCGCTGTCTGTATTGCTTGACGCTGTAGGTGTTAGCTATGTGCTGTGCGATCCGCCGCTTCAAGAAGCAGGAGATAAAAGAGCGTTTGTAGAAATGGATGACATTGCACGTTGCGATGTGATTACACTGCACGTACCGTTTGTACGCGGTGGTCCTCATCCAACGGGTAAATTAATTGATAGTGCATTGCTAAGCCAACTTAATGATCATCAGTTACTCATCAATGCCTGTCGCGGCGAAGTTATAGACGAACTCGCTTTGCACGCTCGTTTAACGTCACCAAACGCGCCTACCGTGGTACTCGATGTTTTTGATAATGAGCCGGCGATCGATACCCGTCTTTTCGACCACTGCTGGTTTGTCACGCCTCATATAGCGGGTCATTCTGTTGAGGGTAAAGTGCGCGGCACACAAATGATATATGAGCAAATTTGCCACCGCACCAGCCAAAAAGCGACCAAAGCGTTGTCTGACTTTTTAGAGTCAATTCCGCCTATCAAGGTATTTTTGCAACACCCGACACAAACGCGATTATCCGTAGATGATTTAATAGATGTGTTTCACCGAATTTACGATGTCGCCGTTGACGATATAACAATGAGGCAGTCAATTAAACAAATAGAAAGCGCTGACGCCCATGCCTCTATTGAGAGTGTGGCCTCGCAGTTTGCGGCATTGCGCAAGCACTATCGGGTACGAAGAGAGTGCAGTGCACACACATTAGTGGTGCCGCATAATACCAGTGAAGAAATTGCGAAAACCCTTAAGAACCTAGGGTTTTCGGTACAGCGTGAGCAAGCGCAGTAATTTATAATTCGAATTGAGTGCCAATCACTTGCTGATTGCTGTGCCTAACTGGCAGTAATGCGAGTGAAGATGGCGTTATATCAATATTTTAAATACCCCATTAGCTAAGCGCGTAGTGCGTTTACTAACACTTAGGAGAAGAAAACATTATGTCGCAAGCGTTTGACGTTGCAGTTCTTGGCGCAACAGGTTTAGTTGGGCAAACGATGATTGAGTTATTGGAAGAGCGCGGCTTTCCCATTAACCGTTTATACCCTTTAGCCAGTAAACGCTCTGCAGGCAGCACGGTTTCATTTAAAGGCGAAGATATTGAAGTTGAAGATGCTGATGAGTTCGATTGGTCGCGTGTTCAATTTGGTTTTTTCTCTGCAGGTGGCAGTATCTCCGCTAAATTTGCGCCGCTAGCGGCGGAAGAAGGCTGTATTGTTATCGACAACACCTCCGAGTTTAGATACGACCCCGATATTCCATTAGTGGTTCCAGAGGTAAATGCACACGCACTCGCCGATTTTCGCAATCGCAATATTATTGCTAATCCTAACTGCTCCACTATTCAAATGATGGTAGCGTTGAAGCCTATCCAAGACGCAGTGGGCATATCACGCATTAACGTATGTACGTATCAATCGGTATCTGGCGCAGGTAAAGACGCTATGGAAGAGCTAGCAAAGCAAACTGCTGGTCTTTTGAATGCCCGTGAAGTAAAACCCGATGCCTTTAGTCGTCAAATAGCGTTTAACGCCATTCCTCAAATTGATGCATTTCAAGATAACGATTACACCAAAGAAGAAATGAAAATGGTGTGGGAAACTCAGAAAATAATGGGCGACAATAGCATTTTGGTGAACGCCACAGCAGTGCGCGTGCCTGTGTTTTATGGTCACGCCGAAGCTATTCACTTAGAAACGCATTCCCCCATTGATGCAGAGCAAGTTAAGCAGTTGCTTGCGGATGCACCAGGCGTAACCCTGTATGAAAGTGCAGAGCAGTTTCCAACTCAGGTAAGCAGTGCCAGCGGGAATGATATGGTGCATGTGGGCCGCGTAAGAAATGATATTACGCACCCTTGCGGCCTAAACCTTTGGGTAGTGTCGGATAACATTCGAAAAGGTGCTGCAACTAACAGTATTCAAATAGCAGAAACGCTCATTCGCGACTATATGTAACAGCATAGTGCTATTACAGTAGCAGCACAGCAGCATCACAGTACTGGGGTGGCCGCGTAATCGCTAGATAAGGGTAATCCCTAGATAGGTTGTTGTATCGGTAAGTAAATAATAAACATTTTTCACTACTTGCCGATATGACACTATGATAATTACACGTTACTCGTGATACAGATTGTTTCAAACCAGCATGTGACAAACGAGTGGTTTCGAACAATTAGGTTAGGAAAGGGCACTTAGTACGCATTGAGTGAAAATGGCACTAAAACGGCACCGCTCACTAGATTGCCCTGGTTAACTGGTTTATAGTCTAAAGATTGGGCATTTAAACTTGCGAAAATTGGTATTCAGTCAGACACTTAGCAAAGCCATTCGACCTTTTTTGTATTAGGCGGATGGTCAAGGCAATGTGTACATCGCCATTCACTATGAATGACGACACGAAATTGAAAATAAAAATAAAAGCCAGCACGTTTTATTTGGAATAAGCTGGCGCAAAAATCCATCAACCTAAAAGGGTGGTAAAGACGCTTGAGGGCATATAGGACTGCTATGAAATTGCATTTGACGGGCTTACTTTTACTTACATTTTGTTTGTTTGCCCCTATATCTTCAGTAAATGCGCAAGAAACAGCGACCTTATTGAAAGGACCAAAAGACGCTAGCGATCAATTCTCTGGTCTTGAGTACGGCCCCATCGACTCTAGCGATACGCTTTGGCGCATAGCCGAGCGCTACAGACAGAACAATAATCTCAGCGTGTATCAGGTTATGACAGCTATTTACGAGCTGAACCCCGATGCATTTGAAAACGGTAACCTCAACCTGCTAGTTAATGGCGCAACGCTCAAACTTCCTTCAGAGCGATACATTGCCCGCATCAGCAAAGAGCAAGCGCAATTGCGTGCCGAGCAAGACGAGCGTGAATTTGCTGAAGCCCTCAATAAGCCAGGCAGCAGTGTCAAAAATATCAAGCCGTCCTCTCCGCTTGTTAATCAAAACGACCTTTCACAAACGCAAACCGACATTGAGAAAAAAATTACTCGCTTAGATGCAGAGCAGACTCGACAGTTTGACGAATTGCGTATGCAGTTCGCAGCGTCACTCGACAATGTTCAAGAAATATTGAACGAAAACAGAAAGCTATATGAGCGCGTTGAAGCGGTAAATGGTGAGCTTGAATCGCTAAGAGGGCAAGTAGAGGGCGACGTAAAAGAACAGCTTGATATGCAGGTGGCACTGCAGCAAGAACTGCTTGATATGATAAGAGCAGAGCAGGCAGAAAGAGCCGCAGAAAAACAAGACTCTATTTTAAACAAATTAATGAGCCCAATTAGCTTGCTAATAGGCTCAGCAGTGCTGTCTTTGCTGTTGGTTGGTGGCCTGATTACATGGTTGCTCAAGCGCAACAGCAAGCCTGAAGAGGCGCCAGCAGCGCCATCTAATGCATTGAGCGACGATGATGATGTACCGGTTCCAGACAGCGATTTAGGCGACCTATCAAGCGCGCTAGCGCCTGATTTAGATGATAATAACGAACTCACTGACGACGATTTGTTTAACGACGACGACTTGCTCGATGACGTTTTAACATCAGACCTTGAAGAAAGCTTAGACGACGAGCTTGAAAACTTTGCCGACCTAGAAGACGATTTGTTGGTACCAGATGATGATACAGACGACTTATTCGAAGCGGGTGATGATGAGCTCGACCAGAGCGAGTTAGACAGTTTATTCGACGACGATGATTTGTCTGACAAAGTGCTCAATGAAAACGAAGCAGGCGATTTAGACGGCATCGATTTATCTGAAGACGACGATCTGTTTGATGAAAGCAGCGACAGTGAGGACGACTCTGACGATAAAGATAGCTCTGATGATAAAGGCAATGCTGAAACTGAAGAAGACACATCCGCTTCAGACGATGATTTTGATATTGACGATTTGTTAGATGATGTACAAAGCCAAGCCTCATCAGAGGAGGATTCTTCAGGTAAAGACTCATCAGAAGAAGTAGACCCCGACGATATATTAGACCAGTTCGGCGAAGACGACTCATCCGCGAACGAAGATGTGGACGTGGATGATATAGATGCGCTGCTTGAGAATAGTGGTGGCGACGCATCGCAAGACGATATTGATGATTTATTAGACAGCGCTACAGAAACGGCGTCACTACCTACTGTTGACGATGAAGACGAAAAGCCCGAAATCAGCATTGACGATCTGCTAGAAGAAAACGAGCCGGACACCGCACTGACTGACGAATTAGACAGCAAAGATGATCTTATTGATGAAGAAATGCTCGAGAAACTCGACGACGAGATACATCAACAAGACAAAGAAATAAACAAGATTACCGACGATTTACTCAATGAAATTGAGCAAATTGAAATGATGGGCGGCCTTGATGACGATGAAGACGTTGACGAAGATGAATTAGAAGAAGAGATCACTTCGGCAGCACCTTCGCCTCAATCAATACAAAACTTCGATTCCATCACTGACGGCCTAGATGAAATGTTAGATGATGAAATTGAAAGCGACGATATAGAAAACGCTGACGATTTCTCAGATCCCTTGTCAGATGAGCTAATTGCCGAGCTGCAAAGCGAAATGCCTGATGAGGATGAGTCTACAGACGATGCTCCCGCAAATGAAGAATCAGCAGACGAGCAACCTGAAGACGCCGCCCAGCAAGAAGACGACTTTAATGACTCCCTTTCCGACGACTTATTAGCTGAACTAGAGGCAGAACTTGAGCCAGAAGCAGAAAACGCAGAAGACATTGTAGAAAGCGATGAAAGTGATGAGACTGATGATGACGTTGATGGCGAACAAGACCTTGCCAACCCAGACGATGGAGACGCGGCCTTTGAACAAGAAGTCAGCGATCCTTTAACTGATGAATTGCTTGCAGAATTGGAATCAGAAACCACTGACTTCGATGATGCGGAAGAGCCTTCAGCGGAAGAAGAGCCTTCAGCGGAAGAAGAGCCCTCAGCAGAAGAGGAGCCTTTAGCGGAAGAGGAGCCTTCAGCGGAAGAAGAGCCCTCAGCAGAAGAAGAGCCCTCAGCAGAAGAGGAGCCTTTAGCGGAAGAGGAGCCTTCAGCGGAAGAGGAGCCTTCAGCGGAAGAAAAAACCTCTGCGGAAGAAGATTCATCCAATGGTGAAACAGCGGAGCCTGATGCGTCCGAAGAAGTCAGTGAAGAATTACCTCCGGAAGATGAAGAGGAGCCTTCAGCGGAAGAGGAGCCGTCAGCAGAAGAGGAGCCTTCAGCGGAAGAAAAAACCTCTGCGGAAGAAGATTCATCCAATGATGAAACAGCGGAGCCTGATGCGTCTGAAGAAGTCAGTGAAGAATTACCTCCGGAAGTTGAAGAAGAGCCTTCAGCGGAGGAAGAGCCTTCAGCTGAAGAAAAAACCTCTGCGGAAGAAGATTCATCCAATGATGAAACAGCGGAACCTGATGCGTTCGAAGAAGTCAGTGAAGAATTACCACCGGAAGATGAAGAGGAGCCTTTAGCGGAAGAGGAGCCTTTAGCGGAAGAGGAGCCTTTAGCGGAAGAGGAGCCTTCAGCGGAAGAGGAGCCTTCAGATGCAGTGGAGCCTTCAGCAGAAGAAGAGCCTTCAGCAGAAGAAGAGCCTTCAGCGGAAGAGAAGCCTTCAGCGGAAGAGAAGCCTTCAGCGGAAGAAAAAACCTCTGCGGAAGAAGATTCATCCAATGATGAAACAGCGGAGCCTGATGCGTCTGAAGAAGTCAGTGAAGAATTACCTCCGGAAGATGAAGAAGAGCCTTTAGCGGAAGAGGAGCCTTCAGCGGAAGAGGAGCCTTCAGATGCAGTGGAGCCTTCAGCAGAAGAAGAGCCTTCAGCGGAAGAAAAAACCTCTGCGGAAGACGATTCATCCAATGATGAAACAGCGGAACCTGATGCGCCTGAAGAAGTCAATGAAGAATTACCTCCGGAAGATGAAGAAGAGCCTTCAGCAGAAGAGGAGCCTTTAGCGGAAGAAGAGCCCTCAGCTAAACAAGAGCCTTTAGCGGAAAAAGAGCCCTCAGCTAAACAAGAGCCTTCAGCGGAAGAGGAGCTTTTAGCGGAAGAGGAGCCCTCAGCTAAACAAGAACCTTCAGCAGACCCATTAGATGATGCGTTAAACGACTTTGAAAAAGACATGATGGATGATATTCCATCATTTGGAGACGCAGAGCCAGATTCAACAGAGAGTGAATCTGCTGAACCTGAGGCATCGGAATCGGATTCTTCAGAAGAGCAAGACGAAAATGACTATGACGATAGCATTCTCGATGATGCATTCGATGACGTAGACGCTTTTTCTCTAGAGCAAGAAATTGACGGCGAAGAACCAAACAAAAATAGAGAGTCTGAACTTCAGCAAGAACCTGAACAACAAGAGCAAGTAAGCGACTCGGCTGATTCAGAAAAAAGTGATGACGATATTAACGAGCTGGGCGATGTACCTGGTCTTGATGATTGGCTGTCTGGTGAAAGTGATGACGATATTGAAGATGAAGAGATTTTCGATGAGTTAGATAGTGCCGAGTTTGACGAGTTACTTGAAAGCTTAGAGGCAGATACACCAGCAGATTCAAACACTCTGCAAGACAGTGAACAATTTGGTGATGCAACACAAGAATCACAGAGCCAGCCAGATTCAGAGGCAGAGCCGGCAGAAGATGACGATACCTTTGAGCTAGATGATGACGCTTCAGATCACGAGGATGATGCATTTGAGTTAGACGATGCATTTGAACCAGACGATGATGACAGCGAGCCGGATGATCTATCATTGCCTGATATTGACGTCGATGATGTTGACGGAAATGATAGCTCGGAAGAGGCGCAAGAAGCTTCTTCACAAGACGCTTTTTCGCAAGAGGAGCTAGAGCAGGAAAGTAAAGAAGAGTTAAAGTTAGATAATCCAGACCTTGATTTAGAAGCCTTACTTAACGATGTGCCGTCCGTTGAGATGGGTGGCGATAGCAACGGCGCTGAAGATTTCTTAGATGTTGAGGCGCTAATGGATGACGGCGATGATACAACGTTTAACGATCCTGATAGTCAGCCTCTTGATTTAGACGTTAGTTTGTCCGACTTTACAGGCGTTAACGATACCGACTCCGTTATCGATATTGATAAAGACGCGGGCCAAAATGCGAATCTAGATTTAGCGCGTGCGTATCTCGAAATGGAAGATGTTGATGCTGCAAAGGAGCTTCTCGAAGAAGTTATGCGTGAGGGAAGTGAAGAACAAAAACAGGAAGCTGATACTATCTTGAAGTCCATCGATTAATCCGATTATTTGCATGTTTAGCTTGCATGGTAATTGCCATCTTATCTGTCATCTTATCTTTCATCTTATCTGCCACATATTGCATGTTAAGTGCCATATGACTACACTTGGCGGCTTTTAGTTAAGAGGTAGCAGAATCATGGGGCGAATTGCCTTAGGGATTGAATACGACGGTGCTTCTGTTTTTGGTTGGCAACGCCAACGAGAAGTGCCAAGTGTTCAAGAGTATCTTGAAAAAGCGTTATCAAAAGTAGCTAATCAGCCAATTCAAGTTCAATGTGCAGGTAGAACCGATGCTGGTGTCCACGCCACAGGGCAAGTGGTTCATTTCGACTGCGATACTCATCGCGCTGAACGTGCCTGGACTCTTGGTGTTAACGCCAACTTGCCAGACTCCATCGCCGTAACTTGGGCACAAGATGTCGATGATAATTTTCATGCGCGTTTCTCTGCTACTCATCGCCGCTACAGATACATTATTCACAACAGTAAAATGCGACCAGCGATACTCAATCACGGTGTCACTCATGTTCACAAGCCCTTAGATGCTGCGAAAATGCACGAGGCTGCTCAAGTGTTACTCGGCGAGCAAGATTTTACTTCTTTTAGAGCCTCTCTTTGTCAAAGCAAAACCCCTTTTCGAAATGTGACGAATGTGGACGTTTATCGACAAGGGCGCTACGTTGTTATTGATATTAAAGCCAATGCATTTCTACATCACATGGTGCGCAACATTACGGGCTCGCTGGTTGAAATTGGTGCGGGAGAGCAACCCGTAGAATGGATTTCGGAATTACTGGCCCTAAAAGACAGAAGCAAGGCAGCTTCTACGGCAAAGCCAAACGGTCTTTATCTTGTTGATGTGATTTATCCTGATGAGCACGGGCTTCCTAAAGGGCCGCTTGGTCCATTATTCTTGCCACAAAGCTAGCGTCAAAGCCTAGTGCTTAAACACAGCTATCACACAATCAAAACTGGTCCGAGCTAACTTCTTAGACCAGTTTTGTTTTTTCCATTTCGTTGTATTGTGGTCTAATAGCGCGCTATATTAGATAGCTGCTTTTTCAGGTTACGCATTTTTTCTTGTAACGCTGTCAAAGACATAAATTAATGCATTGCTGGTACTCAAGATTAAAAACAAATACCGGCAATCAAAACAAAGGATTCAATTTCCATGAGCTGGATTCAAAAAATACTTCCACGCACACAAACTTCAACAAAGGGCAATGTACCTGAAGGAATTTGGACAAAGTGTGGCTCTTGTCAGGCAGTATTGTACAAAACTGAATTAGAAAAATTACTAGAAGTCTGTCCTAAGTGCGACCATCACATGCGCATAACTGCCCGCCGTCGTATTGATGCGTTTTTAGACGAAGGCGATCGCGTAGAGCTTGGTGCCCAGCACGAGCCTCAAGACTTATTAAAGTTTAAAGACTCTAAGCGTTATAAAGATCGTATTGCCGCGGCGCAAAAGTCGACCAATGAAAAAGACGCGCTAGTGGTTATGCAAGGAAAAGTGAAAGGCATGCCTGTTGTGGTGGCGTGTTTTGAATTTGCCTTTATGGGCGGCTCAATGGCCTCAGTAGTTGGTGCGCGTTTTGTTGCTGCAGTGAATGCATGCCTTGAAAACAATACGCCACTTATTTGTTTTTCTGCCAGTGGCGGTGCGCGTATGCAAGAAGCCCTTATGTCGTTAATGCAAATGGCGAAAACCTCTGCTGCACTGGCCAAAATGAGCAAGAAAGGTCTGCCTTATATATCAGTACTTACTGACCCAACAATGGGCGGTGTGTCTGCAAGTTTAGCCATGCTAGGTGACATTAACGTTGCTGAGCCTAAAGCCTTAATTGGTTTTGCGGGGCCTCGCGTTATTGAACAAACCGTTCGTGAAAAACTTCCTGAAGGGTTTCAGCGCAGTGAATTTCTTGTGGAAAAAGGCGCAATCGATATGATTGTTGACCGCAGAGATATGCGTGATAAATTACACGGCTTGTTGACCAAGTTGCATTACAAAAATTAGTGAATAACGAAAACAATAAAAACATTGGCTTAGAGCAAACATCATCTGTTGATAAAAAAAGCCTGGGCCAATGGCTATCCTACCTAGAATCAATTCATCCTAGCGCCATTGATATGGGGTTAGAAAGAGTGAAGGACGTGGCAAACGCCATGTTGCTTAACCTCAGTGAATCACTTGTCATTACCGTTGCCGGCACCAATGGCAAGGGCACAACATGCCGCCTTCTTGAACAGTCGTTGCTGTCGCAGGGAAAAACGGTAGCAGTGTACAGTTCTCCCCACCTTATTGATTATTGCGAGCGCGTTCGAATTAATGGTGAACTTGCCCAACAGCAAGCCTTTGTCGATGCGTTTGAATTTATAGAAAGTGCTCGGGGTGACATAACGCTCACCTATTTCGAATTTAGCACCCTTGCAGCAATGAAAATGATGCAAGACTGGCAGGTGGATATCGCCATATTAGAAGTAGGCTTAGGTGGACGGCTAGACGCCACAAATATTATCGACCCCGATTTAGCTGTGATTACTACCATTGACCTCGACCACCAAGATTGGCTTGGCAATACGCGTGAAAAAATAGCGCGTGAGAAAGCCGGCATAATGCGGTTAAACGGCAATGCTGTTATTGGGGATTTGTTCCCACCGTCATCTCTTTATGACGTTGTCGACGAGCTACAGGTTAACGCTCGCTGGGCGACAAAAGATTTCACCGCTGCTGTAGAAGCTGATCATAGTGAATGGCATTGGAAGGGGCAAGAGCATACCTTCACAGCGCTTCCTTACCCGAATATTCCGCTCCAAAATGCCAGCACAGCATTAGCGGCCCTAGAAATGCTTGATTTATTACCCGAAGAAGCCGCGCTAAATACCATTATACGCAGCACAACCATGCCGGGGCGTCAGCAGCAAATAAGCGAGCAACCTCTTGTGGTGGTAGATGTAGCGCATAACCCTCAAGCCACAGCGTCAATGCAAGAGTGGCTATCTCGATATAAAGTTGATAAATATCGCGTTGTGGTAGGCATGCTGAAAGACAAATCAATCGCTGAAACGCTGGCACCCTTATCGTCACTTAATGCTTCTTGGTATGTAGCAAGTACTCAAGGTTTTAGGGGATGTGAAGCGCAAGTTCTTAAAAATGCCCTTGTGAATGCCGGCACAACCATAGAGAATATAGCCACATACGACAATGTTACCCTAGCTTATGAAAGTGCACTTGCAGATTATCAGGCAAATGAGCTTATATTAGTGTTTGGATCATTTGTTACCGTGGCTGATGTGCTTGTAAAGCAAAGCCAATAAATCGCGAATTCGCCCTTTCAATTTTTAAGGGAACGGGCGCAGTCATTCAAGCAGGAGACAGCAGTGACATCGGCATTAAAGAATAGATTGGTAGGAACCATTATCATAGTGGCCCTTGCCGTTATTTTTTTACCTGACTTTCTCGATGGCAAAAAACAGACGAACCGAGAACCTTTCGCTTCCGTGCCTGCAAACCCACCGATAAAGCCAATAGTAGAGCCCGAGCCATTTCCCTCTGAACGCGTTGCACGAGCCGCCGTGCCAGAAGTAGAAGTTGAAGAGGCTGAAGCGCTTGACGATGTATACGAATCTCAAGAGAAAGCCGAGCTGCAGGCCAGCAAATTGCAAGCAAGCGATGACACGCAAACGCCTTCAACTTCTCCTGAGCCCAAAGATGAGCTTGCCAGCCAAACCGTAATAGAAGCTAGCAATGACCTAGCTGAAGAGGATGCAGGGTGGGTCATTCAGCTGGGAAGCTTCAGACACGAAAAAAATGTAAAAAGCTTACTGGCGAAGCTTGAGCGCGCTGGTTATCGAGCGTTTAGCCGAAAAATCCAAACCAGCTCAGGGTTACTGAACAAAGTTTTTGTCGGGCCAGATTTAGACAAACAAAAGCTTGAGTCGGCACTGCCGCATTTAAAGGAACTTACTAAGCTTAAAGGCAAGGTCACAACCTTCAAAGTAGAGTAACCTGAAAAATTAAAGGCGCGTTTTTATCCTAATGGAGGAGCTAATTTGTTACAGACTGTTTACTACAGACTAGTAATATTTTTGGCTTCTGTTAGAATGCGCGCCATCTCGCCAACGGCAGTTTGTCTAGCATAAGTTAGGCAACATCAACGCAATAAAGAGACAATGAACTGGGTTGACTTCTCCATATTGGGTATCATTGCGGTATCGACCTTAATAAGCCTTATTAGAGGATTTGTTAAAGAGGCCATTTCCCTTGTGGTGTGGTTTTCTGCACTCTTCATTTCCAGTAATTTTTATGCCGACCTTGCTATTTACTTTACTGCCATAGACGATCCTTACATTAAAAATGGCGCAGCTATCGCGGCATTATTTGTCTCTACACTTATACTAGGTGGCATGGTTAACTATGTGTTTAGCCAACTAGTTCAAGCCACAGGCTTATCAGGCACCGACCGTGCATTAGGCATTGTTTTTGGCGCATTGCGCGGTGTTCTCATTGTTAGCGCTTTACTCTTTTTTATGGATACCTTTACAGGTGCTGCAACCGCGTTGTGGTGGCAGGCGTCGGTACTTATTCCTGAGTTTGGTGTCATTATTGAGTGGTTTTTCACGTATGTGAAAGGCTCATCCAGTTTCTTAAATCCCGTTTAAAATAGGTAACGCACATGTGTGGTATTGTCGGAATAGTTGGTAAAACCCCCGTAGCTCAGTCTCTTTATGACGGTTTGACGGTTATTCAGCACCGCGGGCAGGATGCTGCAGGTATAATGACTATCGATCAGAATATGTTTAACTTGCGCAAGGCCAATGGCTTGGTGCGAGACGTTTTCCACACCCGCCATATGAAGCGTTTAACGGGCAATATGGGGATTGGGCATGTTAGATACCCAACAGCGGGAACATCAAGTTCAGCAGAGGCACAGCCTTTCTATGTTAACTCACCGTTTGGTATAGCGTTTGCTCACAACGGTAACTTAACCAATGCCCACGACCTTCAGCAGGAAGTATTCCGCATTGCTCGTCGCCATATCAACACGACATCTGATTCTGAATTACTGCTTAATATCTTAGCCCATGAGCTACAACAAGTTGCAGGCTTAAGCGTAAGTGCCGAGCACATTTTTGAAGTGGTCACAAAGGTACATAAGAAAATTCGCGGTGCGTATGCGGTGGTTGCAGCCATCATCGGCCAAGGTATTGTTGCTTTTCGCGACCCTCACGGCATTCGCCCACTTGCGCTAGGTAAGCGCATGACTGAAGTGGGTGAAGAGTGGATGGTTGCCTCAGAAAGTGTTGCTATTGATGCAGTAGGCTTTCAGTTTGTTCGCGATGTTGCGCCAGGTGAAGCAGTATTTATCACCGAAGAAGGCCAGTTGCATACTCGCCAGTGCTCTGAAAACCCAATTACCTCGCCCTGTATTTTTGAATTTGTATACTTTGCCCGCCCCGATAGCTTTATCGACGGCATCTCAGTGTATGCATCACGTGTCAATATGGGTAGAAAGCTCGGTGAAAAGATTAAGCGTGAATGGTCTGACTTAGATATTGATGTGGTTATTCCAATTCCTGAAACGTCTATGGACGTAGCGCTGCAAATAGCCAATACGCTCGATTTACCTTACAGGCAGGGTTTTGTGAAAAACCGCTACATTGGCCGCACCTTTATTATGCCGGGCCAGACGCTGCGTAAAAAGTCGGTTCGCCGAAAGCTAAATGCGATTTCGTCTGAGTTTAAAGGTAAGAGTGTACTGCTAGTAGATGATTCTATTGTTCGCGGTACTACGTCAGGTCAGATTATCGAAATGGCAAGAGAGTCGGGAGCCAAAAAGGTTTACTTCGCTTCAGCAGCACCTGAAATACGTTTTCCCAATGTGTATGGCATAGATATGCCATCCGCTAACGAGCTCATTGCCTATGGTCGTGAGATTGATCAAATAGCAGACTTAATTCAGGCAGATGGTCTTATCTTCCAAGACATTTCAGACCTAGTAGAAGCAGTTCGTGAAGAAAACGAAAGTATTCAGCGTTTTGAAACATCAGTGTTTGACGGAAACTATATTACCGCAGACATAGACCAAGAATATTTAGAGCGAATTGATATGTCTCGTGGTGAAAAATCGAACCAAGCGCCGACCATGCAGGCTGAGCTCAGTAATTTAGATGTTCATAACATGGATTCTAACTAGTTGATGCACGTACGCATACTCTCGTGAATGCTGTTTTGAACACTAATGTACTTACTATTGCTAAGGCCATTGTGCTCACTATTGCTAAGGTCAGTGTGCAGAGATGACACTCTTGAAAAGAAACCATTAAAAATGCCGCTTTTAAAGCGGCATTTTTGTGTTTATTGCTAATACGATAACGTCAAACCCGTTAACATCACCATGTTAGTGAATAAAAACAGGCCCGCCTGATAATCCCCACACTAACACCGAGCCAGTCATTAATATTACCAGCAACACAAGGCCGCAAGTAACCACCGAGCTTGAGTAGATAAAGCCTTTGTCTTCATGCATATGCATAAGAATAGGAACACCAGAGTAGAGCAAATAAACCGAGTAGCTAATGCCCACTAACAGTGCCGTCATCACCACCCATAATTCAGGGTAAAGACCAGCTAAGCCCACCATAAATAGGGGAGTAGCTGTGTAGGCGGCAAGCTCGAGTGATTGTGTGTAGGTAGGCGAGCTGTCAAACGCTTTTGCAAGCTCATGAATTAAAAGCGCAAGCGCAACCACCCCAGCGATTAAACCGAAGTACATGCCTATGCCCATCATAATAGCGCTGTTTTCACTAAGTCTTATAACGTCGCCTGCACCAATACTCCAGCCTGTATGAGCGCTAGAATAATAAGCAACAACAGAAGGAATAAGTGCAATAAATGCAATATGGGTAAGCGCGTAAAAATAGTTTTCGTGTTTAGTATCAATTGTCTGCCACTCTTCTCTTGGATGAGTGTAGATGCCGATGAGGTGATTTAGAATCATAGTCCCTGCCTTTTTAACAACGTTATTATTATAAAAACGAGCGAGTGTATTGTTTGGGCAGTGAGGTTTTACCCTAAAGAACGCCGCATAGCGAACAAAGTAGAGCGAACTCGGTAAGGTAAACGCAGCGATCATTCGCAAGTGAACCAGTGACCGCTTGCTATTGACTCAAAATACATAAAGCGTGCTTGTTGTTTCTCAAGCTTTGAACTCTTCAACTCTCTAGCTCTCGTGCTTTCGAGCTTTCGAAGCTACAAGTTCCCAACCTGCAGTTTTCTTACTTACACTTGCGCTTACATCAGAACTTATATTAGAGCTTATATCAGAGCTTGGATTAGCACGCTGCTAACTGCCGTTAACAATATTTTTACAATTTTAGTGTGCAGTAAGATCATATGGGCGTCAATGAATATTGACTAAATAATCGTCTGTTTGGTGGGGCGGCAATATTGCCGCCAAATTCAAAGTATCGTTGTAACTAAAGGCATAGGTACCGCTTTTGGTTTAAGCGCGGGGACAAAGTATCACCAGTAAAGATAAGGAATGATGTTAGGCCGCGGCAGGCATGCCAGAATGGAAGCGAAGTTCTGAGTCTTTGCTTTCGATAAGCTGCTTTTCAACATCGCCGAAAAGTGAAACCCGCTCGGTAATGTCTACGGGCGAAATCGCCGCAGCAAGGGTCAAATAGTCCTCGAAGTGGCGTGCTTCGGAGCGTAATAACGATACATAAAACTTGCCGAGTTCATCAGACACATGTGGAGCAAGTTTTGCAAAACGCTCACAGGAGCGGGCTTCAATGTAGGCGCCGCAAATAAGCTTATCCACTAACTTTTCTGGCTCGTAGGTGCGAACGTGTTTAAGCAGTCCGTTAGCGTAGCGACTAGAGGTTACCGATTTATACTCAAACCCAAGGCGATGCATTATCTCAAGCACTTGATAAAAATGGTGCAGTTCTTCTTTAATCAACATGACCATTTTGTCCAACATGTCTTTTTTTACGCTGTCTAAGCCATCAACATTGAACACGCTCTTTGATAAATGCTTTGTGTTTAGAGACTGCCAGTCGCCAACATGTCTATACGTAAAGTCTTCATAAGGTTTAAGCCAGCCTAGAAGTACTTTACTGGTTTCTTCATCTGCTACATAACGGCGAAGTAAGTACATGGCGCTCTGGGCAGCTTTCAATTCACAAATTAAATGATCGGTAAGCAGCATACGAAGGTTCTCTTCTTTCTTTGCTTCATCTAACCACGCGTCTGGCGTATTACACTGCAAAAATGCATTTACTGGCTCAAGAAGAGAAGATATTTCTGAAGATGATATTGCAGACATTAATTTACTTACCTGATGAAATGACGTGAAAACTGTTACGATTAGCATTCTCGTAATAATGCTGGATGCATGTACTGAAAACTTAAGCGCTGACTACTTAAAAGCGTTGCTGACTATTGATTACAAATTTTACCTGATGGCCCCTGTTACACACAACCGAAATAAGAACTAAACAACATTATGAATTATTTAGCTCATCTTTTTCTCGCTAAACCAACGGCAGATTCCCAATTTGGTAATTTGCTAGGCGACTTTCGTCGAGGAGTCGATGTCATTGCTTTTTCACAGGATGTGCAGCGGGGGCTTGAGAATCATTATGTAGTGGATAAATTCACTGACCAACACGATTTAGTGAAAGAAGCGAAAACCTTGTTTCATCAAAGCAGACGTCGCTATGCTCCCGTTGCTATTGATATTTATTTTGATCACCTTTTAATAAAACATTGGTCTCGTTTTTCCGGCCAGCCATTTTCATCATTTTGCTCACAGCGATTTGAACTGCTAGAAACGCGGCTGCCGCAAATGCCACGCACAATGCAGCATAGCGTTGGCCATATGATCACTCATAACTGGTTCGACGATTACGCAAGAGAAGAGGGAATTGCTAAGGCTATTTCTGTGGTAGCGAAACGCATTCGTTTTAAAAATGACTTTCATAAAAGTGTGGATGATATTGCAAGCAATAAAGCTAAATTGGAGAGCTTGTTTCTCTCGTTTCTTCCTGAGCTTATTGAGCATGTTAATGAAAAGGCAATAGAAAATTAATCGCCCTTAGCGGAATTGCCCTCTCTTTGCCAACTCTCTCCGTGAACTCAATCTGTGAAATCTCTCTGCGAATTTTCTGTAGGCTTTCTCTTCGAGCATATGTGTGAATAAGCCTATACAGAGGTATATCGACTAATTTCGTTAACTTATCGTTCTAATTAGAGAGAATAAGCCACTAGGGTTATAGTGGATGAGTCAATAATCCAAACAAAAAGAAGCGTGTATGAAAATGACAATATCCTACTCAAACACTTTTAAAGCGGCAGCGTCGTATTGTCTGCTGTTTCTTTCACTATTTACGTTTAACGCTATTGCACAAGAACACGACCGTGCTATCGAAATAGACAGTAAAGTTGTAACCGAACATGAGACCAAAATTTTAGGCAAGCGCGTTAAATACAGTGCCACTACTGGCACTCAGCCAGTATGGAATAGTAAGGACGAAGCTGTCGCAACGCTTTTCTACACTTACTACAAGCGCACCGATGTAAAAGACGATGCCAAAAGACCCCTAATCATTTCATTTAACGGCGGGCCTGGCTCTGCATCAGTATGGATGCATGTAGCGTATACTGGGCCTCGTATTCTCAATATCGACGACGAAGGCTATCCAGTGCAGCCTTATGGCGTACAAACCAACCCATACTCAGTATTAGATGCCGCTGACATTGTGTTTGTAAACCCAGTCAATACGGGTTACAGCAGAGTGTTGCCTAATGCCGAGGGCAAAATGCCGTCACAGGAAGAGCAGAAAAAAATGTTCTTCGGCGTTAATGCCGATATTAGCTACCTTGCAGATTGGGTAAATACCTTTGTTACCAGAAACAATCGCTGGCGCTCTCCTAAATACCTCATCGGCGAAAGCTACGGTACTACGCGGGTGTCAGGCCTTGCCCTTGAATTACAAAATCGTCAGTGGATGTATTTAAATGGCGTTATTTTAGTTTCTCCAACCGATATTGGTATTGAGCGTAATGGCCCGGTAAAAGCGGCTAACCGCTTACCTTACTTTGCTGCGGCAGCGTGGTACCACAATAAGCTAGATTCAGAGCTTCAAAACAAGGACCTGCTTGAATTACTGCCAGAGGTAGAAGACTTTACTATCAATGAGCTGATACCTGCATTAGCAAAAGGTGGCTTCATCGAGCCAGAAGAAAAGCGCAAGGTGCTGGCAAAAATGGCTCGTTACTCTGGGTTAAGTGAAGACGCCGTTTCGCAGAATAATTTAGATGTCAGTACCGCGTTTTTCTGGAAAGAGCTGCTGCGCGATGAAGGCAAAACCCTTGGCAGACTAGACAGTCGTTATTTAGGTATTGATGCCAAACAAAGTGGTGATAGACCAGACTACTGGGCTGAGCTTACCTCATGGTTGCACTCGTTTACGCCGGCCATTAACTACTATCTTCGCGAAGAGCTCGCGTATAAAACGGACATTAAATACAACATGTTTGGTCCTGTTCGTCCATGGGACAGGAGCAATAACAATACAGGAAGCAATTTGCGCCTAGCGATGGCCCAAAACCCCTATTTAAATGTCATGATTCAAGCTGGTTATTACGATGGTGCAACCAATTATTTTGATGCCAAATACACCATGTGGCAGCTAGATCACAGCGGTGCAATGAAAGACCGCTTAAGTTTCAAAGGCTATAGAAGTGGGCATATGATGTACCTTCGTCGTGACGATTTGAAATCATCGAATCAAGATTTACGCGAGTTCATTAAAAACAGCACGCCTGGTGAAGGTATGCCTGCTATGTATAAACGTTAATTAAAGGAGTTGATAATGAAGGCCGTAGGCTACACTCGCTCGTTGGCGATAGGTGATGAAAATGCGCTAGAAGATATCGAAGTTGAAAAGCCTAGTGCAACAGGCACCGATTTACTTGTAAAAATTAGTGCTATCGCCGTTAACCCAGTAGATTGCAAAATTCGGCAACGGGTTGAGCCTCAAGGACAACCAAAAATACTTGGTTGGGATGCCGTTGGCGTAGTGAAAGAAGTAGGAAGCGATGTCACGGCATTCGCGGTGGGCGACCGTGTGTATTACGCAGGAGACCTTACTCGTCAAGGCACCAACGCAGAGTATCAATTGGTTGATGAGCGTATTGTAGCAATAGCGCCAAAGACGCTGTCTGATAGCGAGGCGGCAGCGCTGCCGCTGACTACCATCACGGCTTACGAATTACTCTTTGATCACCTGCTGCTAAAACAGCAACAAGAAAAAAGTGATGAAGTGGTGCTCGTGGTTGGCGCTGCAGGCGGAGTAGGCTCTATTATGCTGCAGCTACTGAAGGTGCTAACTGGCGCTACAGTTATCGCCACAGCTTCTCGAGATGAAACGAAATCGTGGGTTAAGTCCCTTGGCGCTGATCATGTTATCGACCACAGTAAACCTATGGCCGAGCAAATAAAGGCACTTGATGTAGGGCAGGTAACTCACATTGCTAGCTTAACTAATTCCGAAGCCAATATAGAGATGTTCGTTGAGGTAATGAAACCGAAAGGCAAGCTAGCATTAATTGACGATCCTGAAAGTATTGATGTATCGAAGCTTAAGCAAAAAAGTTTGTCGCTGCATTGGGAGTTTATGTTCACTCGCTCCATGTTTGAAACCGACGATATGATTGAACAGCACCGTCTGCTAAAACATGTCGCCGATTTGGTTGATAGTAAAAAAATCAAAACCACAGTGGGTAAGCATTTAGGGAAAATAAATGCCGAAAACCTTATTACTGCGCACAAGCAGCTCGAGGCCGGAACCGCTGTCGGTAAACTCGTGCTAGAAGGTTTTTAAAAAATACCTATCGCTAAGTGACAAGAAGGGCGTTTATACGCCCTTTTTCGTGCTCGTCGGGTGTTTCATTAATGTAGGATTACTGGAAGCAAGCCTATTTGATGAGAAAAATCATCTCGGTGATTAAAAACAAGCATAGCAAGTGTAGCTGTTACACGTGACGATATCGCTTTGCTCAAATCTATAAATACTATTTTTTAATCTAACCCTCCTTAAATCAGTATACATAGATGTTATTACAAGTTTTATTTAGCCTGATATTACTGCTATGCTTGTTTAACTATAACGTTTACAACCCTCTGTAAATGTTCCTCCTAATGAGTGAGCAGAGTTTGGCCTTAACTAATATTGGTAGCGATCATTACCTCTTCACTGAATTAAAAGATTTATTAAAAAGTGATGACCGCTTGTTTAATTTCATTGAGAGTTCTGCTCTTGATGGGGTTTGGTTTTGGGATTTGGAAAATCCTGAAAAAGGCTGGATGAGTCCCACCTTCTGGAAAATACTCGGTTACGACCCTACCAGTAAACAGCACCTTAAGTCCGAGTGGCAAAATATTGTCAATAAAGACGACGTTAAAGTAGCCCTTCAAAGTCTAGAAAGTCATTATGCCGATAAGGACTCAACCTTCGATCAGGTCATGAGATACACCCATAAATCGGGACACACTATTTGGGTTCGCTGTCGAGGGGTTGCAATCAGAAACAGTGATGGTAAACCTATTCGAATGCTTGGTGCGCAGACGGATGTTTCCGACATCAAAGAACAGGAACAGGCGCGAACAGAGGATGAGGGCAAACAGAAACTCGCTTTTCAAAAGCGGGCCACGTTACTGGATGAACTCGAAAAAACCGCCAATATCGGCACGTGGGAAGTCAATTTACAAACAAATAAGGTAGTGTGGAGCGACCAAACAAAACGCATTCATGAGGTGCCGCTCGACTACGAACCGAATCTAGAAGAAGGCATCAATTTTTATAAGCCAGGAGAAAGCCAAAGGCTAATAACTGAGGCGGTAGAGACAGGGATCAGCGAGGGTAAGTCTTGGAACCTAGAGCTTGAACTTATTACTGCAACTGGGCGAAACATTTGGGTAAGGGCTCAAGGACGACCTCAATTTGAAAGTGGCGAGTGCACAGGGCTTTTCGGCGTTTTTCAAGATATAACGCCGCAAAAGCAGATAGAGGTGCAGAAACAGAAAATTCGTGAAAAGGCGGTAGCAGAATCAATACGACTACAGGTCGCTAACGATGCCCTTGGTATGGGAGTGTGGGAGTTCGACCTCATTACCGAAGAGGTGCGTTGGGATAAGTGGATGTATTTGCTTTACGGTGTGTCAGAAGAGCAGTTTAACGGTGCATTTGAAGCATGGGAAAAAACCATTCACCCAGAAGACATTGACGATGTAAAAGCATTGCTCGATTATTCAATAGAAAACGATGTTAAATTTGATACTCAGTTTCGTGTGGTAATGCCAAACGGCAGTATTAAACACCTTAAGGCCAACGCTATTATTCTTCGTAACGACGCAGGGGAGCCAGTAAAAGCCATCGGCGTTAATTACGATATCACCGATAAAGTCGAGACCATGAAGGTGCTTGAGCAAGAAAAGCTGCGAGCAGAGGCAGCGGCAAAAGCGAAAAGTGATTTTCTTGCCAATATGAGCCATGAAATACGCACGCCTATGAATGCCATTCTTGGTGGTCTACAGTTGTTGAGAAACTCAGATATCCAAGGAAACCTTCGTACCATTCTCGATAACTCCGCATTCTCAGCACAAAGCTTGCTCACCATTATTAACGATATTCTCGACTATTCAAAAATTGAGTCGAATAAACTCAGTATTGAGCTTGCGCCATTTTCATTATTAGAGGTACTTAGTGCTGTTAAATACGACATGGATGAAATGCTTAGCAGCAAGGGCGTGGCCTATTTTGTAGATATAGATGAAAACTTTGTGGATGGTTGGATAGGCGACATTGTTAGGGTAAAACAAATACTCTTGAACCTTGTTTCTAATGCTGTAAAGTTTACCAGCACGGGCTCAGTGAGAGTTAAAGTTGCCAATTGCGAACACAATGGCAAACAAATGATAGCCATAAAAGTTATCGACTCAGGCATAGGCATGAGCAACGAAGCCCAGCAGCGGATATTTGAACGTTTTGCTCAAGCCGATGCCAGCACCACTAGGCGTTATGGTGGTACGGGGCTGGGTATGGCTATTACGTTAAGCTTAATAGACTTGATGAATGGAGATATTAAGCTCAACAGTATTGAAGGTGCGGGCACAACAGTAACCGTGCTTTTGCCACTTGAGCCAACACAAGTTGATACGCAAACTAGAGCTAAAAAGTCACTGTCTGCCCCATTAATGTCTAACAAAAAAATACTGATTGCTGAAGACAATGCTATTAACCAAGTGGTTATTCAAACTATGCTGGAAGATACGATGGCTGCAATAACCATGGTGGATAACGGCAAGCAAGCGGTTGATGCGGTTCAAAGAGAAGACTTTGACCTTATTCTTATGGATATACATATGCCTGAAATGGATGGTGTGGAAGCCCATAGACAAATAAGCGCAATGAGACAACATATTCCAGTGATTGCACTTACCGCTAATGTGATGCCTGAAGACGTAGCCTATTATTTAGAGGAAGGATTCAACAGCCACTTAGGCAAACCAATAGACATGAATCAACTATTTGGCATGTTAAAGCAATACAGTCGATAGTTTGCCTGTAAGCGTTGCAGCTATTGTTTTTGGCTGTAGGCCTTTAAATAACTCGCACCTAAAAAGTGCATTAGACTCCTGTCTTTTGCATATTCACCTTTTGTACTTTCGCCTTTTGCACTTTTGACTTACTCAACTAGCCCTAAATCAACACACCCAAACCAGTAGGGCCAAACCAGCAGGGCCAAATCAGCAGACCTAGACTGGTTTTGCTCACAGCTTTTTTACGCTCAAGCGAGACAGTCTCAAATTCGACAGTTTTAATCTTGAGAGTGTCAAAATTGAGAGTTTCAGGCTTGGTAAGTCCAAGCTCGACAGTTTTAAGCTTGATAAGCCCAATCTCGAAAAAAGTGCGCAAACTGGGCAGGGACAAGCATCGGTTATAGGTCTAAATTTACCAGTGTACGACCAGACAACTGACCTTTTAAAATAGCGTCAATTTTTTCGTCTAGCTGAGATAAACCGACCTCGGTGGTTAATGCTTCAAGTTGATTAAGTTTCCAATCACCGGCAAGCTTATCCCATAGCCTTATTCTAGGAGGCATAGGGCACTGTACTGAGTCTATGCCTAGTAATGACACTCCGCGCAATATAAAGGGAAATACGCTTACATCAAGCTGAGCTGAAGCGGTAAGCCCGCAACAGGTAACCACACCGCAATATTGAGTCGACTTAATTGCCTGGGCAAGAAACTCACCGCCTACTGTGTCTACCACGCCTGCGTATTGCTCTTTAAGCATTGGGCGTTCTTTATTCTCTAGCAAGCTATCGCGATTTATCACGCGGGAAGCGCCTAAAGACATAAGGAAGTCGGCCTGTGAGTCTTTACCCGTGCAGCCCACGACGCTAAACCCTGCTTGGGCGAGCAATGCCACGGCGACGCTTCCAACGCCTCCTGTTGCACCCGTGACAAGTATTTCGCCGTCTTCTGGCGTTACATTGTTTTCAACTAGCCCTTGTACAGACAATCCAGCGGTAAAGCCTGCAGTGCCTAAAACCATAGTTTCTTTTAACGACAGACCGTCTGGTTTGGCAACCGCCCATGACGAAGGAATACGGATATATTCTGCAAACCCTCCAGAGGTATTCATACCCAGATCGTAGCCCGTAATGATGACATCATCACCTTCGTTAAACGCGTTATCATCGCAAGACACAACAGTGCCTGCTGCATCAATGCCTGGGGTGTGAGGAAAGTTTCGGCTTACGCCTGGATTGCCTGACGCAGAAAGCGCATCTTTATAGTTAAGTGAGGAGTATTTTACTTTTACAAGAAGCGCCCCTTCAGGAAGTTCATCCACATGTCGCTCAACCACAGAACGTGAAAAGGTTTTATCTTCAGATTTCTCTACGAGCAATGCTTGAAATGTTGTCATTGTAGCTTTCCTTAACTGTTATTTACTTAAAGTGCATTCTGACGGTAAATTTATTTTGTGCAAGTATGCACTTTTTAGTAGGGTAGTACCCAAAATGATACTATTGAGTTTTATTGAGAGTGCAGAATGGCGCAAGTATTAAAAACGGATAGTGCTCGCTTAAGTGAGCATAAGAGTGAGCTTGAAATAGAAAAAGAAAGCGAGTGTGAGAGCAATCAAGAAACACCGCAATATGTTTGCGGTGTGGCTGTTTCACTTGAGATTATTGGTGGTAAGTGGAAAGGCGTAATTTTATGGCACTTGTGCCACAAAACACTTCGATTCAGCCAGTTAAGACGCCGATTGCAAGGGGTGACACAAAAAATGCTCACCCAGCAGTTGCGTGAGCTAGAGAGAGATAAACTTGTAAATCGTAAGGTTTATGCTGAAGTGCCACCGCGGGTAGAGTATTCGTTAACGGAGCTTGGGCGTACATTAGAGCCCACGTTACGTCAGTTATGTGAATGGGGAAAAGATTACAACGATAATCATCGCTAAACGCTGGTCATAAACAGAAAATTTCTATTAAAAAAGTATAGGCTAGTGAATATACTTTCAATACGCATGTGAGAATAGTGGCTCAAAACACGCCACCCATATATAAGATGCTTTTAGTAAATACTTGCAAAACAAGATTCTTAAAGCAAGCCTCTAAATCCAAAGCTCTTAATGAAAGAAAGGCTCGAAACAGAAGTTTCGAGCCTTTCGTGTTGACTACATTCGCATTGTTGTTGCGGCGATTAGCCTAACAATTCACTAATTTTCAACGTAGATGTCTTCTCTCCATCTTTTATATGGATAGCGGCATCCACAGCATTAAAATCAGTAGTCGTAAAGTCAATTTCAAGACGTGCGCTATCTCCTTGATTTTCCCAGTTCAAAGTAAGCAGGCTTTCTTCATACGACACAGAAAAATCACCATTAAACGCGTTGCTGTGATTTCGTAACTTAATGAGCTCAAACAACCCTTTAACAACCGGCTTTTCAACGGCTTCTTCTACAGTTTTAGTCGACAAATAGGGGCGGTTTATATCGCGGCCTACATTGGTTTTAGCCAGAAGCTCCATGTCGTTATCGGCGGCGAGTAGGCCCCCGTAGTAAACTTGTGGAATACCAGGGCTGAAGAATTGGATGGCGCGGGCTAAAAGATAGCTAAAATCGTTCTTACCCAGTGCATCGTAATAGGTACAGTTTACCTGATACAAATCCACATTATTCGCTGCAGCCCCGGTGGCTTTTCTCGACTCGCCGTTTGAATTTGTATGTATTTGTTCAACAAGCGCGTTTATCGCCTCGTTTTCAAGGAGTCCGGGCTTATCACCATTTGCACCAACATCAACAATGCCAATACCGTCGTGTGTGTCTAAAACAGTAAAGCAGTTGCGTGGAGAAATAGATAACCAGTGGGCTAGGGCGCTTGCGTCTTGGGTAAACAGGGTATGCAACACTAATGGGGGCAATGCGAAGTCGTACACGCTGTCGCAGCGCTCTGCAATTTCAATTTGTGTTTGATAGTGGCTGTGAATTTCGACAAGACATTGCATGTTCATAGAGCGTGCACGGGTGCTTAATTCTTCAATAAACGCAAACGTCTCTTCAAGCATAAAGCAATTAGTACCAGCTCGTTTAATGGCGTAACCCGCAGCATCGAGGCGAATCAGGTCGACATTACTCTCGGTAAACGAAGTAAGGATAGACGACAAGTAGTCTTTCCCAAGGTCAGACTCAACATCTATATCAATTTGATTTGAGGTGAATGTCGTCCAAAAAGGTACTGTTTCATTGCCTGCAATATCATAGTCGCTAAAAAAAGGTGTTGGGCGAGGTCTAAAAACCTGTGCAATCTGTGCATCAATTTCAGCGTCGTCTTTACTGTTGAAAACGTCTTGTTTAGTCAAAAAGAGAGGCCAGTATTGTGAGTCTCTACCGTGCTGTAGTACGTCACGAAACTGCTGACTCTGCGCTGACATATGATTAACAATAAGGTCTGCCATAATATCAACAGATTCACCCATTTTTTTCACATGGCCCCAATCGCCAAGACGTTTATCGACACTTGTATGATCAATAGGGTCGAAACCGGCATCTTCACCATCAAAGGGATAATAAAATGGTAATAAATGCACACCCTTAAATAAGTTGGCCAGTGCACCATTTAAAAGGCTGTTAAGGCTTTCGATACTGCCATCGCCCAATCTGTCTGCATAAGTAATTAACTGAACGCCGTTGCTTATAGACATTGAAATTCTCCGAAAATACGGTTGTTACAGTAGGCGCAGTGAGTACGCCTTGGTATGTATTGAATACCATTAAGCAAGAACCGCTTTATTGAAGTCACTTTCAATAAGATAGAGGTTTAGCTTAACAATGAGTGACACGAGAGTAGAGTCGTTAATCCGAATGACTTTACAACTCGAGCCTTTCTTAATCGATTAAGTTGTTAGGGGAGAATATAGCAATGGATTACTGATTTGTAAATGAGATGTTTAATTGTACAGAACAACTGAGAAAGAGCGGTAATTTGTTACAAGATGTTTGTTTTAAAAAGAAAAATAGCTAGGCAAGGACTGAAAATATTTTAAATTTTAATGAGTTAGCGATTTTGTTGGTGAAGCTTGTTACTTTTTCCAAAGAAAATAATCCGCTGCTTGGTTTCATTTAAATATTAACATCAATTGCTATTGTGCATATACTCTGATTGCTAGTTCAACAATATCAATCACATAGAAAAGGAAGTCTGGCTATGACCGCCTGTAATCGTGCCTGTAAAACCTCAATTTTGTCGCTAAGTTCGTTTTTTATCCTCACCGCATGTGGTGGAGGTGGAGGTAGCGATAGTGGTGGTAATTCGAATATTGGAAGTGGGTCAAACCCGCCACCAACCACACCTGCAGTTACGCTGTCTGGTTATGATAGTCAAGCTGCACTCAGTAGCCTCTCAGCCATGGATAGCTTACTACAAATTGGCTTTATGTCTCAAAACACCTTAGTTCTTAACAGTACCTCTGGTTCAACGGGGGAGTTAAGCTGTAGTAATGGTGGATTGTTTGAGCAAGTGCATGCCGATAATGACAGTAATGGCGAGTTCTCAGATGGGGATACGGTAACCATTAATTATCGTGAATGCTATGTTGCAAGCTTAGACGATGTTGCTGATGGGAGTGTTGTCTACGATATCGAGTTATTTGCTGAGAACGAGAGTTTTACAGCAAATGTTGATATAAGCGATTTAATTATCGATGGCGTCATAAATCTTGATGGCGTAATACGTGTTAAATATGAGGGTGAGACGTCAGAAAGTTCACTTTTTGTAAATACAGTAGGCAACGTACCGCTTAATTTTAATAACCAAAAGGTTATGACCTTCAGCAATTTTGAAATTATAAAGCGGGACGACTATCAAACAGCAAAATATAGCGTTGGCGTTAGCGGAAGTATTAACGACGAAGAGCTAGGTACTTTTTACCGTATTTCACAGTTGCAAGGTTTCTCAGGTTACTTAAATGAATATCCGAATGAGGGAGAGATTTCCATTTCTACCTCTTCAACAGATGTATTAACGGTAACCGCAAATTTCGTCGAAAATTCAACTTACTTCAATGTATCATACAATTCGGATACTTATTTATTGCAATGGGATGATGCAATCGAAGGCGCAATGATGGGCGTTAGTGCACAATTGCCAGACTATATTGTTCCTTTTCGCTCAGATAACTTTGCTTTTGTCACCGTTGCCAATAAGTCCTCGCTAGATAAGTTTGGTTTGAGTGACAGTGTTACCTTAGTGTTTTCTCGTCCAGTAGAATCGGTAAGCCCACCCTATGGAGAATTTGCGTTTGGTGCAAACGAGTACCCATATGTCGATGTTCCTGCATCAATAGAAATCAACGGGGCTATGATTATTGCTTCGCCTGAACGAGCTCTTCAGGCTGATAAGAGCTATACCTTAGTAGATATTGAGGTAGTAGCGACGAACGGTCAAAATGAATATGTATATTTGCCCTCAATTCAAACAAGCAACGAAATTATTCCAGCTATAGCTAGCCAATCAAAACTATACCGGTTTAATGATACTCCGTTACTTAATGCGGCAGAAACAACAAATAACTCAAACGGAGAGCTCTCTTTTCAGTGGCGCGAGGCGAGCAGTGCGGGAGTGGTTTTTGACAACCCAACTGGAGCAGAAACGAGATTTACCGTACCAGAAGAAGCAACTGACGATCTTTCTATTGAAGTAGTTATCACTGCATCCTCAGGTTACAGCGTGACCGAAGAGTTGACTATCAGTTACGTTGAACCAATGAGCACGATACTGAGCTTTGACAGTCCTCAAGGCGACTATATTGGCGGGGGGCAAAGCAAGTTTTATACTGATGAAGACGGTGTGTTTAATGTTAACTATTACGAAGAAAGTGCAAATTATTTGGACGTTTCGTTTAATGGAAACGATTGGTGGAATTTAGACCTAGCAGCGCCATCAGACGAAGTTATTGGCGTAGGCATATATGAAGGGGCGAGAAGGTATCCTTTTCAATCTCCCACATCTCCGGGCTTAAGTTTCACTGGATCGGGAAGAGGATGCAACCAAAGCAGCGGTAGATTTGAAATTTTTGAATTGTCATACAACGAGTCTGGTGATATCGAAAGTTTAGCCGTTGATTTTGAACAAAGCTGTGAACTTACTAACCCAACTTTAAAAGGGCAGTTCCGGTATAATTCGAACACGCCTTTAAACCCTCAATAAATCACAGTAGGGATATAAATTAACGTTTATATCCCTAATCAACTGTTTACAACTGTAATTAAAAAGCCCGGTTCTGCAACCGGGTTTTTTTACGCCTGTTTACTTTTCACCAGAGTTATAGCACTACAGTGTATATGCAGGCACGATACTATGATCCAGTTATCGGGCGTTTTTATTCGAATGATCCGGTGGGGTATACTGCTAAAAACCCAGTGATGTCATTCAACAGGTATATGTATGTAAATAATAACCCATACAAATATAAAGACCCGAGTGGAGAGTTTTTAGCAGGTGCATTTTTTAGTGCAGCTCTAGACGTCGGAATACAGTTGATTGAAAATGGAGGGGGGTATAACCAAAGTTGATCCTGCACAAACTGCAATTGCTCTCGTGACTGGAGCGGTTGGGGCTGGCATTGGTGAAAAAATTGCGAAGGCTGGTTCTTTAGTTGCAAAAGCAACAAATAGTAAAGTTGCTGGTGCGACTGTTGATATTACAGGAAACTGAATCGACCAGACTTCTTTAAACACTTAATTGCTTTATAATTATGTGTACTAAGAAGAAAAGATGACTCAGCGATTTAAATGTCTCACGGTCTAAACTTGCCGAATTGTATGGGAAGTCACATACCTCAGCGTTGAGTGATTTGAGTATTTTCTAGCACACACCACAAAAAGTAATGCATTTGCATTACCTCTTCATTCATACTAAAATCAAAACCAATAACAGAAGTAAAAGGTATAGGTTGTTATGGCACAAGTTGCTTTAGAAACTGAATCAACACTTACAGACCGTTTTCAAACTACAGTGCCTAGTCCTGTTCGTCAGGCGTTGCAGTTAGGCAAGAAAGACAAAATTAAATACGCTATTCAGTCAGATGGCAGTGTTGTTATTTCGCGTGCAGAAGCAAAAGAAAGTGACCCTGTGCTTGGCGAGTTTTTATCGTTCATAGCGCGTGATATGCAAGCTCATCCTGAAAGACTAGAGCCGTTATCAGCAAGTATGCGTGAAAGCGTTGATGCGTTGGTTCAAGGTGTTGAGATTGACTTAGATGCTCCGTTATTGGATGAGGACGAGTAAGTTTGCAAAAAACGATACCAATGGTTGTAAATGGTTGGACACTTTACACCCATCCATTGTTTAAAGAGCAATACCTTAGCCTTAAATTTCAAGTTGAAGTTTTACGTAAGAAAGATCCAAAAGGCTACCTTAAAAAGAATGCCACGAAACGATTGGCTGCAATTCAAAGACTAATCTTTGAATTAATACCACATGATCCTACCAATGCTGAATTTCGCCAAGGAAGTACATTAGGTGATGACAACAAGCATTGGTTTCGAGCTAAGTTCTTCCAGCAATACCGTTTGTTTTTTCGCTACCACCTAGAGTCGAAAGTCATCGTTTATGTATGGGTGAATGATGAAAAAATAAACGTGCATACGGCAGCAAAACAGATGCTTATAAAGTGTTCGAAAAGATGTTGAAGGCTGGTCATCCTCCCGAGGTTTGGGATGATCTTCTAAAAGCAGCTAAGGGCGAATTGCTCTCTCCATAAGCGAACCGCTTGTTTCTCAAGAAGGACAGTAGCCTGGATCGTATTCCAGATTATTTTATATGCAGGCTCGGTACTAAGATTTAGTGAACATAATGAATATAGGTGGTTATCAACGACATTTAAGTTGCTACTTCACATCAAAAATGTTTTTTCTTTGTTTCAGCATGCTTATCTCATTTTGAGAAGCGACAAGAAACGCATTAAAATCTTTGATAATTTCTGGGTAAGACATTGTGGATAGTTGATAGCTAAAGTGTGTGCTTGGTGCTTGTGAAGATGCGACAAAATCTTCTGGTTTGTAACCTAATTGTTTTGCATAATGATGAACAACAAAAATACTGACGTCTAGGCCATCAATCATACCTTTTTTCAGCATTCGTACCAGCACACTCATAGAGCTTTCGTAGATAAATTTTGTATGCCCAGCGCTAATGTGGTCCCGCCAATGAGGGCCTGGAACAAAACCGTAAAGAGAACCCAGTACTTTCAACGACGACAATGGTTTTGACTCATTTTGTTTCAACACTACTGTGTCAGCGCGTAATTTAATAATCCCTTGACTGAACACGAGATTATCAGTTTTGACGCTCCAAATAGGGCTGTCAGGTATACGAAAATCAATGTCGTCTTGTTGGTACCATTCATCAAAGCGGGTAACGGGTAAGTGAATGTATTCGAATTTCAGTCCACTTCGCTCGGCAAACAGCTCCATTACGTCAACCAAAAAGCTTGTTTTACTCCGCTCGTCAATCTTAGTGAACATCGGATAATAATCGACGTCCTCAAGTCCCACTCGGTATACTTTCTCTTCGCTGCTCACCGCGCTGGTTGTGGATGCGCATAACAGCAAAACAAAACAGGCTAGTTTTTTTATTGTATTTCTCATAACGCTTCAACAAACCAAGTTATCGACCTAGTGCAATCCCACCCCTCGCTGTTTATTAAGTATACACAAGCAGAGCGGTTTTAGTGTATTTTTGTTATTGGTTGGTATTTTCTCGCTCTTTCTCTAGCATTTTCACCTTATCTTTCCACTCGTCTAGCTTTTCAAAATAGGCGTCCCAAACGCATGGGCAGCAGGAGCCGCCGCCACAGCAATCGTCTTTTAGCGGTTTTTCAGGCTCTGGAGGCAAGTTGTTTTTGGTGTGCTCACTCATACATTGTTAACAATATGTTTGTTTTGGCTGATTATGTCGTGCTGTGAAGGGGAATTCAAATAAAAGGCCTCTATGCTAGGCATAGAGGCCTTGTTTATAGGTTAATGTAGACTACAAGTGCTTTGTGGCACTTGTGTATTTCACGCTCAGGCCTCAGGTGTCGCACTGCCGTTTAATTTCGTTTCGTTTACGTTGGTTTGTTGTGGCGGTGTTGCTGTGCCCGTAAGTAACTCACTGTTTCCGGTTATTAAGTCGCTTAACGTACCTTTTTCAACATCAACGAGACCCACTTCTCTTAGCATTGAATCTACTAAAGGGGCGTTGGCGCGATAGTTCAGCGCAGCTTGAGTGACTTGTTCGGCCAGTCCGCTGCCCGATGTGGCAACCGTATGACTTCCTGTACTGGATGTGCCTCCTTGACCATAGCCCTGAAGAATTTTAATACCTTCGATATTTTCAAGAGGCTTCACAGCTTGCTCCACCAATTCTGGTAGAATTTTCAGCATGGCTAATGATTTTTGAAGTTCTATTTGCTCATTTTTCAGCGTATTTTCAGCTTCATATAACGCTTGCTTACCTTGCGCTTCAACAGCAAGCACTTTTTCATCTGCTTCAGCTTGAAGCATTTTGGCATCTGCCGACGCTTTTGCTTCTGTCAAAATGGCCTGAGCGCTGTTTTCAGCGGCTTCTTTTTTAGCTTCTGCTTCAACAGTAATACTCACTGCTTCACGCTCTGCTTCTTTGCGCGCATCAATAACTTCAATTTGCTTCTTACGTTCGGCCTCAGCAACCGACCTCGCGGTTAATACTGCTTCTTCTTTTTCAACTTTTTGCTTTTCGGCTTCCGCTGCTTTTGCTCGTGCGGCAGACTCTTCTTCTGATTTGGTAGCAACCGCAATTTGCTTAACTTGCTCAGACACTTCAACTTCTTGTTGTTGACGAATTCTTGCTTGTTCAAGGGCTTGGCGCTTAGCTATCTCTTGGGTTTCAATCTCTCGAGACTTTTCAATTTCAGCGGCTTCAATCGCGCGATTTTTGGCAATTTCCGCTTCACGTTCTTCACGCTCTTTCATTTCACGCTGTTTAGCAATTTCGGCTTTTTGTTCCTGACGTTTAAATGCAAGTACCTGCTCTTGAGTAAGCCGTGCTTCTTCTTCGTCACGTTTAACATCAAGAGATTGCTTTTCAGCAGCCAAATTACGCTGCTCTATTAAAATGCGGTTTTCTTGCTGTATATCGTTTGTTTCTTTGCGTTTTTCTTCAATTATCTTGGCTAAGCGTGCTCGGCCCTCAGCGTCAAAGGCATTATTTTCATTGAAAAACTCAAGGTCAGTTTGGTCAAACCCAGTCAAACTTACCGATTCTAACTCTAGTCCGTTTTTCTCTAAATCGTTTGCCACGCTTTGCTGCACTTTTTGCACAAAGTCGGCTCTTTGTTCATGCATTTCGGTCATGCTCATTTCTGCGGCCACCGCACGCAGCACATCAACAAATTTCGACTCCATCAGCTTTTTAACTTCCTCTGCACGAGTGGTTCTCGTACCTAGGGTTTGCGCTGCCATTGAAATCCCACCGGCATTAGGCGCCACTCGCAAGTAAAAATCTGCTTTTACGTCTACACGCATTCTATCTTTCGTTATTAATGCGTCTTTTTGTGTTTTTTCTACTTCAATGCGAAGGGTGTTCATGTTCACAGGAATAATTTCGTGAACCACAGGCAGTACTAGTGCGCCGCCGTCTTTAACTACTTTTTCACCACCGAGCCCGGTTCTGACAAAGGCCGTTTCTTTAGTGGCTCTTTTGTATAGTTTGGCAAATATTAAACCTATAACAATAAGTCCAATAACAATAGCGCCGGCAACAAATAGAATAGACGGCATATTAGTGGTTTGAATTGTATCCATACTTCTTCTCTTTTAGGTTATTGATAGCGGGTAGCAAACCAGCTGTGGGTGTTTTTTTGAACCAATATTACCCGTTCGCCTTTATCAAAAAGCTCTTCGGGCTCTAATGGCTCAACTAAAACAAAATGGGGTTGTGAAAAATTATCAGTAAACTTTGCCTCTGCAGGGTTGCCCCTTGACGCTCGCCCTATAGTAATTTGTGCAACGGCTCCTACGAAATCGTCGCTGTGCATAGCACTTGTTTCTACACTTGGGAGAAGGTGAGCAATGATAAATACGGATTTTGAGGTGATAAAAAGGCCCAATATTACTGCCACAGGCACTGATATAAGTTTAGGCAGTGCCGTATTGAAAGTAAGTGAACTTATGCCGTTAATCGTAATACCGCTTAGTCCGAAGCAGGTAAGAAAAACTACTAGCCATACAAGAAACGGTACTTTGTTGATGTTCAGCCAGCTTGCCAACTCAGTTCCCATAAAACCGTCGGCATTAGTCTCGCCAATCTCATCGCCAATGCCGAGTAAGCTTAACCCAAATAACATGCTTACCAGTTCCAATACGGCTATAAAGGCTATGGCGGTTAGGGCTATGCTGAACCAAAGATTTGAGGGGGATAAAAGAAGGTCTGTCATGTACATCATCCGTGATCGTGTTGACTTTTTATACCACAGCCTAAAATATATTCCAGTAATAAAAAGCAACAGAATGTAAACGACAACATGGTGAGCAAGCAGCGCCATGCATACTTGCTCAATCACTAAGCTCGTAGGGTATTAACGTAAGTTCGACATTACCTTAATGGTTGTGCTCTCCTTGAAGTGCACGGCCATGTTGATCGTAGAAGCCACTTGCACCAGCTTCAATAAAGCCTTGAGTGACCATTTTTGTGAGAAATGGGTCGGTATGATCGTCACCAATATCAGCGTAATCCGTTGACTGATAATCAATGCGTTTAGCGAAAAAGGTGCTTACATCTGCTTCATAATCTGCGTTGGTTAGTGTCCAAGTGCGATGCATATTGCCTTGCTCAATATCAAAGCGCTCTATCAATCGTTGTTGTGGTAACCAAACTAGTGAAAAAACGCCCGTCGCGGTTTTAAGCTCGTAAGTGTCTTTTTGATTGCAATGTCTTCCTTCAGAGCTAACTAGCGTCATAGTATCGATAAACGTGTCGCTAATAAGCTGATAACGAAAAGAGAAGTCAGTTTCTTTTTTGCCATGAATAGTTTCACCAGGTTGATATTCAATAGCGCGCTGGTGGCCATCAAAGTAACGGACAGGTTTAATCAGTTTATTGCGAACCAGTGTGTAAACTTCAGTAATTTGGGTCGACGGATATTGATGTGCCACCTTATTGTCCATTCGCCACAACGACAGATTGCTCTCACGTATACTATTGTGCGCATGAACCCCCGTAGCGTTATGCGTTGTCGTTTTAATGGTATAGTCAGCTTTAACCTGTTTACCGTTTTCTTTACACATGGCAGCAGTATCATCTGCATTTTCCGCGTGCAAAGTAGCGGTAAGGCTAAAAGCAGTGAGAAGAATGAGTAACTTTTTCATTATAGCTCCAGTTTTGCTCCAAGTTCGCTCCAATAAAAAGGGAAGCGAGTGGATCCTCTCTCGTACATGTAAATTGAAATACAAATGGCCCTAGCTCACAAGCTAAGGCCATTTTTTTACTTTATTTTGTATTGCTTAAGCATTGCCTAAAAATTACTTGGGCAATACTTACTCCATTGCACTTTCTGCTTGCGACACATAGTCACCCGCGAAGTCCATTACATGGAAAATAACGCTTTGCTCGTTAGTACCATTCACTAAGAAAGCACCTGGCCCTTTAGCATAAATACCAACGTCTTCGCCAGAGTGAGTTTCAGAGCTAAGCGGTACCAATGCTTCTTGGTGATAGCCAGGAGTAGTGGTATCAACATCGGTGATATCTTTGCGGCCAGTGTCTGGATCGGCAAGATACGTCGCGTCTGAATTAGTCTCATCACCCAAGTCTCTAAAGCCTCGACCGTTAGTGTAACCAAGCGTGGTGTAAGGCGTACCGTCGGCAGCTGTTGCAGCGTCTTCAGCGCCTACATTAACCACTTTACCCAAAATTGGGTTACCGCGCTTCGGGTATCCCGCAATAGTAAATACATGGCCGTGGTCAGCTGTAACAATGATTAGTGTGTCTTCATCGTTAGTAAGCTCATCTGCAGTAGCGACTGCTTCGGCAAATGCGATAGTGTCGTGTAAGGCACCGTACGCATTTCCAGCGTGGTGAGCATGGTCAATACGACCCGACTCAACCATTAAGAAGAAACCTTCATCGTTGTTATCAAGTACTTTAATGGCAGCGCTTGTCATTTCAGCAACCGACGGCTCACCTGCAATATCGTTACTGCGGTCTGCTTCGTATTGCATGTGCGATTCGTTGAATAAACCAAACACGCGCTCGGTGGTTTCTGTGTTTAAACCGTCAAAACCTGACTGGTCAAAGACATAAACACCGTTGGTGTATAGGCTCTGCCATTCTGCCGTTAAGTCACGACCATCTGTACGGTCACCCTCAGTGCTGCTTGAAGCATCAGGGCTATTAAACGCAGGATCTCTTGGTAGGAAATGACGACGACCGCCACCCATAACTACTTCAATACCATCAACATCCAATCCATCAAACTTCGCTTCTAGGTTAGCTTCGAAATTGATTAACTGGTCTGCAATGTCGCTACAGCCAGCAGTGATTGCTGCCTCAGGCATATCTGAGATGTCTTCCCAGTTACGATCTGCTGATTTTGCATAGGTAGCAGCAGGCGTAGCATGCGTTATACGTGCTGTTGAAATAATACCGGTAGATTTACCAGCAATTTCAGCAAGTTCTAATGCTGTTACAAGCTCGTTACCTGCTACTGTACTGCAGTCGCCGCGCTCAATGTCTTCGTCAACGCCAATTACGCCCACGTCAGTTTTGATACCACTCATCATCGCAGTCATTGTACCTGCTGAATCAGGCGTTTGCGCATCAACGTTATAGGTTTTTGATAAACCGGAGAAAGGGAAAGCGTCGAAGCTCAATTGATTTTCTTCACCCTCTAAACCTTTCATTTGGCCGTCGAGAATACGAGCTGCAGTAACGGTTGAAACACCCATGCCGTCGCCAATGAAAAGGATAACGTTTTTCGCTGTGCCGCGCAGGTTCTGAACCATCGCATCGAGTTCTTGTTGCGAGCTTACAGTAGCGACACTGACATTAGACGATGACGCAGCATTGCCTGATGTCGCATTCATCCAAACGCGCTTGTTGTTTTCAACTTCTGTCTGTCCATCAACAAACCATTCGTTGTTTAAACTGGTCAGAATTTCGCTATTATCGACCGAACTAGCTCCAGGCACGCATACATAGCTAGTTGAGGTGATTTCGCTGTCTGACAGAACGCCATCGCTGTCAGTGTCTAGGCCCGAGTCGATGCGAACGCCGCTGTTTGGGCAATTAACATCGCCTTCCGGTAACTGCGTTTGCACGGTAAGGCTGTTAAAACCATTTGCGCCATCTGAGCCGTCAGCACCGTTAGTGCCATCGGAACCGTCTGCTCCATTAGAGCCATCTACGCCTGCGACACCATCTGTACCATCTACGCCGTCTTGTCCGTCATCGCCTTCTAATGAACATGCCGATAACCCAGCAATTGCCACTGCAATTAAACTTAATTTAAATAAATTCATCTTTTTTATCTCCACTTATTCGTTTACAAGGCCAAGGGCTTGGTTAATTAAGTGGAAAACAACATTTTGCTCTACCACACCTTGCGCGAGTTGACTTCCAGGACCAGTTGCATGCAAAGAAATATCTTCACCAGAGTGCGTTTCAGAACTTAGCGGAATAAGTGCTTCTTGGTGATAACCTGGTGTAGTGGTATCGATATTTGTGAGGTCTACGCGTCCTGCAGCGATGTCTAGCCCATAAGAAACATCAGAATTCGTCTCATCGCCGAGGTCATAAAAGCCTCTTCCGTTGGTGTAACCTAACGTAGTATAAGGAGTGCCATCAGACGCGGTAGCTTCTTCATCAGAACCCACGTTAACAACCTTTCCTAAGATAGGGTTACCACGTTTAGGGTAGCCAGCAATTGTGAATACGTGGCCGTGGTCAGCAGTAACAAGAATCAACGTTTCTTCTTGGTTAGTATTTTCGACCGCTGTCATCACTGCTTCTTCAAAAGCAAGTGTATCGGTAAGAGCGCCAGCGGCATTACCAGCATGGTGAGCGTGGTCAATACGGCCAGACTCCACCATCAGGAAGAAACCTTTGTCGTTATTGTCCAAAATATTAATAGCAGCTTCTGTCATTTCAGCCACTGAAGGTTCACCGGCAATATCGTTGCCGCGATCTGCTTCGTACTGCATGTGTGACTCGTTAAACAAAGCGAAAACGCGCTCTGTTGTCTCGGTGTCAATAGCATCAAAACCGGTTTGGTCAAAAACATAAACACCGTTTTCGTATTTTTGCTGCCACTCTGCTGTTAAGTCGCGCTCATCGGTGCGATCGCCCTCAATATCGCTTTGCGCATCTGGGCTGTTAAATGCTGCGTCACGAGGTAAAAAGTGACGACGACCACCGCCCATTGCAACCTCAATACCGTCAACATCGATACCGCTGTATCTACTTTCAAGATAGGTTTCGAAATTCACAAGTTGGTCAGCAATATCAAGGCAGCCAGCAGCGATTGCATCTTCAGGCATATCTGAGTTGTCTTCCCAGTTACGGTCTGCTGACTTTGAATATGTTGCTGCAGGTGTAGCGTGTGTAATACGAGCAGTAGATACAACGCCAGTAGAAAGTCCTTTAATCTCTGCAAGCTCCAGAGCTGTGATCACTTCATTTCCAGCCACAGTAGAGCAGTCGCCTCGCACAATGTCTTCATCAACACCAATAACGCCAACGTCTGTTTTGAGGCCTGACATCATTGCAGTCATTGTGCCTGCAGAATCTGGAGTTTGTGCATTTACATTGTAAGTTTTAACCAATGCGGTGTGAGGAAACGATTCAAAGCTTAAGTAGCCCTCTTCACCAGGATTGCCAGCTAATTGGCCTTTGTGAATACGAGCAGAGGTAAGGGTAGAAATACCCATGCCGTCACCAACAAACAAGATTACGTTTTTGGCTTTGAATTTATTGTTTGTTGCTAGTTTCTCAGTCAATTTCGATTGCGCATCGGTATACCAAGCGCTATTTGTTTGATGCTCCGGCAATACTGCAGCCTGTAGCCCAGCGGATACCGCCATTGCTACTGCTGTGCATGCTACTTTCCAGTTACGATTCATGATTGTTTCCTAAACGTTTTATAAAAATCGGTTGTGGGTAAGCGTTATGAAGGGCAAATTGTCTTTTCCATCGTGCATTTGCCCAAACGCAAGCTAGAAGGTAGGCAGCATTAGTGACAATTATTTGACAGATATATTGCTAAACCGTCACAACTGTCACATTACGTTAAGAGAAAGTGGGTATTAAGAAAGGAAATTGAAAAATTCTATTTGTTTATTAACCGTTTGCGAGAATAAGCACAAAAAAATAATTAATAAATATATATGAAGTTATCTGGACCGACCAGTCTATAAGTATCAGATAAACTTACATAAAATTGTGATGTTGTAACATAACCTCACGAGGGGTAACCTTTAAAACACTGCCTTGGTCATACCAATCACCAAGTACTATTCGCGTCGCAGATTTACCGTTTGCTTGAAGTGAGTGAATTTTAGGACGGTGCGTGTGCCCGTGGATCATACGCTGCACACCCCATTTTTCGAGTGCATCAACCACTTCAGAGGGGGTTACATCCATTATCTCTGGCTTCAAGCTTTGTTGATTTGCTTTGCTCTGGGCTCTGCCATTGCGAGCAACTCTTCGTCGATACCATAAAGGGAGGGCGAGCATGAGCCTAGGCCACCACCATCCGCGAGATTTTTTGCGAAACTTTTGGTATGCCACGTCTTTTGTGCAAAGCTCGTCGCCATGAGTGAGCAATGTAGGCGTGCCGTAAAGATCAACAACTTCCTGTTCATTTAATAAGGTCATGCCCGCTTTATTCAGCCAGTTTTGCCTTATCGCAAAATCACGGTTGCCATGAATAAAGTAAATAGGGCAATGCCGACTTACTTGCTTGAACGCTTTTGCGACGGCCGTATTGAATGGGTTTACATCATCATCGCCAATCCATACTTCAAAGAGATCGCCCAATACATAAAGGGCATCTGCGTTAATAGCCTCTTCTTTCAAAAAGCGCATTAAGCAGTCGGTAATATCAGGTCTATCAGCGCTAAGATGAAGGTCGGCAATAAAGTAAGTGAAAGGCATAATGTATCTTTTTCAGATTAAACAGGCCGCACCTAAACGATGCGGCATTAACTTTATTTGTAAAGCGGAACTGCTCATAAAATTGAGTGATTAATAACGCAATTTTATTGATATACCAGCTTTGTCTAAGCGCCTATTTTAGGGCTCAAGAAACCGTTTATTGACTGGCTTATGCAACAATCGCTTTTTCAATAATTACTGGTTCTACCGGTACATCTTGGTGATAACCGTTATTGCCTGTTTTCACCGCTTTGATCTTTTCTACCACATCCATGCCTTCAGTTACTTTACCGAACGCACAATATCCCCAACCGTTAGCACTTTCACTAGTGTGGTTAAGGAAGTCGTTATTGTTAACGTTAATGAAGAACTGTGAAGTAGCAGAGTGAGGGTCTTGCGTACGCGCCATAGCAACGGTACCAACTTCGTTTGCTACGCCATTGTTAGCTTCGTTTTCAATAGGAGCTTTGGTTTCTTTTTGTTGCATGTCTTCTGTAAAACCGCCGCCTTGTACCATAAAGTTATTGATTACACGGTGAAAAATAGTGTTATCAAAAAAACCGTCTTGAACATAAGAAAGAAAGTTTGCAACGGTATTCGGCGCTTTGTCTTCGAAAAGCTCTAGCGTGATATCACCATAATTTGTTTTTAACGTAACCATTGAAGATGTCCTATATATTGACTGTAAAAAGTGCGCTAATGGTAGCGCAAAAGCGTTGTTTGGGGAAATAGCGACGCATAATTAAGCGGTCACAGGATGTTATTACTCGTTTAGGCCGATTTTGGCTTTTTATGTCAGTGAAATAGGGGGTTAAAAGCCTTACCATTATTTTTATACAGTGCTAAACTTTGCGCCCAAAATTGATATACAGGAAGACTCTTTATGCTACATCTTTACAATACCCGAACCCGTGAGAAGGCTAAATTTGTGCCGCTTGAAGAAGGGAAGGTGGGTCTGTATGTATGTGGTATTACTGTATACGACCTCAGTCATATGGGACACGCCCGTACCTATTTAAGTTTTGACGTGCTGGTGCGCTATCTGCGCCACCTTAGTCTTGAGGTGAAGTATGTGCGTAACATTACGGATATTGACGATAAAATTATAGCTCGAGCAAACGAGAATAATGAAAGTTTTGAAGCATTAACCAAGCGTACAATTGGCATGATGCATGAAGACTTTTCAGCCATCAATCTGCTTGAGCCCGATGTTGAGCCAACGGTCAGCGGCCACATGCCCGAAATTATCGACATCATTGAGCGCTTAGTTGAAAAAGGCTACGCCTATCAAGCGCAAAGCGGCGACGTACTATTTGATGTCAGCAAATATGAAGACTACGGAAAGCTAAGTAAACAAGATTTAGACCAGCTTAAAGCCGGTGCGCGAGTAGAAGTAGCGCAAGGTAAAGACGATCCCCTCGACTTCGTTTTATGGAAAACCACTAAGCCCGGCGAGCCAGCATGGTCATCACCGTGGGGCGAGGGCCGACCTGGTTGGCATATAGAATGCTCGGCAATGAACTATAAGCATCTAGGCGCACATTTTGACATTCATGGTGGTGGTTCAGATTTAACCTTCCCTCACCATGAGAACGAAATTGCGCAATCATGCTGCGCCCATGACAGCGAGTATGTGAACGTGTGGATGCATGCGGGGATGGTGCAGGTGGATGACGAGAAAATGTCAAAATCTCTCGGTAACTTTTTTACCCTTCGCGATGTGTTAAAAGAGCATGATTCAGAAACCTTACGTTTCTTTTTGATGTCTGCCCATTACCGAAGCCAATTGAGTTATTCGCAAGATAACATTACCCAAGCTAAAGCAGCGCTGGAGCGTTTATATACAGCGCTACGCGGTGTTGATATTGATGAAACGGCTGAGCTAACACACGGTGGTTATTTAGCGCGCTTTGAAGCTGCTATGAACGACGACCTTAATGTGCCAGAAGCGTTCTCAGTGCTATTTGATGTGGCTCGTGAGATTAACCGCAAAAAAGATGACCCTGCTGAAGCGGGCAAGTTAGCGTCTGTGTTAAAACGTTTAGGCGGTATTCTAGGTATGTTGCAGAGTAACCCTGATGCGTTTTTAAAAGGCGGTAACGACAATGACGATGAAGCTGTTGAAATTGAAGCGTTGATAAAACAACGCAACGACGCGAGAGCCTCAAAAGATTGGGCCGCGGCTGATGCGGCGCGCGATGCATTAACCGCAATGGGCGTAGTGCTAGAAGATGGCGCGGGCGGCACCACTTGGCGCAGAAGTTAGTCTTGCTATCTAGTAAGCTATAGCGTTAAAAAAAGCCTGCTTCAAAGCAGGTTTTTTGTGTTATTTAACTTCAAGCAATTCCACTTCGAATATCAGCGTCGAGCCTGGTGCTATTTTTCCCGCTGCGCTGTCGCCATAGGCTAGGTGTGATGGAATGAAAAACTTATATTTATCACCTTCAACCATAAGCTGAACGCCTTCTGTCCAGCCTGCAATGACACGGTTTAGTGGAAAGCTAATGGGCTCACCACGCTCCACCGAACTGTCAAATACGGTGCCATCAAGCAAGGTGCCGTGGTAATGCACTTTTACTGTTGATGATGCCGTTGGGTGCTGTGTACCTTGTCCTTCTTGAAGAACTTCGTACTGAAGGCCTGAAGATGTCTCTTTTACAGCAATATTGGCTTTATTTTCTGCTAGAAACACGTTACCGGCTTCAATGTTTTCAGTCGCGATTTTCTTGTTCGATGTGTGGCGGGTAAATAAGAAAATGGCTAAACCAATCACGATAGCTAAAATAATAAACTTCATTAGTAGTCTTCTTTTATTTGTTGTTAATAGGCGTTATAAAAAGGCGAATCTACCGCCCTATCTTTTACAACGTATCGTTTTCCTTTGAAACCGGGCCAGGGGAGGGTACGGTCGATTCTTTTTCCATCAAATGGGATTTCCAGCGCTGTTGCGATACGTGGGCTTTCACAAGCTCAAGGCATTCGTTTACCACATTCAGTACTTCTTCATCGAGGGCGTCAGCCGTGGGGGTGTAGTCGTGCATGCCCACAGAAATAAAGTGATCAATACGCTCTGAGTCTAGGTCGCTTAACAAATTAACGAGGGATGAGGTAACAATGTCAGTAACCGATTGCTCCAGTGTATTTTCAATGGTTTTACCTATAATGGGCAAGTAATTAAGAGAAGATACTTGCGCATTACCTCGCACAGCCTTACCCACACTCTTTCGAACGTGCTCTCTTATTACGTCACCGTGTTCATCGTTACTGATAGATTGCCCTAGGTGATTGATAATGCCGGCCATCCACTGGGTGATAACAGGGCGTCTGGGCGCTAGCACTTGGTTAGTAATATCATCAAGCAGAGGAGAGCCCGCAGAAATATCTTTTTGTGCATCGCTTAGCACTTTTACTACTATTCTATCGCTTAATTCTTCCACAAAAACATCGTAGTAGAAGGTAAAGAATCGAAAGATAGCGGTTTGATTTAAATCGATAATTTCGTATTTGTGCAGGCGGTGCAAAATAGACAATATGCGGAGAAAGCGAAACAAACGTGTGCCGCCCGTTGGGATAAGCCCAACGAGATCGTACCAATGTAAAAATGGGAAGAAGTACCAGCGCAGGTGTTCTTTTCTTACTATTGCCACCGCCCAGCGAAAACAAAACTCAGTAAAAAATATGCCAATGAATACTAAGTCGACAAGTAAAAAGTTGTTGTGTATGGGGTCGTAGGCGTCGATAACTGCAGGAAAGTGCACGCCAAGCTGCTGATACACAAAATTAGTTGCGTACAGCGCATCAAATATGAGCCATACTAAGTTAATAAACAATAAACCCAGCATGACTAAGTCTAAAATTAACCAAGGCGTTTCATGACTGTTTCGCAGATTTTCTCGGTTAATTTTTAACATGTCTCTATCCTGTAGATGTTAGCCTGGTAACGTCAACATAAAGCTTTAGTTTTTGTCCAGGTTGCAAATAGCGCTTGGTATTAAGGCTATTCCATTTGCTAATGTCGCTTACTTTTACATTGAACTTACTGGCAATACGCGAGAGCGAGTCGCCGTTACGCACTGTGTAAGTCACCTTTTTGGTAACACCAGCGTCGCTTTTACCCTCTAGCCACACCACCAGGGTTTTGCCTGGGCGCAACATGTCGCCAGGTGCCATACCGTTCCATTTTGCAAGTTGTCTTGTCGATACTTTATATTTTCGAGCAATGTCCCACAGCGTATCACCAGACTTTACGGTATGGCGAACCTTTTGCTTCGATTTATTGCTACTTTGAATACTCGCTAATCGCTGCTCTTGAGAAAGGGCATAGTCATCTAACGCTTTAAGAGCAACAGGTACCATAATAGCTTGGCCAATGCGTATCATTGAAGAATCGAGTTCATTAACCTGCTGAATGACCTTAATAGTAGTATGGTATTGATTGGCAATTTTCCCCAGGCTGTCTCCGCTTTTAACTGTGTGGCGAACCCAATTTAGGCGCTCTTTTCTGTCTATTTGAGCCAATGCTTGTGAAAATGACGCTGCTTTTTCTACCGGCAACACAAGGCGGTGAGGTCCATCTGGTGACGTAGCCCAGCGATTGAATCCTGGGTTGAGGCCGTGCAGCTCCTTCAATGACATATCAGCAAGTTCTGCGGCAAACGCAAGGTCTACCTGAGAGCCGATATCCACCACTTCAATAACCGCTACATTTTCAACTTCTGGCCACGGGTAATCAAAGGCCGTTTTATTTTTTAAAATATCCGCAAGGGCTAAAAGCTTAGGAACGTACGCTCGGGTTTCTCTTGGCAAACCTAAATGCCAAAAGTCGGTGGGCTTGCCTGCACGTTTGTTTGCACGAATTGAGCGCATAACGCGCCCTTCGCCGCTGTTATACGCCGCTAGCGCATGTAGCCAATCGCCATCAAACATGTCGTTTAGATAGGTAAGGTAGTCAAGGGCACCTTGGGTAGAAGCCACTACATCGCGTCTTCCGTCATACCACCAAGTTTGCGGCATGCCAAAGCGTTTGCCCGTACTAGGAATAAATTGCCACATTCCTGCGGCGCGTCCATGGGAATAGGCAAACGGATCGAAGGCGCTCTCTACAATAGGGAGTAACACTAACTCCATTGGCATATTGCGCTTTTCAATTTCTTCAACAATGTAAAACAAGAACGGCTTTGCGCGTTTTACCACGCGGGCCATGTATTCTGGGTGCTTTAAATACCAATCTCGCTGCGCAGTCACACGGCGGTCATCCGGTATACTCAGTGAAAATGTATTGCTGGCTCGCTGCCATACGTCGGTAATTACCGCAGCCACTTCCGCGTCTTCGGGGGCTGTAACTTCCGCAGTTTCTTCTAACACATCATCTTTTGGGTGAATAACATCAATGACGCCGTCTCTTGCTACCTCGCAATCGGCAATGTCTTCTTCACCTAAATAGGTTTCAGCACATGCTTCAAGTGCTGCTTTCTCGTTTTGCTCTACGGCTACATTTTCACTTTCATTTTCGGTTAACTGACATCCTGAAAGCCCTAACGCCAATAGAACGGACGCAAGTGGGAACAACTTCGACTGCATATTTTGAAGAAACCTCTTTGTGTACTGCAAGGGCGTAATACTACGCTAAATGGCAAATATATTCACTAAAACTCATCTTTCCAACGTCGAACTGCGGCGAAAACAGCGGCATCATCCGTCAGCTCAGTATCAGCAAAACGCTGCGCAGCTTCCTTTATCGCAGGCTCATGTGACCGCAAGAAAGGGTTTATCTGTTTTTGTTTGTCTAATGTACTGGGCAAGGTCGGCTCGTCGTGAGAGCGCTTCGTTTTTACCCAAGCATCATAGTCTTGCAATTCGCTGTTGTTAGGGTCTACCGCGAGAGCAAAGTTCACATTCGCCTGGGTATATTCGTGAGTACAATACACCGCAGTGGCATCAGGCAGGCGCTTGAGCTTATTGAGTGAATTCAGCATTTGCTCTGGAGTGCCCTCAAATAACCGGCCACACCCGGCTGAAAACAGAGTATCGCCGCAAAACAATGCACCGTGACCAAAAAACGCGATGTGATCGAGGGTATGCCCCGGTACTTCCATTACTTGAAACGACATATCTACAACCGGCAACGCTACCGTATCGCCTTGCGCCACGGTTTTAGTTAGCCCTCTTATATGCCCGCCTCTTGGGCCTATAACGGGCAGATCTGCAATAGCCGAGACCAATTTGGCAATGCCACCTGTGTGGTCGCGATGGTGATGGGTAATAAGAACGGCAGCTAAGTTCAATGCGTGTTTGGCCATGTATTTTAACACTGGCTCAGCATCGCCTGGGTCTACAACAACCGCATTTTTACCGTTGTGGATGCACCATATATAGTTGTCAGTAAAGGCGGGAATTGGATGGACTTTTATGCCCGAGGGCAATGTGTCGATGCGCATAATACACCTGCTTGTTTAGCTTCAATTATGCGTTACTATAGGGGCATGTGGTTTACAGAGCAACCGATGAGCGTGTGAAGTGATAATGAAAACGGCGTTTAGGTCAAAGCCACCGCGCTATCCCGGTAGCTGGGATGAGTTTCCCGCAGGAGAAAATATTAAGTTGGCGGTGGAGCAGGTTTGCAATGAATATGCAGAGCGTATCTTTGGCTATCACTTTGTAAAACTAGGCAACTTAAGCGCACAAATTCAGCTAAACGATAGTCCAATTCATCATCGCATTAATCATACCCCCGACTTTACCTGTAGCGAACGGGCTAAAGATGACATGTTTAAGGCTGTCGCGAATGGTGAGGCTGACGAAAGAGCGCACTGTGCAAACGAGAACTTCATTATTGGCCAAGCGCACAAACTGCCGTTTTCAGAAAACAGTATTGATGGGCTATTGTTGGCTAACGAGCTCGATTTTGCCCAAGATCCTCACGAAATTTTGCGTGAAGTAGACAGGGTAATCACTCAAGACGGGCACGTTATTATCAGCGGCTTTAACCCGCTTAGCTTAGCTGGCGTCGCCAAATACTTGCCCGTAAAGCGCGATAATATCTTGCACGATGCCCGCTTTTTTACTACCTACAGAATGAAAGACTGGCTTCACCTTCTAGGGTTTGAAGTAATAGAGCAGCGGCAAATTCTTTTTTCCACCTTATTTTTTCAGCAGCGTTGGGAGGGAGCGGCCAAGCTTCAGCACTATTTATCGTCGTATTTTCCCTGGTGTAGTGCGGTGTATGTCATTCTAGCTAAGAAACGCGTATTCCCCATGACGGCCATTAGGCCAAAGCGAGCATTAAAACCCCAGTTTTCTGCCGTGGGGGCTAGTGCGCGCACCACGTCACAAAAACAAAAAAGCCACGTGTAGCAACTACGTTGTAGTTGTCTAACCGTGGCTTTTTAGCGTGTGTAGTTGCAAGGTTACAGCAACACGTTGTGGTTACTTAACCCGCATTCCAGGCTTAGCACCTTCATGAGGCTCTAGAATATAAAGGTCGTCTCCACCAGGTCCTGCGGCGAGTACCATTCCTTCGCTTAAGCCGAAGCGCATTTTGCGAGGTGCCAAATTCGCCACCATCACAGTGTGCTTACCAATTAACGCTTCTGGTGCATAGGCTGACCTGATGCCAGCAAACACTTGCTTGGTCTCTCCGCCTAAATCTAGCTCTAAACGCAGAAGCTTATCTGCTTTTTCTACGTGCTCGGCATTGGCAATACGGGCAATACGAAGATCGATTTTTGCAAAATCTTCAAACGAGATAGTGTCGCTGATAGGGTCTTGCGCTAGCGGGCTATCTGGTGCAATAGCAGGCTGTTGTGGCGCTAAGCTCTCTTTAGAGTCGTCAATCATGGCGTCAATTTTCTCCATATCTACACGCTGCATCATAGGTTTAAACTTGTTGATAGCGTGGCCTGTAAGTACTGTTTGTAGAGAAGCCCAATTAAATTCGTCATTCAAAAAGCTCTCTGCTTTTTCCGCTAAAATAGGCAGCACCGGCTTTAAGTAAATCGTTAATAGACGGAACATATTGATGCCCAACGAGCATACGTCGTGGGTAAATTGCTGCTTAGATTCGTCTTTTATCGTTACCCAAGGCGCATTGTTATCAATAAACTGATTTGCCTTGTCTGCTAGAGCCATTATCTCGCGTATTGCTTGGTGGTAGCGACGCTTTTCAAACAGTTCTGCAATACCATCTGCGGTATTTTGAAATTCAGCAATGAGTTCTGGCTCAATGACGTTGTCTGATAACTTGCCATCGAAGCGTTTGGTAATAAAGCTAGCGCAGCGGCTTGCAATGTTAACAACTTTACCTACAAGGTCAGAATTTACTTTCTGCGCAAAGTCGGTGAAATTAAGGTCGATATCAGTGACACCATCACTTAGCTTAGACGCAAAGTAATAACGTAAATACTCTGGGTTCAAATGGTCGAGATAAGTACGGCCTTTAATAAAGGTACCGCGAGACTTAGACATCTTCGCGCCATTTACCGTAACAAACCCGTGGATGTTAACCCCAGTAGGCTTGCGGTATCCTGCGCCTTCCAGCATGGCCGGCCAAAACAGGCAGTGGAAATACGTAATGTCTTTTCCGATAAAGTGATATAGCTCGGCGGTAGAATCGGCCTTCCAGAAATCATCGAATTCTAGGCTATTTTGGTCGCAGAAGTTTTTAAAGCTGGCCATGTAACCAACGGGGGCGTCTACCCATACGTAGAAAAATTTGTTTGGCGCGCCGGGAATTTCAAACCCAAAGTACGGAGCATCACGGCTGATATCCCACTGCTGAAGGCCTTCTGTAAACCATTCTTGCAGCTTGTTTGCCATTTCTTCTTGCAGTGCACCAGAGCGTATCCACGTTTTAAGCATATCTTCGAACTTGGGTAAGTCGAAGAAGAAATGCTCAGATTCTCTTAGTACTGGCGTAGCGCCAGATACTACGCTGCGCGGGTTTTTAACTTCTGTTGGGCTATAGGTAGCACCGCAAACATCACAGCTATCGCCGTTCTGATCTTCTGCGCCGCAGCTTGGACACGTGCCCTTTACAAAGCGATCTGGAAGAAACATTTCTTTTTCAGGATCGAAAAGCTGATTGATCACGCGTTTGCTAATGTAACCCGCGTTATCAAGGCGAGAGTAAATCTCTTCACAAAACGCCTTGTTTTCCGGTGAATGGGTTACATAGTAGTTGTCGTAATCCACATGGAAATCAATGAGGTCTTGGTGATGTTCTGCACGCGTGCGGGCAACCATTTCTTCTGGCGTAATACCAAGCTCTTGCGCTTTAAGCATAACCGGTGTGCCATGTGCATCATCGGCACAAACACTGTAACATTCGTTTCCGCGAAGACGCTGAAAACGGGTCCAGATGTCTGTTTGAATATGTTCAAGCAAGTGCCCTAAATGAATAGAGCCATTTGCGTATGGCAACGCACTGGTTACCAGAATTCGGCGTTTTTCTGACATAATGACGTTATTGATTCTTTGCGTTTCAAAATGGCTGCAAATACTAGCGGAAAACCGCGTTTTTTGCATTACGTAATTCAAACAAATCTTTAGGTTGTAGGGCAATTTATGTTCTTTTCTCGCAAAGCCGAACCGGTAACCCAAAAGGTTGCTGCTATTTTAGCCAGCTATTTCAGTATGGATGAAGAGGAAACAGCTTCTTGGTGTAAAGCGACGTCTACCGATGGCAACGCCGAAGGCGTGCACGTCACATTGCCATTTTGTATCGATAGCCAGCTACCTGTGCTAAGCGATTTGGTGCTTGCTAAATTAAAAGCAGATTCAAAGCATGCGTTAACTGAGTCGCAGCTGTCTTTTTCAACCGAGATAACAAGCCAGCAAACGTCGTTGCCGCCAATCACTAACATTAAAAATATTATTGCGGTTGCCAGCGGTAAAGGCGGAGTAGGGAAGTCTACCACCAGTATTAACCTTGCCTTTGCCCTTATGAAAGAAGGCGCCAACGTGGGCATTTTAGATGCCGATATATACGGGCCGTCTATTCCTATTATGCTTGGCAATACCTCGGCGCACCCAGAAAGCGAAGACAATAAACACATGCAGCCGTTAATGGCACACGGATTGGTGGCAAACTCTATTGGGTACTTGGTTCCACAAGACGATGCGGCTGTGTGGCGGGGCCCTATGGCAAGTCGAGCCCTAACGCAATTATTAAACGAAACACTGTGGCCGGTGCTTGATTATCTCATTGTTGATATGCCGCCAGGCACGGGAGACATTCAGTTAACCATGGCGCAGCAGGTGCCACTTACCGCTGCCGTCATTGTTACCACACCCCAAGACCTCGCGTTAGCCGATGCACAAAAGGGCATTAGCATGTTTGAAAAAGTTGACGTGCCTGTACTTGGGCTAATTGAGAACATGAGTTACTACCAGTGCCGAGCATGTGGAACCAAAGACTACGTTTTTTCAAAAGACGGAGGAGAAGCGTTAGCCGAACGCCACGGCTTACCACTGCTCGGACAATTACCACTGGATATTCATATACGTGAACACGGCGACGCCGGAACGCCCTTGCTCATAAGTTCGCCAGACAGCCCTATATCAGCAAGCTACCAAGAGGCCGCACGGGCGCTATCAATGCAATTAGCCCTTACGCTTTCACCAAGAGAAGATGGCAATAAACACATTAAAGGCAACCCCATAGGCATAGTGGGTAGTTGATTCTTAATGGGCATAAACCTCACTTTGCAATTTTCTTGACGAAAGCAGGCAAAACACTCGCTCAGACAGTTGATTGGGCTGCCTTACATACGCATAATAGCCGCCTAATGAAATGAGGAATACATCATGCGTTTGTGTGACCGCGACATAAATCAATATTTACAAGAAGGGAAGATTGCCATCGACCCAACCCCTAATTACGACCAAATTAGTGGGGTAACGGTAGATATCCGTTTAGGAAATAAGTTTAGAGTGTTTGAAGAGCATCAAGCGCCTTATATTGATTTAAGCGGCCCAAAAGTTGAGGTTCAAGAAGCACTCGATCACGTGATGAGTGACGAGATTGAGCTGGAAGACGGCAAAGCGTTTTTTCTTCATCCTAAAGAGCTAGCATTAGCGGTTACGCTTGAGTCGGTTACTTTGCCCGATAACATTGTGGGTTGGTTAGACGGTCGTTCTTCACTGGCGCGACTAGGGCTAATGGTGCACGTAACGGCACACAGAATCGACCCAGGTTGGTCAGGCAATATCGTGCTTGAATTCTACAACAGCGGTAAACTGCCCTTAGCACTTCGTCCAGGAATGAAAATTGGGGCGATAAGTTTTGAAGTGTTATCTAGCCCAGCTGAAAAGCCTTACAACGCTAGAGTGGATGCGAAATACAAAGGGCAAGATGGCGCTATTGCAAGTCGCATAACCTCAGACGACCAGCATAAGTAACCCGAAAACCACGATTAAAGTGGTAAAGGGTAGTGCGTTTCCCGTCATTTACTGGTAGAAATTATAGTAGCGAATAAAAGCAATTATAAATGCGACAGGTAAATGGGAAGCGCAATGGACAGTCAGTCTCAAAAAGAAAATACTCCACACAACAATTTTCCCCTTAACAAAAAGCCCACACCCAAAAACCTCATTATTTTACTGGCGTTTGTTATCTCCTGTGTCAGTGGCCTAGCGTTGTGGTTTGTTGGGCAGCCTAAAGATATTGTTTTTACCGCAGCCATTACTCTATTTGTAGCCATTTTGTGGGTAACTGAAGCACTGCCAATTCCAGCAACCTCATTACTGCCCTTCGCACTATTCCCATTATTCGGTGTGCTGTCTCACAGTGAGGCGGCATCATCACTTGGCAGCCATGTCATTATTTTGTTAATGGCGGCGTTCATGCTTTCAAAAGCATTAGAGCGAGCCAATCTTCACAAGCGTTTTGCTATTTATATGCTGCGCTTAACTGGCAGTGGTAGCCCTATGAAGCTGATTTTAGGCTTTATGATAACCACCGCAGTGCTGAGCATGTGGATAAGCAACACCGCCACCATTTTAATGATGTTGCCCATGGCGATTGCCATTATTAACGCGGTCGACAACCCTCGTTTTGGCGTGGCGCTTATTTTAGGTATTGCCTATTCTGCAAGCGTTGGCGGGGTTGGCACACCAATAGGCACGCCGCCCAATATTATCTTCATGAGTGTTTACGAAGAAACCCAAGGCATGGAATACAGCTTCATCGATTGGATGAAAACAGGCATTCCTATTGTTATTGTTGCGGTACCCATGATGGCACTGTGGCTTGCTCGCGGTATTATTGTGGTGGGTAAAATAAACCTGCCTATGCCCGGTGAGTGGTCTCATGCAGAAAAGCGGGTTTTAGCTATTTTTGGCACCGTTGCTATGGCATGGATTTTTCGCCCCTTTTGGACTGCGTGGCTAGGGGTTGCTACCATCAGCGACAGCACTATTGCCGTAGCGGGTGTGGCGGCCATGTTTTTGACCAATAGTGGTAACGATAGTGGGAAGGTGAATGCCAAAGGCAATCGCGATAAGTTATTAGACTGGAAAACAGCAAATGATATTCCCTGGGGAATGTTACTGCTTTTTGCAGGTGGTATTTGTATTGCCAAAGCGTTTACTGCATCTGGGCTAAGCGTTTTAATGGGGACCTGGTTAACGGGCCTTTCATCATTACCGATAATACTGCTGGTGCTAGGTATTTGCTTATTTGTTACCTTTTTAACCGAAATTACGTCTAATACGGCCACGGCAACATTGCTAATGCCCATATTAGCAGCCGCCGGTGTAGCGGTAAGCGTAGACCCTAAGCTACTGATGATCCCCGCAGCAATTAGCGCAAGTTGCGCGTTTATGTTGCCCGTTGCGACAGCACCCAATGCTATTGCCTACTCAACAGAAAAGTTTGATATAAAAACCATGGCCCGAGAAGGTTTTGTGCTAAACGTTATCGTGGCATTAGTGGTTACTGCCGTGTGTTACGTCACGCTGGCATAGTTTGTTTTCAAAGAAGTGGTTAGCAATTAAGCGCTTGAGTACCTTAATTGCTAATTGTCGTTGCATTGTTGATTATTTTGAGTAGACTTACACGCTCTTTCGGTCGGTGTGTGGCGCAGCTTGGTAGCGCACTGTCATGGGGTGTCAGGGGTCGGAGGTTCAAATCCTCTCACACCGACCAATTCCTTACCTCAAAAACTTTTAAATTCAATGGATTAGCCTTTACGTTGTTTGGCTTATAATCCCAAATCCTTACTGTCTAAAATTTTTGTACTCACCGTGTGTACTCAAGAGTTTTAATCCGAACGGCCTCAAAGTCAAGCTGTAGGAGTGCTATAGCTAAATATGGCCAGACTTGGATTATACTAACTTGTGGTACGGTAATATCGATAAAAACGAAGATTCACCACGTAGTGCAAAACAGTTCGTTATCACCATTCGCTTTCCGACTGAAACCTGCCTGAGAAGATTTGCAACGCAAGTGATGCGTGAGGGTGACCTATAGGCAGTCTATTTATGTAAGTTGTCGGACTCACATTTGTATAATTAAGAAACGAGCGCAATAAATGCTCTGGTAATTGGGTGAACGCGGGAAGGTGACCGATAAGGTCATAGCCACATATACTTTCTAATGCAGCAATCAGGTGATCATAGAGGGGGGTAGGAAAGTGTGGCAGTAGGGTTCTGACGACAGCTTTATCGATATCCGAAGGTAAAAAGCTATTGGTCTCCTGACAATAAAAATTATAAAATGCCATTTCTAATTCAGCCTGTACGACATCAACATCATAATTCTCGGGCTTAAAGTACTGTAAACAAAATTTTAGAGCACGTTGATCCCTGTTAAGTATCAGAGATGTGATTGACGTTAACCACACTCCCTCTGAAATCGGGCTTTTGCAGCACTCATTTATTACATAGCGAAGAATTTGGTAGCAGCCATAATTAACGCTATCGTTGATCAACACACCTAACACTTTACTGTTCAAAAAGTATTGTTTGATAATGGCTTCCAACTCGGAAAAATCATGATCTTTCGAAGCGAGGCGTAGCACCGGAACAAAAAAGGAGGGTAATGAGAATTCATCTCCTCTGACTTTTGCACATATTTTAATTATTGATTTTCTGCTCATTTCAGTCATAAAGGCTTACCACGTTGATTTCAAACCTGAGTTGATTACAAAAGATGTAATCTCGCATCAGGTTTCTTTTTTATATCTTACTTTTCGCCGATGAACCGGATGATTTTCTTAAAATGTGACGCGCCTCACGCAAACTAAAAACAATGGTGGCAGTTGGTCGCTTTCTAACGATTTATTATTGTGCACAAGTAATATTGTTCGCAAAAATATTTGCTTTATGTAAATATATTTACACAACAAAAAGATAAAAACCACTATGAACACGTTGCTCAGTTGGCTTGGTAAAGCTGATGTTGAAAATATGCAAAAAGGAGAATTGGCTGCACTCGCGTCAATTGCGCTTAAGCACGAGCCAGTATTCGACAATATCATTATCCTCGCAAATAGCTGGCATGACAAAACGCTAGCTTATCATTCGTGGCTTTCTGACTTACTAAGTAAAAACGGCCGGCCCTGTGAGAGTCTTCAAGTCAAAAATGTTGAGTTGGTCAGCCCCATAGACTACGAAAGCATTCATGTAGCTACCGAATCGTGGATTACACCATTAGCTGACAAGAGCGATACTCTGTGTATCAATATTTCATCTGGTACACCAGCAATGGCAGTTATAAGTGTGCTGCTGGGGAAGGGAAAAGATAATACTTCCTTCTATCAATCTGCACCGGATAACACCATAGCCGAAGCTGTCATTCCACTTGATTTCGGACGAGAGTATGTAAAATCTGCTGCGAAGAATGCGGCTTCGAAAGCATTAAAGCTACCAAATACAGGGAAAGCTTTCTCTGCAATCACAGCAAAAAGTGCAGTGATGAAAGAGACTATTGCAGAAGCCAAAAATTTAGCTGCCAGCGATGTTCCAATACTGATAACAGGTGAAACCGGTACAGGTAAAGAAAATATGGCGAAAGCCATTCATCAGGCAAGTTTACGTGCCGACAAACCGATTAGGGTTGTAAACTGCGGAGCCATCCCGGAAACACTGGTCGATTCCATATTGTTTGGCCATACAAAGGGAGCGTTTACAGGCGCTATCTCAGATAAAGAAGGGATATTTGAACAGGCCCATGGGGGAACGTTATTTCTGGACGAAATTGGCGAATTAAGTGCCGGCGTGCAAGTGAAACTGTTACGTGCCCTCCAACAGGGTGAAATAAACCGTGTTGGCGATGATAAGACTATAAATGTTGATGTTCGGATCATCGGCGCGACTCACAGAGATCTCACGAAAATGATGATCGACGGAGAGTTTCGTGAAGACCTTTTTTATCGTCTTGCAGTTGGCATCATACAAATTCCAGCATTGAGAGAAAGAGCCGACGATATCCCGGTTTTGATAGATGAGTTTCAACAAACCATCAACCATACATGTAGCAAACAGCCCAATTATAAACGTAAAAAACTTTCCGAAAGCGCAATTAAATTTGTTGAAAGTCAACCGTGGCCGGGCAATATTCGTGAGCTTTGGAACACGATGAATCGCGTATTTATAACGTCAGGAAAATCGAATATTGAAGCAGAAGATATTCAAAAAGCCATGATAAAACGGGAGGCTCATAGCGATAATGCACAAATAAATCTCGCGTTTGGACAGCAGGTTGAGTTAGAGCAAATTATTGAAAAAACAAAGAAAAAATATATACTGGCAGCGTTAAAAGCTACCGGAAATCATCTTACTAGAACGGCAGAAATGCTCAGTCTCAGCAATCGACAGACGTTAAAAAACTGGATGAAAAGTCTGAAAATTGAATGAGAGAATCCACAGAAAAACAAATTTGGCATCAATTTCGCTCATACCAGAACAGGGATATTACTGAATGAAGCAATCTATGAGTTTTGAACATTTACAGCCTTGGCCTGAGTTACACCAGCTCGCAGCATTTGCGGAAGACTATGCGTGCAGTGACCCTCAAAGTGCGCTGGTGAAAATGCGTTGTCTCATGGAAAAGTTCGTCGGTGTTATTTACGCCAAGTTGAATCTGCCGGTTTATCCCAATGCTAACATCATGGATAAGCTCACCGCAGATGAGTTTCGAAGTGTTGTCCCAAAGCCCATTCAAGACAAACTGCATGCGATACGCAAAAGCGGTAATCGGGCAGCGCACGAAGGTAAAGTTAGTCAGCAGGACGCGGTTTGGATCCTCAAAGAGAGCTACTTTGTTTCCAGCTACTTTTACGTCGCTTTTTGTGGTGGCAAACGGGAAGACTTACCTGAGTTCAAAGCACCAGACTGTGAGAAAACTGCAACGCAGTCTGATGCCACGTTTACGCGTGAAAACAAGAAACTAAAGGCCAAACTTAAAGACAGTGAAGCTCGGCTGCAACAGGCGTTAGATGAACTCAAAGCGGCTGAACAAGCACAGCTGGCTGCGCAACAGGAAGCAGCAAAATTAAAGCAGGCCATTGATCAGAGCGCGATTCAAGCTGCAAAAGTCGGTTTTGAATCGATGTCTGGCTTTGACTTCAATGAAGCTGAAACACGAGCACGTATCATTGATATGGATTTACGTGCCGCAGGCTGGGATGTTTCACTAGATGATAGCAGTACTGAGGAAGTCGGTAAGGAAGTTGAGGTAACTGGTCAACCAACACAAACCGGCATCGGTTATGTTGACTACGTGCTTTGGGATGACGACGGTAAGCCATTAGCGCTGATCGAAGCAAAGCGCACCCGTGAGTCAGTGGAAAAAGGTCGTCAGCAAGCAATACTATATGCAAACGCGTTAGAGAAACAGTATGGCCAGCGTCCGGTGATCTTCTATTCAAACGGTTATGATATCCGCATTCTCGATGATGCGCAGGGTTATAACAGCAGAAACCTATACGGATATTACTCCAAAAGCAGCCTGCAATACCTCATTAAGCAGCGTTCGCTGAAAAAAGATTTAAATAGGACTCCCATTGATACGAATGTCGCGGGCCGGCTCTATCAAATGGAATCCATCTCAAGGGTGTGTGAGCGCTTTACCGATAAGCATCGTCGAGCACTCGTTGTGCAGGCGACGGGTACGGGCAAGACACGGGTGTCGATAGCATTAGCGAAACGCCTGCTGGAAGCAGGTTGGGCGAAGCGCGTGCTGTTTCTCTGCGACAGGAAAGAGCTTCGCAAGCAGGCGGGCAATGCGTTCAACGAGCACACCAACGAACCGCTTTATGTCGTTGGAAAAAGTAAAAAAGACGCCGCTGCCGGTGCCCGCGTATTTATCGCGACCTATCCCGGCATGATGCGCATCTTCCAGCAATACGATGTAGGTTACTTTGACCTTATCGTGGCCGATGAATCGCACCGTTCTATCTACAACATTTACGGCGACATTTTTAAATATTTCGATGCGCTGGAAGTTGGTTTAACTGCTACACCGGTAGAGATGGTGTCGCGTTCAACGTGTCAGCTGTTTGGCTGCGACTACAAAAAGCCTACCGCCAACTATCCATTAGAACTGGCAATCTCTGACGGTAATCTGGTGCCTTATAAGGTGGTGTCTTATACCACGCAGTTTTTACGCGATGGCATTAAGTCACAAAAGCTGACCGAAGAACAAATTGCGGAGCTGGAAGACCAAGGCATCGACCCTAACGAGCTGGATTTTGAGGCATCCCAAATCGACGAGGCAGTAAAAAACAAAGACACCAACCGTCATATTTTGCGTAACCTCATGGAAAAGGGACTGCGAGATGCCGATGGGCAACTGCCCGGTAAGTCCATTATCTTTGCCCGGAATATTGCCCACGCGGAACTGTTATCGACTCTGTTTGCAGAGCTGTATCCGCAGATGGGAGATAATTTCTGCCGGGTGATCCATTCAAAGTATGAACGTGCGGAAGAACTCATTGATGACTTTAAGTCGACCGATGAAAGCAGCGTTCGTATCGCCATTTCGGTCGATATGCTCGATACCGGTATTGATGTGCCGGAAGTGGTTAATCTGGTTTTCGCCAAGCCGATCAAATCAAAAGTAAAGTTCTGGCAAATGATTGGGCGTGGCACACGCCTATGCCCGAATCTTTATGGCGACGGGCAGGATAAGTCGCACTTCTTAATTTTTGACCACTGGGGTAATTTTGAATACTTCGATGAGGATCCGGATGAGGACGATGTCAGTCAGAGCAAGTCATTGTGTCAGCGTTTATTTGAAACCCGTTTGGCGCTGGCTGAAACTCTACTACAACGTGCTGAAATGGACGCCTTTGAAGACGTCGTTGGCCTAATTCACGAAGATATCTGTGCGCTTGATATGAACACGATTAGCGTGCGTGACAACTGGCAGGATGTCGAGGTGTGTAAAGATTTGGAGCGTCTTAAAACCTTCGCACCGCAAACGAAAACACGATTACAGGAAGTGATTGCGCCACTCATGCAATGGCGCAACATTATGGGGTTGGGCGAAGCACTGCGTTTTGATAACGAAATGGCGCAGTTACAGCTCATGCTGTTTACCAATAAAAGCAAAATAGATGTCGCCAAGCAGGCGTTGCTAGTTAAAGTGTCAAAGTTGCAGATGCATTTGAATGAAGTACGTGCACAGGCGGCAGCAGTACACAATATTCAGCAGGATGAATACTGGCAGGACTTAACGTTCCTCAGATTAGAGGAAAGCCGCAGAGCGTTACGCAGTATCATTCACCTGCGTAAAAAGGACACCTATGAGCCTCGACCAGAAGTCTTTATTGATGTAACGGAAGAGACCGACGGCATACAGGTGCAGGAGCGCAAGGCCAAAATCGTCTCGGTAGACTACGAAATCTTCCGTCGCGAAGTGGAAAAAACGCTGATGCCGCTGTTTGAAACTGATGCGGTACTTCAAAAAATTCGCAGTGGCGAACCTGTGACAGAAGCCGAGTTGGAGCAATTAAACGCACTGGTGCATGTGCAAAACCCCAACGTAGAGTTGAACACGTTAAAAGAATTCTTTCCTGAGTCGACAGAGACGCTGGATAAAATTCTGCGTACCATTGTCGGCATGGACAGAGTTGCCATCGAGCAGGCCTTTACTGATTTTGTCCAGCAGGTGCATACCCACTTGAACAGCAAACAGCAGCGCTTTATTACGTTGCTGAAAAATCACTTAATACGCTTCGGCACCATACAAGTTGAACAATTGTACGAGGCGCCGTTTACGCAAATTCATGACGGCGGTTTGGATGGGGTGTTCAGTGAAGCCCAAGCCGATGTGATTGCCCAGTTTGTGCAACAGTTTGGCGTGCAATTGGGGAATCGAAATCAGACCAGTCAACGGTCGCGCGATTAACTAAGATCGCGTGGCTCACTTATAAGCAGTAAAGAGAAAAGAATGATAACAGGACCACTAAAAAGCAAAATCGACAAGCTCTGGACAGAATTCTGGACCGGCGGTATTACCAACCCCTTAACGGTTATCGAGCAGGTCACATTTTTGATGTACGCCCGCATGCTCGACATGGCAGAACAGGCAGATGAAAAACGCAGTGCGCGTACAGGTAAACACTTTAATCGTCGCTTTACTGATGAGCAGCAGCATCTGCGTTGGCAGAACTTGCGTCACCTTGGTGCAGAAGAGCTGTATAAAACCGTTCGAGATGAGCTTTTTCCATACTTTGCTGAAACCTCAGGCAAGGGCGCATTGTTCAGCGAGTTTATGAAAGATGCGCAGCTGATGATTCAGAAGCAAAGCCTACTGGTGAAAGCGGTTGAGTTGATTAATGATTTGCCTCTGGAAAACTCAGACACTAAGGGTGATTTATATGAGTATCTGCTCAGCAAATTAACCACTGCGGGTATTAACGGCCAGTTCCGGACTCCGCGTCACATCATTCGCGCTATGGTAGAAATGGTCGATATGGATAAGACCAGCCGTGTGTGCGATCCCAGTACCGGGACAGGTGGTTTTCTCACTGTTTCTTATGAATACTTATTGGAAAAATATACCTCAGAAGAGGGTATTGAGCGCGAGCCCCTGTTTGACGAAAACGGCAGCCCCTTACTCTATGCTAGCGGTAAGCCGGTAGAGAATATGCTGTATTCGGGCGACCTGCTTGAGCCAGAGAGCAGGGAGCATATCGACACTGACATGTTCCATGGTTTTGACTTTGACGCCACCATGTTGCGTGTCGCCGCCATGAACTTAGTCATGCACGGCATTAAAGAGCCAGACATTCATTACCAAGATACACTTAGCCAAAGTTTTAGTGAAAAGTTCCCGAAAGAGGCAAAAGATGGTTTTGACATCATTTTGGCCAACCCGCCTTTCAAAGGTAGCTTAGACGAAGAAGATGTGTGCCCGAATGTGCTGCGCAAAGTCAAAACCAAGAAAACAGAGCTGCTGTTCGTTGCATTGATAGAGCGCATGCTCCGTGTCGGCGGGCAAAGTGCGACCATCGTGCCTGATGGCGTATTGTTTGGCTCATCTAAAGCGCACCAGCAATTACGGAAAATGCTGGTGGAAAATAACCAGTTGGAGGCGGTGATTTCTCTACCAAGCGGTGTATTTAAGCCTTATGCGGGGGTATCCACCGCCATCATAATTTTCACCAAGGGCGGCTCAACCGACCATGTCTGGTTTTACGATGTGCAGGCTGATGGTTTAAGTTTGGACGACAAGCGTACGCCTATTAAAGAAAACGACCTGCCGGATATGGTGGCCAAGTATAAGTCGCGGGATAAGTCCGTAGCTGATACTGAGCAGAACGATAAAACCCAGAAAGCGTTTTGGGTAAGCAAGGATGAGATAGAGTTGAATAAGTACGACCTTTCGATTAATCGTTACAAAGAAACGGTTTACGAGGCAGAAGAGTACGAAGAGCCCAAGGTCATTCTGGACAAGCTGGTGAAGCTGGAAGAAGACATTATGGCTGATTTAAAGTCATTGGAGGGCATGCTGTGATAAAACTTGGGTGCAGCGAGTCGTTGCCTAAAAATTGGTCATGGGTTGAAGCTGACGAAATCATGGACGTTAGAGATGGAACCCACGATTCACCCAAGGCTGTCGCAAATGGTATTCCTCTTGTTACTTCAAAAAACTTAGTAGGTGGTCAGATAGACTTCTCGACATGCAATTTTATTTCGCAGGAAGATCATGTCGCAATCGCTAGAAGATCAGCTGTGGAAAATGGAGACATTCTATATGCAATGATCGGAACTATTGGAAATCCTGTCATAGTGAAGAAGGATTTCGAATTTTCCATTAAGAATGTCGCTCTCTTTAAATTCGACAAGTCAGAAGAGGTTCATAACAGGTTTATATTTCATTTCTTAAATAGCAACCTAGCTACTCGCCAGTTCAATAGCAATTCTAGGGGAGGGACTCAAAAGTTTGTATCATTGGGCAATATAAGAGGACTACAGATACCGCTCCCCCCACTCGACGAGCAAAAACGCATTGCCGCAATTTTGGATAAGGCCGACGCCATTCGCCGCAAACGCCAGCAAGCTATCCAGCTCGCCGATGATTTTCTCAAAAGCGTCTTTCTGGATATGTTTGGACAAACGCTTAAGAAAGCAACAGGGAAGGTGCGTTTTGGTGATGTAGCAAAATTAGATGCAAAGATGGTAGACCCTCGCGAAGAGGATTTTCTTGATCTGTTGCACATAGGCCCGGATAGGATAGAGAAACATACAGGTAAACTATTACCCGCTAAAACAGCTAGGGAAGAAGGCTTAATTAGTAAAAAATTTCTATTTGATAGCCGTTATGTGCTCTACTCTAAAATTCGACCATACTTAAGAAAAGCTGCATTACCTGACTTTACAGCGCTTTGCTCTGCCGATATGTATCCAATCAAGCCGATGCAAGGAGTGGTTACACGCGAGTTTATCTGGTCGCTACTACTATCTAACTTTTTTGATAATTATGTGTCTTCTCTTCCCGCCCGAGCGAATATTCCTAAGATGAATAGAACTGAGTTGTCAAATTTTGAGTTTTCTTTACCTGAGTATGAGAAGGTTGAAGAATATTCCAAAATTGTGCGAGCAACTTTTGAGCGAGATAAAAAAACACTTAAAAGCTTACAATTCACAAATAATTTGTTTGCTTCTCTAAGCCAAAAAGTTTTTGCAGGAGAGCTGTAACTTAACAAGGATGTAAACTATGTCGGAGCAACCCGAAAACAAAAAATTAAAACGCATAACGATCAAAACAGAAAATGGCACTGGTCTAGGGGAGGTTTACAAACTGATTAGGAGTTGGTAACAGAAGAGTATTTTTGGAAAGGAAACCGCATGTAATTCAAGGGAAAATACTGACAAGAATGTCACTATCGACCCGAAGAAAACGTAGCTTGTAGTATCAAAGGAAAGATTTTGGCCACGATTTATCCAACGTTAGAAAACATTCAGAGATTGAAGGTTCCGCCAACAGATGGTGAACTGCACTTAGTTAAGTATTTAGAGGAAAACCTAGACGAGACCTATGAGGTCTTCTTTAATCCTTATCTCGATGGTGACCGCCCTGACATCATTATAATGAAGAAGGGGATCGGTGTATTTGTTATTGAAGTAAAAGACTGGGATCTCAGTCTATACACTATTGATGATAAAAACTCTTGGTCAGTCATGGCCGGTCAAGGAAGACAGAGAGTTAAATCGCCGCAATCACAAGCCTTCAATTACAAGAAAAACCTTTATGACTTGCATCTTCCCGTAGTTGGCATTCGCCGTCTAACGAACCCGAACTTTTACAATCTTGTTCATTGTTTCGTGTATTTTCACAAAGCAGATCAGGAACAGTTAGCCTCATTATATAAGCCAGTCCACAGCTCAAATGCTATGGATAGACAGCAGGTTCAAAATGATTATCGAAGCGGTACTATTCGCTTTGAAAAATACGAGCGTGTTAATGAGTCTTTGTTAAACAAAAAACGCCAAATCCAGCGAGATGAACGGATGTCGTTTGGCTACGACAGCATTAAGAAGCTGGTTAAAAAAATCAGAAATCAAGACAATCACGTTCTCTTTGACGAAGATGTTTATAGGGACTTTAAACGACGTTTGAGTCCATCTGAGCATGAAATCAAACAGGGTATTGATATTAAGTTGGACGATAAACAGAAACGTTTGACTTTAAGTGATAATGGTAAGCAAAAGATTAAGGGGGTCGCCGGTTGCGGAAAAACGACCATCTTAGCTAGCAGAGCGATTAACGCGCGAGGTCGTCATGGCTCAGAAGTGCTCATACTTACTTTCAATATTACTTTAAAAAATTACATACGTGATAAACTTAGCGATCTGCAAGGGGGGCGTGACTTTACTAGCTTTGAAATCTCAAATTACCATCAGTTTTTTAACTCACAACTCAATAACACATCACAGGACATAGTAGAGCTTGTTGCACGATACGGTCTGGAGCGACTGTATGACGTAGATTTGTTCAGTGAAAAAGATACAGTGAAGTATGACACTGTGCTCGTGGACGAAATTCAGGACTATAAGCCTGAGTGGGTAAAAATAATCAGAGACAATTTTCTGAAGCAAGATGGTGAAATGGTTTTGCTTGGCGATGATTCTCAAGATATCTACGCAAGAAACTCAGGCCGGTCGGCCGTTATCGCTCAAGGTTTTGGACGTTGGAACAAGTTAACGCGCTCTTACAGAACGAGTTATGACTCCCCATTGAATAGATTGTTCAAAGAGTTCCAGCTCAACTTTTTGATTGATAAATATTCCGACACGGACGTAATAGAGACACCCGCAGAACAATTGGGTATGGGATTCAGCCTCTTGAAACATGAAAAGCTGCCAACCGCAGATTTTGTAGAGTTAGCATTCGAGACGATTCAGGAGCTGATAAAGGCTTATGATTTACACCCAAATGACACCATCATAATTAGTTCGAAAATATTTCCGTTGCGAAAGTTGAACGATCTTTTGACTGCTAGAGAAAAGACTCACTGTATGTTTGAAACATATCAGGAGCTAGCTGCGATATTGGGTGTAGAACAGGGACTTCTAGAACAGATGACAGAACATGAAGTCAATAAAGAGATTTCTGCAAGTTCGAGTGAGGTTGAGCGAGTCAGACGCATAAAGAAAAATCATTTTTACGCAAATTCAGGCAACATCAAGCTGTCAACAACACATAGCTATAAGGGATTAGAAGCAAAAACAGTGTTTTACATCATGCTGGAAGAAGATGAGCCAGAACTTATTTATACCTCCATCACTCGCTCAACGGAAAACTTGGTGATATTGGACTCCGGGGGCAGAAGTGTCGCTTCATCTTTCTTTTCTAAGGCTATGAAATAAAAATAACCGCTAATAATTTTGCTTAATGGTAATTATATTTGCTATTTTAATTGGGTTGTATACAGTAATAACTCTTAAGGCTATGTAAAATATAGACTTTTCTTTTTGGCACGTAAGCTGCTCACATTATGGAAAGAATTTTTAATTTAGGGAAAATATCATGAGCGCCAAAATAATCATCAACTCCGACGACCATATTACCTGCCCATACTGCGATACACAGTTCCAACTGAGAGATGGAATCGCAAGTCATTTGATAGAGAAGCATGAGACTGACTTTTTAAAGCAACTCGAAGAGTCCAAGTCTGGGCTGGAAGAACAGATCCGAAAGGAGTTGGAGCGATCTTTGGTAAAAGACAAGGAAAGCCAAATCGAAGAGCTGACCCAGCAATTACAAGATAGTAGTGAGGCCGCTAAGAGGTTGGCGCAGCGCATTGAGCGAGAAAAGCAAAAGGCAGCAGAATTGGCCATTGAGAATATGAAACTGGAGAGTGACGAGCTCAAACATTCCATTGCCATGCAAAAAGAGCAAATAGCAGATTTTCGAAATAGGGAAATGCAGCTGAGGAAAGAAAAAGCATCTATTGAAGAAAGCCGAAAGAACTTGGAGCTGGAAGTGGCACGAAAACTCGATGAAGAAAAGAAGTCTATTCAAGAGAGTTTGGAGGAAAGCTTTAAGTTAAGAGAGGCTGAATACAATAAAAAGCTTTCTGATGCCGTGAAAGCGAATGAAGAGATGAAGCGAAAGCTTGCTCAAGGATCTCAGCAGCTTCAAGGTGAAGTGCTTGAGCTTGAGCTGGAATCACTTCTTGCCACTGAATATCCCTTAGACGAAGTGGAAGCTGTCAAAACGGGGGCGCGAGGTGCTGACATTATCCAAACGGTGAAAATGCGTTCGGGCACTGAGTGTGGGAAAGTGATATGGGAAACAAAGCGTACTGAGAACTGGAGTAATAACTGGATCAGTAAGCTTAAAACAGACATGCAGTCAGTTAATGGCAACATAGGTGTAATCGTAACAGAAGTGTTCCCGGCAGAAGAAAAGGGCTCGATGGTCATAAGAGACGATATTTGGTTAGTAAAGCCTAGTTTGGTGAAAAGTTTGGCTAACGCATTACGAATGCAATTACTTGAAGTGCAGAGACAAAAAGTAATTAGTACGGGTCGTGAACAACATATTGAGGCTGTTTATGACTATATTTGCAGTCCTCAGTTTCTTCAACGAGTAAAAGCAGTGGTTGATCACCAAAGAGTCATGAAGGAAGAACTTGAGAAGGAACGCAATGCCATGACTCGTATTTGGAACAAGCGCGAAAAGCAAATTGATGGGATCACGAACCAAATGATGTCAATGGCCGGTGAACTTCAAGGATTGGCTGATGATGGAATGCCGTTATTGGACCAGATAGGCGCTTTGGATTAAGTAAAAGGAGATTGCTATGTTAATTTCAGAGGCGTTCAAGGCATTCAAAGCTACGCAAAACAACGTGCAGTGGTCTGTATCGGCATTTAATGAAAAAGGTGAGCTTGTACTGAGTCTGTGGCACCAATTCTTTCAGCCGGTAACGGTTAACGGAGAGCGGGCTATGAAGTACGTTGATAGAGTCAGTAGATGGAGTGGCAATGGCAACTCCGAGTTTAGAGAAAAGCTTGATCTAGCAACTAAAAATGGGACAACAGTTCGCGCTATTATTGCAAAAACAAATTTACCGGAGGCAATTGCTCGTGGTGAGGACGCCAGTAAATATAAGAACACGTTCTCGCCTAAAATAGATTGGGTGGGTTCAATAACAAAATGGGATTCGGATAACTTTGAAATAGTTTTTTCAAAAGAAGCTTAAAACTACGCTGAAAACTAATGAGTTAGTCAGAAAAATTTGATAACGTTTTAAAGCGCTTCTCCAGATTAGTTAAGTCGTTGCCTTTAGTAGGATAATTGAGCACTCGTTGCTTAATTACACCGAAGCTGGCAATTGGCTTGTTACGTGTTACACGTAGCGTTATGTAATATCTAACATTCATGAGAATACATGAGTGACACTATGGGACATTTTTCGCGCAAGCGCGATGAGTAATCTGGGGAAGCGCGTCTTAAAAATATAATGAAAACAATAAAAACATCAGAAAAACAATCAGAAGAAACAAAACGCCTTTTAGCATTAATAGATGAATGGACGGCAAGCGAACCTGTTTTTGATACCAAAAGTCTTGCAAAAAATAAGTGTTGGCCAATAACAACAAAACACTATAAAACCTTCTCCATCAAAAAGCGCAATGGTACTGAAAGGCAGCTAGTCACAGTTGACCACAAGCTAAAAGAGTATCAGTCCAAACTGAGAAGGTATCTTGAGAAAAATCATGACGTTTCACAGTTTGCTTATGGCTTTGTATCTCCAAATTCAGTAACACCTTTCAAAGACGAACAAGATGTTGAATCAGTCCGTGGCGTAGACAGGCCGAGGGGTGTTGTAAGTAATGCTCTGGCTCATGCTGGGAAAAAGGTCGTGATAAGTATCGATCTCAAAGACTTTTTCCCATCTATCACCTTCCCAAGAATTGTCGGGATGCTTATTAAAAGGCCATATGGTTTTAGTCATCGTCAAGCGGCTGTTGCTGCTTCTATAGTTTGTCTGCCGAAAGACATTGATATCAATAGAGGATTGCCGCAAGGAGCCCCTAGTTCCCCTTTACTTTCAAACCTTATTTGCAAAAAGTTGGATTATCAGCTTGGAAAGTTTGCTGCGAAGTATGATCTAACATATACCCGTTATGCTGATGACTTAACGATATCGACTAATAACGTCAAACGAATATCCCCACAAAAAATAATTGATGAAGTAACTCGTCATGTGCGAAGAAATGGCTTCCAAATCAATGTGGCCAAAACAAAAATAATGTATCGAAATATGCGTCAGATGGTAACGGGGATATTAGTTAACGATGGTCTAAATTTGCATAAAAAGCATGTGGACGCACTTAAAGCGACACTTTACAACCTTGAGCACAAGTATGACTCGGTAGAGAAAGCCATAATGGAATTTTGGAAGCTAAAAAATAAAAGAGCATTTGATGCGTTTTTGCCTATTGGGTTTTATAAAAACGGATCGCTCGGACGTTTTTTACGTTCGCCCTCAAAGGGAGTCAAGCATCCTAAGCCGATAACAAAAGATGAAATGCAAAAAATTTATGCTTTGCACCTGCTAGGAAGAATCCATTGGTACGGGCAAGTAGTGTGTACGGCCGTTAACTCGCCCTATGATTTGGACAAAAGGAGTTCAATTTCTCCCAAACAGTACGCTCGAATAAAAAAATATGAAGAGATGCTAGGAGCATTTTACCGAATAGCAATGAAATTTGAGTGGCCTGTTGAACATGTAGTACTGAGGCTTGCCAATAAGCTTACTCACCTTCAAACCCTAATTAAGACCCAGCCCTATCTGGCTCTGGACAGTGGTTTACTATCTGAACAAGAGAAAAGCCTTAAAGAGCAAGCCGATAAATTAAAGTCAGACAAATCTCGTTATGAGACTTTTTTCACTAATGCTCCCAAAAGTTTACAAAGAGCATTGATAGTGCATTGTAAGTCTCATTCTCCCTCTGATCTGGATAAAATTAAGATGCTAGTCGAGCAAGGCTGGCCAGATCCCAAGAAACAACGTGTTGTTTGCCAAAAATTAGACATGGACCCGCTGGATGATCTTTTTCACAAAAGCACTAATGGAGATGGTCATAGTGTGAAACAGCTTGTTGACAATTTGTCTGAGTCAGTTTCTCCAAACTTTAGATATCTTTCAAAAACCTTAAAACAGAAGCTATCAAATACTCATAAAGAGCTACTGAGAATGCTGCGGAGTTTTGGGGATGATGTTCGCATTAACATTGAAAAACCATCTAAGCAATCGGCTAAAGCAGTACAAGCAATCCGTGATTTAAAATCCGCTGTACGACTTTACGAAAATGATACTGACAACTTTTATCAACAAATAGCTTTGTCCGCTGTTTCTGCCGCGGGTATGGAGAACGCTGTTGAAATCGATAGAAGCAATATGGAAGACAGAGTCGTCACCGATATCAAAGCATGGCGAGATTCACTGAAGAAGGTTCTTGATAGTATTAAACAACATATGGCTGATAGTGAGCGGGTTAGGACATCATCGGCTAATAAGCCGTATGTGCTCTGTTTCAATAACGAAGACCCGGTTACAGGAGAGTCCAAATGTTTGCAAATATTCAGGCGAAATACAGGGCTGCCATTCACCAAAGTGCCAAAAATAGATATCGCATCAGACTCAGGTCAAGTCAAAAAATGGATCGCCGGTGGAGATCTAACATCTGCTGCTAGGGAATTTTTGCCAGTGGGAGATCTCCTAGTTCATGGGAGCTTCAAAGAGCGTAACACCGAAAGTGTGTTGGAGGATATTACGGTAAATCTGACAGAGCATTCATTTCACAGAGAGTCTGTAGCTGTAGATGCGAAAAAAGGAAGGTTAATGTTTACCTTAAGAGAGTTTAAAGACTAAATGCTAAGAATTATCTACATGGACGACGACAGGCGTCCCGAGCGTAACACGATGTTTAAAGAAAAGATTAAACGCTTGGGCTATGAAAACATTATCGAGATATGTCAAACGATTGATATCGATTACATAGCTTCATTGGAAATTGATGGTGTCATATGCCACTCGGGAATGACTGGATATGACATCGTAAACCATTTTGCTAAAAAGAATAACTGGCCAATGCTGGTCTACTCGGGCTCTGTCGATAGTACCCCGTATCTTCGACAAAGTGGTACAGGGAGACCATACTTCAGTATTGATAGTGACTACTTTGAAAAAGCATTGCCGGAGTTTATCGACCGTTGCCACTCGATCAAGCGGGAAGCTTGATAATGACATTCGATTTAAAACTTACTTCGAAGCATAGTAAATTTCTTTTCACCCATTCGGGTCAATTTAATCCTTTTAACTTATTACGATTGTTGAAAAGCAACTTCGGCTCTGAAGAGTGTGCGATTAACATCTCTAATCTGAGTAAATGTCAGCAAGGGCTTTTTGTAGATAAATTCAAGACATTGTTGCTGTTAGTTCAGGGTCTAGAATCTTCCAACCTTCGGTTGTTTACCATTGCTTTTTCCGACGTAGATGACGCAATCATTGAGAAAGTAGAAAAAGAAACGGGTGCTCTTAGAGATGATCAGTCACTAGTCTTTGATTGCAATGATATGCCTGAGCAACCAGCGTCTTTATTAGATCCGCATGCTGTTAAAAATATCAGAGGTGCCGTATTACTTTCATTAGTACTCGATCTGCTTGAACTTCAAAAAGTCGAGGGTAACCTTACCCTGTTCAACGAGACTTCCAAGCTAACGTTACATAGCGCCTGTTCCTTTTTGCACAATCAAGATAACGCGAAGATGATGTGGGAGATTCTAGAGAGATGGAATGAATTGCACAACGGAGATCTCAGAGCTTCTATTAATAGAAAAATACAGACTTGTTTACAAAAGAGAAGAGTACTCACAACTACGTGGAGTCATGTAAAGAGGTTCATGAGTCAGAGCACACCTGTCATGTCTTTTTATAATGACTTGCAAGAGACATTTCATCTCTCAAGTGACGTTTTCGAAAGTAGTGAAAGTTTACAAATTTGGTTTGTTGATGATCAGCATGCAGATGGTTGGTACCAATTGGTAGACAGCATGTTGGCTGATATAAATGCCGATATTCGATGTTTTAATAGTCAGGCTGATGTTGAATTGTTTTTGAAGATGTCTCAATTGCACGGGGAGGGAAAATTACCTGAACTGGCGATAGTAGACTTAAGATTATCTGAACAAGAGTCTGCTTTTGAAAACTATGATTCTGACGATCTGAGCGGCTTTGCAGTCGTTGAATCTCTCTTAAATGCCGTTCCCGGGCTTCCTGTCTTAATAGCATCTGCTTCCAACAAACTCTGGAATCTTGAAAAGGCTATAAAGAAAGGAGCTATGGCATATTGGCGTAAATCAGATGAAAGCTCTAATAATGCTAATTCTCATGCCGTTGCGACGGCAATGGATATCTACTGTCAGTTTGTCGAGAAGATGACAAGCGGACTTAGTCAGGTACGCTATTGCAGAGTGTTTGCTATTGCGAGAATTCTCAATGAAATCTGTCAAAGGCAGCCTTTTACCGGAACGCCTTTTCAACGGAGAGCTCAAAACTTTTTTGTAGAAACTCAACACTCAGTTACTTGGATGTTATGGCAAGGTATTGATGAAAAAAGCGTTAATGACAGAATATTTCTTGGGACAATGGAATTATTTAATGAATTAGAAAAATTTCTTTGGGATGATACGACGGAAAAGTTAACACTGTACTCATCTAAAAGAGTAAAAAAAGACACCAAGGGTCGTCATGCAAAAATAATAGATGATACGTTGGAGTGCATTGATTCTCAGTCTGATTCATACCTCTTATCTAAATATGAATCCTGCAAAAATGTTCGAAACAAGTTACCAATAATTCATGGCTCAGAAGGCTACGGTGATGTAAAGCACGCTGAAGTTGCAAATATCGAAACGTCGTTATTGATAATTTGGACTTTGATGGACAGGCTCTTGCAATCTCAGAGGTAACATTGATGAGGAAAGAGGAGATAGTGCAGCATCGAAATGCCCTAACTCATTTGATAATGTACTTAAAGAAAAAATTCATTGTGATTAAAGTCAAAGTTTTGGAACTTGACCGCCATCTAAACGTATTTCTGTGTTATAAATTATTTTAACAGTTATAAAGAATTATAAAATTATAAATAAAAATAATGTGAGTAAAACTCCGTCTTTTTTGCAACGACAATTTTAAATATATTTTGCTTCGCTTGATGTCATGGGCGTCATCATTGATGTCACAAGAGGCGTCAGTGGTGCCATGAATGGCACCGTTAATGTCGCGTGCGACACGTTTAGTGCCTGTCAAGACATCTGGTTCTTCCTATCAAAAAAGATCTTAAAAAATGTGACATTGAAAATCTCCGCGCCAAAATTGAGGCATTTAGCAGGTAACGTGGAGTCCATCAATGCGCACAATCATCGAAGAAATACTGAGTACTTTTGAGCAATTTGTTCGACTTAGACAAGATGAGATTGAAGATCTAAACATCTACAAAAAAATGAATGGCGTTGACGTTAAATGTCTCAACGAAATAAGACATTCTTGGCGTGTGTCACAGGCGAAGCTTTATGCTCATTTACAGCATTTCAAAACGTATGAACTCTATGAGTTTTTGCAGGAGCTCTATGACGATGAACAAATAGATAAATACAAAGCGTTTGTAGGATTTGTCATTTGTGAAAGAGGACTTCCGGCTGATGCTCATGAATGGCATGAAAAGCCAGAAATATCTGACGGGCTCATCCAGTGGTTATTTCGCCATCATAAGTCACTTAGAGAAATAGACTTGTCATTTTCTGATTTTGAGGAAGCATATAAAGAAGCATGCTGGCGAGATCTATGCGAAAGTCTGATGATGAGCCAGTGAGAGTTCAGTGTCCACACCCTACCTTTCTTGCTTTTACGCGTGAAGCTGGCATTTCAAAAGAAAAGCAAATGCCACTACACTATTTAATGAAAAAGTGTTCTGAGCATCCAAGCACGAATAAGACTTTGCCTTTCTTTGTAGCTTTCGTTATGTTTTACCACGATAAGGGAATGTTAAATCAGGGAGTTTTATGTCGATTATTCGTCACATCGCTATACGTAATTTCAGAGGTATTCAATCTCTGGATTGGTATCCAACCGAAGGCATCAATTGCGTAATAGGGCCCGGTGATTCGGGAAAATCTTCCGTCCTTGATGCAATTGACCTTTGTCTCGGTGCGAGACGCAATATTAGTTTTACAGATGCTGACTTCCATAACTCCAATGTTGATAACCCAATTGAAATCTATGTCACTTTGGGACGCTTAAGTGATGAACTTCTTAGTATTGAGCGCTATGGCAATTTTATCCGTTCTTACAATCTTGCTACACAGGAATTCTTTGATGAGCCTCAAGTAGGCGCCGAAACTGTTATTACAGTTAGGTTGGTCGTGGATAAAGGTTTGGATCCAGACTGGGGCTTATATTCAGATCGGGCTGCTCAGGAAGGATTAGAGAAGCGACTTCCTTGGAGTCACAGGGAGTTAATATCACCGACTAGATTAGGGGAAGGCTCATCTCGCCATTTTACGTGGGGACGTAACTCACTTCTAAACAAACTATTAGATGATAGGTTTGACGTAAGTGAAGTTCTTACCGAAGTTTCTCGCAAGGCCAGACAAGCCTTTGAACAACAAAATGTGGTTGGGATTAATGATGCCCTTGCAAGTGTTCAAGGTGTAGCAGATACGCTCGGTGTAAATTTAGGTGAGCTTAAAGCTTTACTTGATGTGTCGAGTGTTTCAGTCTCGCATGGTGCAGTAAGCTTACATGATGCTAACGCAACGCCAATTAGACAAATGGGTACTGGCTCTACTAGGTTGCTTTTAGCGGGACTTCAAAAATTGGTTTCCAACTCAAAACTGCTGATAATTGATGAGGTAGAATTCGGTCTAGAACCATTTAGAATTAGTCGTTTACTTAAAGAGATAGGTGCAAAAGAACAGCAACCAACACAGCAAGTATTTATTACAACGCACTCTCCTTATGTTCTCCGAGAATTAAATTCGTCGCAATTACATATTTTGAGAAAGTATTCAATAACTGGGCAACCTCAAATTAATCACGTTATATATTCAATGAATGATAGCGACGAGCATCAATCGACTTTACGAGTATGTGCTGAAGCATTCTTGAGTAATAAAGTAATAGTCTGCGAAGGAAAAACAGAAATTGGACTTTTAAAAGGTGTTGATGCTGTTGAACAGGCACAGGGGCAGCACAGTATTCAATCTCTTGGTGTTATGCACGCAGATGGCGACGGAAGTCATATGTTTAAGCGAGCCAAAGTCTTCAACCAATTTGGTTATCCTGTTGCGATATTTAAAGACTCAGATATCAATGACCAGCAGCAAGCGTCTATCAACGAAGTAATGCAATTGGGAATACCAATATTTGAATGGGGAGATAACCAAGCTACTGAGCAGGCAATATTCAACAATTGCCACCTTAATCTCATTCCACAACTATTAAATATTGCGGCTGAGAGAAAAACAAATGACGCGGTAAATGCACACATTACTAACGCATCACAAAATCAATTTAATCTGTCAAACTGTATTCAAGCCCCCATCGATGCTCATCGTCAATGTCTTGGGTTAACCGCAAAGAATAAAGGGTGGTACAAAGATATTGAGCCTATGGAAAATGTCGCGGAAACAATTCTTTGGCCTAACAAACCGCGGATTCAACCAGTTTTCACTCAAGTGTTAGATAATCTTCTTACGTGGGCGCGACAATAATAAGGACTGATAGTGTCGGCAGATATTATATTAGAAAATGAGATTGGGGCTATCGAGGCTCCTGCGGGATGTGGAAAAACTCAACTAATAGTTGAAGCTTTGGCTATTCCCCCCGTTAAGCCATATCTAGTATTAACCCATACTACTGCTGGTGTTGCAGCTCTTCGAAAGAGGCTTACTAGGGCAAATGTACCAGCAAAGAATTATGTATTGTCGACTATTGATGGCTGGTCGGTGAGAATCGCGAGTAGTTTTAGCCACAATTGTCAAATAGCCTCACCCGTTGAAAACTCTCGAACGTTTTACCCAGAATTAAGAAATGTAGTGAGTCGTTATTTGGCTTCTGGAAGTCTGCATGAAGTGATCAGAGCATCATATTCACGACTGATTGTTGATGAATACCAAGACTGTAACCAAGAACAACATAATATTGTTTGCTCTATTGCACAGTGTATTCCGACTACAGTTTTAGGGGATCCAATGCAGTTGATCTTCAATTTTCGGGGCACGCAGATTCCAAATTGGCAAGCAGAGGTTTTAAATCATTTCCCGCTGCTAACAGAGTTGAATACACCTTGGCGCTGGATAAATGCACAAAACCAAGAGCTAGGTGAGTGGGTGCTGGAATGCCGCAGGAGATTGATAGCCAGTAGCAGTATTGATTTAACTCATAGCCCTAGCTCTGTATCACATATTCAACTGAGCAGAAATCATCAAGAAAATATGCGTCTTAAGAGTGCAGCACAGTATCAGCTTAGGAACACTTATCCCCAAGATTCTTTGCTAGTTATTGGTGACTCAATCAACACGAACTCAAGACATTTATATGCGAGTCAAAATAACGGGATTGATGTGGTTGAACCCGTTGATTTAAGAGATTTAGTTGCCTTCACTGGACAATTAGACGTTGAACTGGGTGAACAATTAGTGACCAGTTTAATCAATATTTTTGGAGCATTGGCCACAGGAATGGGAGCTTCAACTTGGGTTCCAAGAATAAAGACAATAATAGCGGGCAGAAACAGAAGCGGACCAACCCCGACTGAAGCTGCAATAGTTGCATTCATTCATTCGAAAACAGCCGCTAATTTTTTGATAATTATGAATGCTGTTGAAGCTGACAATAATGTTAGAATCTATCGACGAGCGGCATTCAGAGCATTAAATAGAGCCTTTAATAGCGTTGTTTGTGAACCATCCTTGAGCTTCAAGCAAGGCATGGAGAGATCCAGAGAAAGTCTGCGTCAACGAGGTGATATCCGTATTCCAAATTTGGCTATTGGTAGTACTTTATTGCTTAAGGGCTTGGAAGCCGATCACAGTTTAATTATTGATGTCAGCAACATGAATAGACAAAATTTATATGTCGCTTTATCAAGAGGTGCCAAAACAATATCTATTGCAAGCTCAACTAAAACGCTTCCCTAATCCCGCGCATAATCTAAGTACAGATTGTCTAATCTAATATATTACATAGAACAGGTTAAAATCCTTGCTTCGGTAGCGTCATTCTAGAGATGGCGGTAAATCTTCTACGTGCGCTCTTGATTTCAGAAATAGAAAATCACATCGTAGCAACTAAGTCTGTAACTAATCTTACGTAACTGCCCGTACACATGAAAGTGTCAGATTATATCTGAGCAGCGACACATAATTGATATAGTGAGTTCGGTGAGATCATTCGAATCCGCCTAGGTTTTTTGACTTGATAAACTTTTCTATTTCATGAACCCCTTGACTGCCTTGTTCATCAACAAGTTCTTTTGGTGTTTTTCTGCCAAAACCAATTATTTGTTCTTCAGTGTACCAGCGCCATGCGCTTTCCTTTGAATCAAACCAGTGCTCTACGAGAGGCCATATTTCACTAAAGTGTGGATCATTCATAGCATTATTCATTCACTATTCTGCTTATGGTCATTCTTGATACGTTGAATTTCTGGCTTAGCTTGCTGATGCTTTTGCCGTTGCCTGAATTGTAAAGTTTTACGACTTCCCGCTTTTGGTCTGAATTGAGCTTAGGCTTTCTTCCGAATTTTACGCCTTTGAGTTTGGCGCGTTCACGGCCGTCGCCTGTCCGAGACACGATCAGATCTCTTTCTAGTTGTGCAAATGTGCCTATTAAGCTGACTTGTGCCTGAGCGAAAGGCGAGTTATTAGATGTATCGATAGCACCATCGAGCGTGCGAAGAGAAGCGCCCTCCTTGTGAATTGCATCGATAGCACTCAGGATTATTCTCAAAGAGCGTCCAAGTCGGTCCAGCTTTGTAACGACAACCACATCACCATCCCGAATATAGCCAATCATCTCTTCGAGTTTTCGCTCGTTTTCGTCCTTTGTGCCACCCTGTTTGCCAGCAAAAACATTATCGCAACCAATCCCATCAAACTGCTCCAGTTGTGCTGCCAAGTCCTGTGCGGTTGTGCTGACGCGTGCGAAGCCAACTAATGCCATCACTTATCCCCTCTGTCAGTGGTTTTAAATCTTACAGTGAGATTGTGTTGCCGACAGAAATCTAGCAACTTTTTTTCATACATGGACTCATCGTGGCTGTAGCGCACCCAAAATTCGATAGTAGCGTTAGAAATTTTTGCGCGGATGTCGTTTTCACCGCCATCGATGTTAAGCGTTTTAGTGCCATCGAGTTCGTGTACATCCGCTGCCAATAGTTTTTCATGGGCAAAGCGAGTAAGAAGCGATAGCGCTTCATCGTCATCTTTAGCGAGAACCTCTATATCCAGCTTTAAAGTCATCGTTCCGGGCCCGCCCAAAAATTAAAATATTTGAACAGTATAGTTTACCCATGTTCAAAATATTAAGTATTTATTTTTGAACATGCTCAAAATACTTTTGAGACTTATGAATCGGCACAACAGCAACGATTTCATGACCGCAAAAGACTTTTGCCATTGAGTTGTTAGCAAAACACTAGCGACAGACTATTGCCATTAGATTCTGATCACATTGCTAGCAATACACTAGCGATAGGCTATTGCCGTTAGATTGTGATCACATTGCTAGTAATACACTAGCGATATGATATTCCGTTAGATTGTGATCACATTGCTAGCAATATACTAGCAAGGGGATATTACTGCTGAGTTGTGATTACGTTGCTAGCAATATACTAGCAAGAGGATATTGCCGCTGAGTTGTGGTCACATTGCTAGCAATATACTAGCAAGGGGATATTACTGCTGAGTTGTGATCACGTCGCTAGCAATATAATAGTGATGGAATATTACTGCTGAGTTGTGATCACATTGCTAGCAATATACTAGCAAGAGGATATTAACGCTGAGTTGTGATCACTGTTGATCACATTGCTAGCAATATAGTAGTGATAGGCTATTAATGCTGAGTTGTGATTACATTGCTAGCAATATACTAGCAAGGGGATATTACTGCCGAGTTGTGATCACATTGCTAGCAATATACTAGCAAAAGGATATTAACGCTGAGTTCTGGACACATTGCCAGCAATACGATACCAATAGGTTTGTTTCTACTGCATTCAGAGAGGTTGCGGGGTAAATTCTGAAAGTCATTTGGGTAAATATAGACTAAGCCAGTAGTGCAGTGGTTAACTGTTTGTGACCTGAAGCTTGATTTGATTCAGTTGAATAAATTAAAAAACGAGTGTGTTGTTGTGTAGTCTCCGCCACTCGCTTTTCACTAATGAGCTTTTGAACAGGAGCTGGTTAGAGTAAAACCGAGAGTCTCTTCTACCTCTTCCACATCGAAAACTCTGATGCGATCTGAAACTGGATTTGGCTTTGGAAGGCGTCCAGTTTTGATCATCCGGTAGTAAGTACTCTTGCTGATCCCCAATATGTTTCTTAGCTCATCAGATCGAATCGTAGTGATTATTTGTTTTTTCATAAATGTTACTGCCTTTTAATTTAAATTTGATTATCTTAGATTGCAATATAATGCTCCTTACGTTGGCGAATGATTACTCAGTTACCCATTTTTCATCAGTTCATTCAGGTGTTCATCCCACTTGAACATCGCTTCCAAGCGCTGCTCGTCGTAATTACCTCTGTCGTAAATTTTGAGCATTCCTTCAAGAGTGTGATTGACTATCTTCTCTGTCACCTGAAGAGGAGTACCTAGGTCGTTCACGCCGGTAACGAAAGTTCTACGGAGATCGTGCGGCCGCCACTTTGGCAAACCAAATTGATGCTGTTTTCGGTTTATGGCTCGCGTTAGAGCTCTTTCTGATATGTGTTGCTCTTTATCACTTGGCGCAGGCAAAACCCAGATGGAATCATCACTTAATTGCTTCAACCTGTGAAAAAACTCGATAACAGAAGGGCTTAAATAAACGACATGGTCCCTGTTAGATTTATTTTTAGGCGCTGGGATGAACCATTTACCCTCGTATAGATCAATCTCTTTCCACTCAGCTAATGTTATTTCGCTTCGACGTTGTCCTGTGAAAAGTAAAATCTTAGTCGCTAATGAAAATTGCTCAGATAACAGTCCTTCGTTGAGTTTCTTGAGTAAACATGCGATTTCTTCATCGTCGAGGCAACGTTTTTTAGACTGTGGCACATCACATATGTCACGCTTCTTGATCGACGCAGCCGGACTGGAGTGAACTAGCCCAAGGCTTTCACCGAACCGAAATATCTGCTTAAGCAAGCTGAGTGTTTTTAGTGCTTGCGTTTTTGACCCGCGTTTGACAATTTTTCGCAAAAAACGATGTACATCTATCGACCTTATGCCCAGTAAAGTCTTGTGACCTAATTCGGGTATGATATCAACGTCGAGAGAGCGACGTGCGATTTCGGGTCTTTTTCGCTGCTCCTCGGCGTATTCTTGATACCAATAATTGCAAAGACCACCGACTGTTTTGATGTCATCCGGCACATCTTCTCGAGGATCAATGCCTTCAGCTATATTTTCTTTAAAAGCCTTATGTTCAGCTAGAGCTCGACTGACGCTTAATTCGGGGTATCGCCCCAAATCAATGCGATGTTGTCGTCCGTCTAAACGAAAACGACATTGCCAAGTGAATATGCCTTTTTTTGAAACTCTTAATCCCAGCCCATCGCCAAACGTTAATTCAAAACGTTTCCCACTTGGGTTTTTCTTTTCTCGCTTGTAGATAGTCGGTAGTGTTAAATTGTTTACGATCATAATAATCACCTTCTAATTTATTAAAATAATGTGTACTCATTCGGTGTACACGAATGCGTGACACTGTATGAATCAACACGGTGTTATTATGTACAGTATTTAAAAAAAGAAAACGCTGACATTCAGGAAAGTTCTCATAGACAGCGCCATAGGGTATTTATTTTCGACTAAGAAACGAGCAATATTATCACTCAGTAGTAGTCATGGGGTGTCAGGGGTCGGAGGTTCAAATCCTCTCACACCGACCAACTTCTCTGCTCCCCGCAGTATTACGTACTTTCTATCTCCACTGTTCAGCCATTAAAATTTTTCACTCTGAAGCAAACTAAAGCACCATATTGAACTGCGTCTCAGAGCGACTCTAATGCTTGAAAGCGCTATTCTGATAAAATGTCATTTGGCTAATCTAGCCAAATCTTGTTGCATTCTTATAAAACTATATGGGCTGGTCGCAGCGAACACCATTAAACATCATATGTTCGGCTGGGTGATCTTTAATGCGCTCGCTCGCCGTAGCAACTATCAATTCAAGCATTCTCTAAAACCGTTGTTGCGTCATTCGCTTTACTCTCACTTGATGTCACGCACTGGCGAAGGCCGAGGGAATAAGTTGCTTTCTTTATTCCAAAAAAACTCAACACCATGGAACTTACGAGCAGGGATTATGATTAAAAAAATTAGTATTGCATTGATGTTCGCCGCGCTAGTAGCTGCTGGTTGTAGTGATAAAAATACTGCCTTATCACAATCTCAAAGGTCTTCCTCATCGAAACAAGATGGTGGAAACGCTAAGCAAAAACAACCTGCAACGCCGGTAGGGTATGTAGATCTCACTTTGCAGCAAATTCCTACCTTAACTAAAATTCCAGGCAGAGTAGTACCATACCAAGTCGCCCAAGTAAGGCCCCAGATAAGCGGCATTATACAGTCTCGCTTGTTTACCGAGGGCGCGTTAGTTAAAGAGGGCGACCAGCTTTACCAAATTGAGCCTAATCGCTACCAAGCCGAGGTAGATTCTGCACAAGCAGACCTTAATAACGCCCAAGCGAGAGTGAACAATGCCCAGTCCGTTGTTGAGCGATACGATAGCTTGGCCGAATCTGACGTGTTAAGTCAGCAAGTTTTCGAAGATGCGCAAACAGAGCTAATGCAAGCAAAAGCCGCGGTAATGCAAAGTGAAGCCCAGCTCAAGCGCGCGAAAATAAACCTCGCTTATACCAAGGTTTACGCACCAATCACTGGCTACATAGGGCCTTCAAGTGTAACTAAGGGCGCGCTGGTGTCGCAGCAGCAAGAACAAACCCTTGTCACCATTCGTCAATTAGACCCTGTTTATATTGATTTCTCTGTCTCTGCTAGCGATAGGCAGTTGATAGGCTCGCAAAATGATACTTCGCAGAACCAATCTGTAAGCTTATTTTTAAACTCAGGAGAGCGGTATCCCCAAGTTGGCAAAATAATAGCCACAGATTATGCGGTTGATAATCAAACAGGCACTATTCAAGTTCGCACCGAGTTTGCTAACCCTGAAACTGCTCTTTTACCTGGGCTATTTGTGCGCGGTGCAATTAATGACAGCGCTGCAGACCCGGTTATTATTGTTCCGCAAAAAAGCGTAAAAATTGGGGCGAACGGTAAAAAGCATGTGTGGGTGATAGACGCCGACAACAAAGCGCGCGAACGAGAGGTTACCACGGGCACGGCGTTTGAAAATAAATGGGTTATTGAAAATGGCTTGAAGCAAGGTGAGCGGCTAATTGTTGAGGGCACAATGACATTAGCCGACGGGCAACGTGTTAAGCCGCAAAAAGTGACTCAGGAGGGTGACCGAGAAGCTAATCAAAAAACTAATCAAAAAGCTAAACAGGAAGTTAAGCAAAAAACCAATAAGAGCGCTGATGACCAGAATGCACAGCCGACAGGGAAGGCGCAATAATTATGTTTTCTCGCTTTTTCATCAACCGCCCTATTTTTACCGCTGTAATCGCACTTCTTATTATGGGAAGCGGCGCTTTTTCAGTGATGAATCTTCCGCTAGAGCAGTATCCAAATATTGCCCCACCTAAAGTTTCTATTAGCGCAAGTTACCCTGGTGCATCGGCAAAAACCATGGAGGTTACGGTTACTCAAGTCATTGAGAAGAGCCTTACGGGTATCGACAACTTGCGTTACATTCAGTCGCAAAGCTCTTCTGCCGGTACGGCGTCAATTACCTTAACCTTTGAGCCAGGTACCGACCCCGATATTGCGCAGGTACAAACCCAGAACAAAGTATCCCAAGCGCAATCTGCGTTACCGCCCATTGTGCAGCAGCTTGGTATTGCAGTAGAAAAGGCAGGCAGCAGTTATGCGCTGCTGGTCAGCTTTTTCTCAAAAAGTGGCGAGATGAACCGCAATGAGATTTCAGATTTTTTAGTATCGAATCTTGAAGAGCCATTAAGTCGGGTGAATGGGGTGGGGCAAATACAAACCTTCGGCCCTGAAAACGCCATGCGCATATGGCTTAATCCTAACGCCATGAACAATTACAACGTAACCGCACTCGATGTCACTAGTGCCATTGAACAACAAAATGTGCAGTTAGCAACGGGTGAAATTGGCGGAGCCCCATCGGTAGAAGGCCAACAACTTAATGCCACTATTACTGCTCAGTCGCTGTTATCCACGCCTGAAGAGTTTGAAGCTATTTTATTACGTTCAGATTTAAACGGTGCGAACTTAACGTTGGGAGATGTTGCTCGTATTGAAGTGGGTGCAGAAAATTACAGGGTGCTTGGTCGATGGAACGGAAAGCCCGCGTCGGGTATCGCCATTGAGCTTGCGCCATCCGCTAATGCGCTTGCCACAATAGAAGCGTTGAAAGCACGAATTGATGAATTTGAAAGCATCATTCCAGATGATTTGGGTATTGCTTACCCTGTCGATACGTCACCTTTTATCCGCGCGTCTATTCTCAATGTGCTTGAAACCCTCGTGATTGCGGTGGTGTTAGTGGTGCTAGTGATTTACATCTTTTTGCAAACGCTAAGAGTTACTTTAATTCCGGCTGTTGCCATACCTGTTGTTTTGCTTGGTACATTTAGCTTTTTATTGCTGTTTGGTTATTCCATTAACGTACTTACCATGTTTGCCCTTGTGTTAGCCATTGGCATGTTAGTAGATGACGCCATAGTGGTTACCGAAAACGCCGAAAGAAAGCTTGAGGAAGATGAAAGCCTGTCGCCTAAAGAGGCGGTAAAAAATGCGATGGCAGAAATTTCTTCCGCACTGGTGGGTACAACGGTAGTCATTTGGGCGGTGTTTTTGCCCATGGCGCTATTTAGCGGCTCGGTTGGCGTTATTTACAGGCAGTTCGCTGTTACCATATCAGTTGCAATGGGGATATCACTGTTCATTGCCCTAACTTTATCGCCAGCCCTTTGCACACTGTTGCTGCAATCTGGAGGCAAGAAACAAAGCGGTAAGGTGCTGCAATGGTTTAATACTGGCTTCGACAGTATCAAAAATCGTCACAATTCCCTGTTAGAAAAGTTGCTGAACAATAAAATAATTTTACCTGCTGTGTTCATTGTATTGGTGGCAGGAAGTATGTGGATCTTCGGACGAATTCCTACCTCGTTTTTACCCGAGGAAGATCAAGGCCGAATGTTTACCTTGGTGTCTGGGCCGCCTGGCTCAACGCTTCAGCAAACGCGAGAAAAAATGGCCAAGCTTGAAGACTTTTATCTCAACGAAGCAGGTGATGCAGTAGGGGGTTTATTTACTGCCGCTGGTTTTAGCTTTGCAGGGCAAGCGCAGAATGTAGGTATTGCTTTCGTGCAAATGAAAGATTGGGAAAAGCGTGGCGAACAAAACAGCGTTTTTAAAATAAAAGAGCGTGCCGCTAAGGCGTTGGCTCCGGTGAAAGACGCCATGATTATTCCCCTGGTACCGCCGCCTGTGAGTGCGTTAGGTAATGCCAGTGGTTTTCAGCTACAGCTGATTGACCGCGAAGGAGCGGGTCACGAGGCAATGAAGCAGGCAACTCAGCAATTATTAAAAGCTGCTAACGAAAGCCCGCTACTCTCTCAAGTTCGCTTTAATGGTCTTGCTGACAACCCTCAATACAGCTTAGATATAGATACGCCAAAGGCGCTAGCGCTAGGGGTTCCTATATCAACTATAAATCAAACGTTAAGCGTTGCCCTTGGCGGTCGCTATGTGAATGATTTTGTCGATAGCGGTCGCATTAAACGGGTTTACGTTCAGGCCGATAATGAATATCGAATGCTGCCTGCCGATATCGATAATTGGTATTTGCGCAACAGTAGCGATGGCATGGTACAGCTTAGTCAAATAGCAGAGGGGAAGTGGTCTTACGGCCCGTCTAAGTTAACGCGCTTCAATGGCGGGTCTGCAAGAGAAATTCAGGGCTCGACGCCACCTGGAGTGAGTTCGGGCGAAGCGCTAAAAGAATTAGAGCGAATTGCAGAATCACTCGATAACGGTTTTGAAATTGCGTGGACGGGGTTGTCTTACGAAGAAAAAGAAAGCGGTAGTCAAACGTTGCTGCTTTACAGTATTACCGTAGTGGTGGTGTTTATGATTTTAGCGGCCTTGTATGAAAGCTTGGTGATCCCGGTTGCTATTATACTGGTGGTGCCATTAGGTATTTGCGGTGCCGTTTTAGCAACGTGGTTAACGGGTCAATCTAACGATGTGTATTTTCAAGTAGGGCTGTTAATGACCATTGGTTTAGCGGCTAAAAATGCTATCTTGATTGTGGAGTTTGCACAGCGCAACTACGGCCAAGGGATGAGCGCTTACGACGCTGCCATAAACGCCGCAAGTCAGCGTTTTCGCCCCATTATTATGACATCGCTTACGTTCATTTTAGGCGTAATGCCACTAGCGTTTGCCTCTGGCCCGGGCTCAGGTGCACAAAATGCAATTAGCATAGGCGTACTTGGCGGGATAACCATGACCACAGTGTGCGTTGTGTTCTTTGCTCCGTTTTTGTTTGTGTGGGTACGTCGCATTGGTAAAGGGTCTAACGGTAATACTGAAAAGGCCAGCTAGAACTGTATCAACCATCAAAGGCACACTGGTATTACAGGATTAACTAAAGCGCCTTTATTCAACATGAGGGCGCACACCAAGGATTAAGGTTATGTTTGTATTATCATCAAACGCCATGCTGCCGAGCAGTGCGGAATTAAGTAGCAGTTTATTAATTAACAAGCTACAACTCACAGCGTCTTCATTGGTGCAAAGCACTGATGGTGGAGGCGCTATTTCCAGTCTATCTAATGCGCAATCGCTTTTAGCCCAGCTTTGGGAGAGCTTTGTTTATCGCTTGCCTGGTTTAGCCCTTGGCATTGTTGTGATGGCTGTCTTTATCTTTTTAGCCCCTCATGTTTCCAACTTACTTGTAAAGCCTATGACGCGAACGACAACGTCGCCTCTACTGCGCTCTGTTATTCAACGAAGCATCAGCTTAGTGCTTATGCTACTTGGCATTTACTTATTTTTGTTTTTGGCGGGTTTAACGGGCTTTGCCATCGCGGTTGTCAGTGGGACGGGTGTCGTAGGGCTTATTTTAGGTTTTGCGTTTAGAGACATTGCAGAAAACTTTATTTCAAGCTTACTGCTCACTATCCAGCGGCCTTTTCGCATAGGCGATATTGTTCAGATAAATGATTTTACGGGCATTATTCAAAAAGTGACGGCACGTGCCACTACATTGGTAGATTTTGATGGTAATCACATTCAAATACCTAACGCGACAATTTATAAAGGTGTGATAAAGAACTTAACGGCTAACCCGCTAATGCGAGGACACTTTGTTATTGGAGTAGGGTACGACGCTGATATTCAGCTAGCACAACAAATAGCGCAGAGTGTGATTGGCGAACAGCAAAACGTACTGACCGATCCAGAGCCTCAAACGCTTATCGATACGCTTGGTGCCTCTAGCTACAATGTGAAAGTGTATTTTTGGGTAAATGTAGAGAAAACCAGCGTGCTGAAAATGTCGTCTGTGCTTATGCGCAACATCACCACGGCTTTCTTAGATGCCAATATTAGTATGCCTGACGATGCAAGAGAACGGATATTTCCACAAGGCCTTCGGGTTGAAACCGCGTCAAATCAAAGTGAGGCTGGTGGAGATGAAAAAGTGAGTCAGGTTAATGATGCTTCAAATAACAGTGAGGGTGAAGCATCACGTTCTAGCGCTAATCAAGCCAAACATAATCATAACGTGAAACAAAATAGTCGTTTCTCAGATGATGATGTAGCGTCTGAAGCTCATGAAATTAGAGAACAAGCACGTAACTCTAGAGATCCAGAGGGGGGCGAGAATATTCTTTAAGTAGTTACAGCGGTAGCAGGAAATCAACTAAAAAAGCGCCAAACCTTGGCGCCTTCTATGACTAATCACTTTCAATAAACCTGCTGTGAGAGGTCATCACCCAGCAGGTTTTTTATCTATTTTCTAACCGATTGAAGTCTAAATAGCCAAATTCAGTAGGGTAGGTGTTTTTAAAATAGCTGTGCATGTTGTCAGCATAGTCCCAGAATTTTGGGTTTGTGCGTCTTACGCCGTAGGTGTCTAGCAAAGCTGCATAATCCGGTTCTGACCCCATTTTATTGATGCGCGAGGCGAGGTCTTGTAGCTCGGATATTTCTACCTGCAAAAACGCATTTGGGTGAGAGGTCATAAATCCACTGGCGATAGTGACGGTGTCTTCTTCTGGTAAACGCCTGTCTTCCTCATTAAACAAATGCGAAATATTGGTGTGGGCGCTGTGTCGCAGCATAGTGTAAAAGTGTTGTTCATCGCTTGATTTGTCATAAACCCGCACTATGGTGGACTCAGGAAGAAGCGAAATATTTTTGCCCTTAAGCGAGTTTATGGTGTTAAAGCTAGCGATAGCCTCTTTTTCTTTAAACCCGTTATTTAGGTAATGTCGCTCGCTGATTGTGCCAGTGAATTTACGCTTCATAGAATCGAGTAATTCTTGATAAGGGTTGTCGGTTTTGTACTCAATATTAGTTTCTATCTTTGATGTATTGCCTTTATACACAAATTCTTCAACTTCGCTTACCGAGCCGCGATACCATTTGTTTCTAATCTTGTCTCTGGTTTCACTTGGTAGTAACGCTAAAAAGTTGAATTCGCCTTCCATACGCAAAAAGTCCATATACATTCTACTGTTAAGCTGGTGGCCAACGTTGCCGTACACGTCGTAACCCGCAACTAATAAATAGTGAATGCGCTCAAATAGTGGGTAAGTTAATACCCACGCTGTTTGTGGCGTATCTCCAACAAGCCCTTTAACTACGCTTGCGGCATCATTATGCCTAAAGATAGTTAACGCCATATTTTCATTCTCGCCATCACCGTTCCACAGTAAATCAAGATCGATGCTTAACTTGTCTTTTATTTTAGTATTGATGAATTCAGATTTCGCGTTTAAATATTCACGCTCCATCGCGGCATAGTTCATCCATGCTGTGGGTAGGGCATTGCTTTGCTCTTCAGCAGGCAGCTCAATATTTTGAAGTGCTTGTTGTATAAATTCGCCGTTATTTTGAACCAAATCTAAATCTGGCTCAGAAAAAACAACCCAAAAATGATCGTTTATCACGTTTAGCGCCATTTGCCCGCGGCACACTGGGCCTTTGATAAATTGCATGATGGTATTTTGCGCCTCATCAAGCATATAGTTGTATCTAGCGTTTATTGGCAAATTGGCAAATGTAATAAAGGGGTTAGAGGCCTCTTCAGGCTTATACGACGGCATTGAGGTAACTTCATAATCGTCGTTTAAAAACCAGTCTTCGTATTTGTCCATGCGATCGCTGGTAAGTAATACTGGCATATGCGACTTGTGCACTCGCGTTTGTTTTAGCGGCACTATTCTGTAATACACCCGCTCTACGCCAGGGCTGTCGAAGGGCCGACGGGTATGAATACTTTTAATGGGTTGTCCCGGGGGTGTGGCTGAGCGAACCAGCTTGAAAAACTGTTGAGGTTGCTGCTCGTCAAAATGCAGGTGCACAAGAAAGAGATGTTCAAATAAATAACGGCTCATTAATTGAGACTTTAAACTGTCGCCGTTTAAAAAGGCTTCCCACGCCATAATCTGCTGCTGATTTTCTTCTGTGATAACAACGTCATCACTGCCTTTGCCGCCTTGAGCAATCCAATTGAGAATGAGCGCGTTTTCTTTTTTGTCTAATGCTGGCAGTGCATATGGCATTCCCCATAATGGGTAATCCTCTTTGTAGTCATTGATATCGTCGATGGTAGGGCATTGATATGCTCTGTTGATATTCAACGGGTAATCTTCTTTACTGAGAAGCGCCGGTGTCTCGCTGGCTGTTTTTACCGGCGTATCTTGTTTTAATTGCAGCAGGTGGGCAATAACGCTTGATGATAAGTTTTCATTGGCCGCGGTTTGGTAATCTGCGGATGACAAGCCATTTGTGCTTGTTTGGGGCGTATCAGAATTAACTGCGAAAAAGTTCTTGTCTCGCCATTGGGCTAGCGTATGGCCGTCTTCGAATAGTCGAGTTAAGTTGGCTTCTATGAGCCTTTCACCATCGTAAACCCGCTCTTTGCTCGCGCCTCGTTCAATACCGGAATAAGAGCCCATTTTGAGTTGGCAAGGTGCATCATAACAAGCATGGCAAACCACACAGCGCTTGGCTAACACAGGCTTTACGTCGTCGTGATAATTAACCACTTCACTTGTACGCGGCACTGATACAGGTAGCGACTTAGCTTTGATGGGCGTTTGGAAAAAATGATAAATGCCTGACCCAACTAATAGCACAACGATACACCAAATGGAGATGGTCCATTTACTCATGCAAAAACTCTCTTTAACTTTATTTTGTAGATGGCTGTACTTTTAGTGGGTAGTGATTACCTGAATGTTACGGCTCGGTAATCATGCGTACACGCAATTTTGTACTGCCTTTATTACCAACTATACAGCAGCCCGAGGGCAGGTGGTAGAAAAGAGGAGAAATGTGCGTGTGCAATCGCAAAAAGGGGGCCATCTCTCCCGTTTCATAGATATTTTTCTATCATTTGATCTAAGCAGGGGGTAAGTCAAACCAAAGCGCCTCAATGGGGCTGTTTGCTTGTATCTGAACTCGCTCATTTGCGCCAACAGCAAAGGCATCTCCATCACTGAAAGTATGAACATCAAATGCCTCTGCGCTTATGCTATTACTATCAGCGCCCTCTTTATCAGTACTATTTACTTCAGCGTCACCACTGACAATGTGCAAATAGCCCGTTCGATTCGCGGTGCTTAAGCTATAACTCTCTCCCTCATCTAACATTAGCCTAGAGATACTGGCATCTTGATTTATTGATAGGGTGCCATCGCTGCCTTTGGGAGTAACTAAAGGAGTAAGCGCACCTTTTTGTGCCACTGCGTTTTGTTCGTAGCTTGGCTCAATGCCTTTTTTATCCGGTAAGATCCAGATTTGTAGAAACTTTACTTTCTCATTTTTTGAAGCATTAAACTCTGAGTGGGTAACGCCTCGACCTGCGCTCATGCGCTGAATATCGCCTGCAGGCACCACATATTTATTGCCGCTACTGTCTTCATGTTTTAGCGCGCCTTCAATAACGTAAGACACTATTTCCATGTCTCGGTGCCCATGAGTGCCAAACCCTTGCCCCGGCATGACTTCATCTTCATTAATCACCCGTAACGCCGAAATACCCATATGCTGTGCATCATAGTAATGTCCAAATGAAAAGCTATGCTTACTTTGTAACCAGCCTAAGTTCACGTCGCCTCGTTCGTCTGCTTTTCTAATATAAATCATTTGAATGTCCTCACTTCATTTCAATAAGGTCACTCTAGTCCAAACGATGGATTTAAAAAATGGCTTTAAAAAGGTTGTTTCATTCTTTTTATTAGAATGTATTGCGAGTCGGTTATTAACGGCCGTTATATTTTTACACTTCTGTGGGTTCTTTTGATAATGTGACGTAGTGCTCACTACATAACAAAGTAGTGAACATGGCGTGTTTTATCTTAATTCGTTTTATTGGAATGAATGATGCGTTTTTAACATATTTATTTTGTTGCGCTTTCATTCAATACTTCGGCTTAGCATTTGTGATGTTTAACTAAGTCAGCCAAACCTATATCGAAGGAGAAAACGAATGAACACTATTTTATTATTGAAATCGTCACTTAATGGTGACCAAGGAAATTCATCTATCTTAGCTAACGCGCTGGTAGAAAGAATCAAATCCCAATCTGAACAAAATAGCCAATCAGATAATGGCGTAACGGTGATAGAAAGAGACCTTGCTGCTGATGATCTACCTCATTTAACGCAAGCTGAAATGGCTTCATGGGCTAATAAGAGCGAAGATGAACTCGCCACTTTATCAGATACGTTAATTAATGAGTTAAAAAGCAGCGACACTGTTGTTATTGCCATGCCTATGTACAATTTTGGCGTGCCCTCTACATTTAAAGCCTGGGTCGATCGCATAGCGCGTGCTGGCGTTACCTTTCAGTACACTGAAAACGGCCCCGTCGGATTGCTGGAAAACAAGAAGATAATTGTTGTTGCCGCGCGAGGCGGTATTTATCAAGGTACACAAAAAGACACCCAGTCTCAGTATCTAAAAGATTTCTTCGCTTTGATTGGCCTTACTGATGTTTCTTTTATCTATGCTGAGGGCCTAGCCATGCCAGACGGTGAAGCGCGAATGAAAGCAGCTGAACAGGCTGTCAACGAGTTTAGTGTATAGGTATTCATTCTAGCGTTAATGCAGGTAAACGAATGGCCTCTTGGTCATTCGTTTACTGTTATATGAAACATCCTATCTTCAATTAAGTTGCCATTCTCAATTTTCTGGCAATATACTTTAGTCTAAGTGGAGTGGTCATCTCAAACGTTATGGTTCGACAGAGCATGTTCCTAGATAATGCACACGGAAATTATTCACTGTCTTTGCAGGGGGAAACGGTATATTGCGATTATGCCGATGGGTTCAATTTAAGTGGCGTTCGAAAACTCACCCTCGACATTCTTTCATTAACCGCATCGTTAAATGCATGGGTGCTTTTTCAGCGCCCTACAGAAACTGCGGGCATTACTCATGATGCGATTGGCGAAATGATGGCGGGATACTTTGCTTTTCAGGAGGCCGGCTGCAACGCGGTGGGTATTGTCGAAAACAGTATATTTGTTTACGCAGGTTCACCGCATAGGCCTTCAAATCTCACCATGCCGTTTATGATTGATAAAGACGAGGCAAAAATTCAACACTGGCTTTCGCAGACACGCTTATCATCTCGCTAAATGTTTATTTTGTGTTAAACCTTCTTTTTCGTCTTTTTATCGCTTATAGCAGTCCTAAATTTTTAAAACGCCGTATTCTATGTCTCAGAAAACTGATGAAGTGCGCGTGCTGCGCGGAGTAAAAATATGGTTAACACCGATAATAACAACAAAAATCAACAGACGCCCTATAACAAAAAAGCACCTTGGGTAGCTCATATTATTGTCTCTATCGTTATCCTCATCATCGCTGCGCTAATAGTGAAAGTGATGTTTTCCAGTAAGCCAGAGGCAAGGAAGTGGGGAGGAAGTCAAGCTGCTCCCACCGTCGCCGTTGATGTCATGGATCTTACTATCGATAACTACGAGGTATGGATAGAGTCTTACGGTACGGCCCAACCGCTCACACAAACCGAACTTGTAGCCGATGTCTCCGGTCGCGTGGTATCGGTTGCCCCTAATATTCGAGCTGGGGCGTCATTTAAAAAAGGTGATGTTCTTGTTCGATTAGAAGACAGAGACTTTCGCATTGAAGTGGATATTGCAAAATCTGCGGTTGCAGAGGCTAACGTAAGCTACTTGCAAGAACTGGCTGAAGCCGACTTTTCAGCGCAACAATGGAACAAGCAGCCTAAAGGTGAGGCCGCTAAACTTTTGGCGTTGCGCAAACCTCAGGTTGCTGCTGCACAAGCGGCGCTTCGCGCAGCAGAGGCAAGACTAATGGGCGCCCAGCTAAATCTTGAGCGAACCGTTATAAAAGCGCCTTTCGATGGCATGGTGCTAAGTCAGTCAATTGATGTTGGACAAGTTGTGACTCCATCACAAACTATCGCGTCTATCTACAGTACCGACGTTGTTGAAGTTAGGCTTCCCATTAAAACCGCAGAGCTAGAATACTTTTACCTAGGTGAAAACGGTTCTGGCTCTGCTCAAAATCCCCGCGTAAGACTATATGGCGACTTAGGCACTAAAACCTATCAATGGGAAGGCGAGATTGTGCGAAGTGAAGGCGCTTTCGACCCTACCACCCGTATGTTATTTCTTGTGGCTCAGGTAGAAGCCCCTTTTCAAGGGACTCAGCAAAGACCAGCTCTGCGAGTAGGTCAATTTTTGAGTGCTCGTATCGAAGGGCAGAAACTCAATGATGTGTTCGTTATTCCTCGCCAAGCTGTGTCTCAGAACAATATGGTAAGTGTGGTGGATGAAGGTGTGTTAAGAAAAAGGCCCATCACTCCATTATGGACCGACGATAAAAACGTGATTGTTTCTGCCACCAATTCTCAAGTTACTGGCAATGCGAGCAATGTGTTAACGCCAAACGATCAGCTAATTCTTACCCCCACGGCCAACATTCCCGATGGCACTAAGGTGAAGTCACTGGCCGATAGCTTGCCAGAGACATCGTCAGCTAAAAAATCGCTTCAGGCAAAGACTGCTGACAGTGCAAAAAACACTGAACAACAGTAGGAGTTGCCAACATGATTGCATGGTTTGCTAAAAATGATGTGGCGGCTAATATTTTACTTGCCGTCATTTTTATCTCAGGGCTATATGTCGTATCAAACCATATCCCTGTTGATTTGTTTCCCGAATTTGAACAGCGCAGCGTGCGCGTTACTATGTCTCTGCCTGGCGCATCGCCTCAGGAAGTAGAGGAAGGGATCACCATACGTATTGAAGAGGCGGTTCAAGACCTAGAGGGAATACGAGAACTTAATTCATCAAGCAGTGAGGGTAGTGCATCTGTCACTATCGAAGTTGAGGAAGGGTATAACGTTAGGGAAATGCTTGATGATGTAAAAATAAAAGTGGACGCCATCAATAATTTTCCGGTTGATGCTGAGAATTTACTTATTCAGGTGCCCCAATGGCGACGAGACGCCATTGGTGTAGTGCTATATGGCGATTACGACCCCATAACGCTGCGCCGATTAGCAGACACAGTGCGCGATGAATTGGCAGCCATAAACGAAATCTCTCAAGTTGAGGTGGGGGGAACGCTTCCCTTTGAAATTTCTATTGAAATTCAAGAGTTGGTGCTTAGAAAGTACGACTTAACCTTAGAGCAGGTTGCTACCGTTATTCGTCAAAACGCAACCGATGTGTCAGCAGGTAACCTAAAGACCGAAGGCGGTGATATTTTCATACGTAGCAGAGGCCAAGCCTATAACGCTGATGAATATGCAAATATTCCTATAGTCACCACGCAAGACGGTACAATGATAAAGCTGGGTGACCTGGCTAATATTGTCGATGCCTTTGAAGAGACGCCCCTTAAAACACGGTTTAACGGCATGCCAGCTGTGGAAGTAGAGGTGTTTCGCACCGGTGATGAAAGTATTATTGAAGTTACCCAAGCGGTAAAAGATTACGTAGTAGCAAAACAATCTCAAATGCCCGAAGGGTTAAGTTTAGATTTTTGGCGAGACAGAAGCGAGCCAATTAAGGCTCGCCTTGCTACGTTATCGACTAGTGCATGGCAGGGAGCGCTATTGGTGATTACCTTACTTGCCCTATTTTTACGTCCATCGGTAGCGTTTTGGGTGTGTTTAGGCATCCCAATGAGTTTTATGGGGGCATTCTTACTGATGCCTGTTTTCGATGTTACCCTTAACTTAATGAGTCTATTCGCCTTTATTCTGGTGCTGGGCATAGTGGTGGACGATGCCATTGTTACCGGTGAAAATGTTTACGCCCACTTAGAACGGGGTGAAAACCCTCTCGATGCGGCCATTAAAGGCACGCAAGAAGTCGCGGTACCGGTTACGTTTGGTATTTTGACTACCGCGGCGGCTTTCTTACCACTCGCGTTTCAAACAGGCAGGGGAAGTTGGTATGCGGCAATTCCGTTTGTAATCATCCCTGTATTGCTGTTTTCTTTAATTGAATCGAAATTTATTTTGCCCGCTCACTTAAAGCATGTGAAACCCCGTGGCGACAAACCTGCCTCAAAACTGTCAGAAATTCAGAAGAAGGTTGCTCGCTCTTTAGAAGTGCTTATTGAACGAGCGTATCAACCTGTATTAGCGCGCGCAATGCAGTGGCGCTATGCATCGTGGGTACTCATGTTTGCAGTGCTGGTAATTATTATAGGCTCTATCGCCAGTGGGCAAACCAAGTTTGTTTTCTTTCCAAGAGTTCAAAGTGAGGTGGCAACTGCTACTTTAGTGATGCCTGCAGGAACGGCATTTGAAAGCACGGATCGCATCGTAAAATCTATCACGGGTCACGCTCAAGCACTTCGCGAGGAGTATCTTGATGAAGATACTGGCGAGTCAGTCATTCGAAATATTTACTCCGTGAGTGGTGGAAGAAATTCAACCACAGGTAGAGTGCAAATTGATTTGGTGCCGCCTGAAAAACGCACGGTAGACGTATCTACGCGAGAGGTGGTTAACGAATGGCGCAAACGTGTTGGTCAAATTGCTGGTGCAGAACAGCTTAACTATCGCGCTGAAATTGGTGGATGGGGCGGCTCGCCCGTAGATGTTGAGCTTAAAGGCAGAGACACCAATGCACTTAACGAGCTTGGGGAAAAGCTGAAAACAAAAATGGGTGAATATGCGGCTGTTTTTGATATTGAAGACTCGTTGTCAGATGGTAAAGAAGAACTTCAGCTTGAATTAAAACCCGAAGCCCGACTGTTAGGATTAGACTTAAACACGGTGGCAAGGCAAGTTAGACAAGCGGTGTTTGGGTTTGAAATTCAACGTATTCAGCGAGGACGAGAAGAGGTACGCGTGATGGTGCGTTACCCACTTCAAGCTAGACAGTCTATTGAAACCCTCGAACAAATGATGATCCGCATTGGGCCGAACCAAGAAGTGCCACTTTGGCAAGTGGCAGATGTGATCCCAGGGTTTAGCCCAGACAGCATTTTGCGGGTAGATAGGCAGAGAACCCTATCGGTTACCGCAGATTTTGATAAAAAGAACGGTGACTTAACGCTGGTGCAATCAGAACTAAACGATTGGTTATCTGAGCAGCTAGGTCAGTACCCTGGCGTAAGTTTTGAAATGGCAGGTGAAGCACGAGACCAAGAAGAGTCGTCTCAAGGGCTAATGGTAGGAGGAGCAGGTCTGGCAATACTGATTTATATTTTGTTAGCCATTCCGTTTAAGTCCTATTCTCAGCCGATAATTGTGATGTCTGTTATTCCTTTTGGTCTTGTTGGCGCGGTAATTGGTCACTGGATCATGGGCATGGACCTAACGCTTTTAAGCTTTATGGGCATGCTCGCGCTGTCGGGGGTTGTGGTGAACGACTCATTAGTGTTGGTAGATTATATAAATCAAAAGCGCCTCGAAGGAGTCGCTCTTAAAAAAGCAGTTTTTGATGCTGGTGGTAGACGCTTTAGGCCTGTATTACTTACATCACTAACGACTTTCGCGGGGCTAATGCCGCTGCTATTTGAAAAGTCTACTCAAGCTCAGTTTCTTATTCCAATGGCGGTAAGCCTAGGTTTTGGCATTCTGTTCGCGACCGTGATCACTTTATTTATTGTGCCGCTAAACTACCTTATTCTCGAGGATATAAAACACTATTTTAGAGGGTACGGTAGAGACATGAAGGGGCTAGTAAAAGGAAAAAACGCGTAAAGTTAATTCAGTGACATCGCCAAAGACGGGGCTTCAACAGGTGTGTTATGCCGTACATAGCATGAAAACACGCGTTATTATTAGCATATTAGCGGGCCCCGTCGCTTTCTTATATTTACCGCCTTCTTAACTGTGCCGCCCACATATCTTTGAGGCGTAACGCCTTAACTCCGCGTTATTCCTTGCTTCAATCCCATTGTCAATCCCAGCTTCAATCTGTAGTTTTAAGTGCGATAACGGTAAGATTAACGAGAACCTAAGCAGAAATTTCACAAAACCCTCACCTATACTTACGATAAACCGTCTTTACTGATAAGGTTATTGTTACATGCATTCTGTGGTGACCATTGCTTGGTGACCCTGTTTAATACAACGCAACGCAAAGAGAAGTGGCAGATGAAAATAAGAAGTAAGCTGATAACTGCATTTTTAGTCGCTGTAACCGTTCCTATCATTGTTTTAGTAGTAACAACGACAGTGCAAACCTTTACACAATCTCGCAATTACTTCGTCAACAGTGCATCTCAAGAAATAAAACAAATAGATAATGCATTTGAACTATTTTTTGAGGGAATGAAAGAGCACGTTCGCTACCTTTCTGACGACGTGAGAGTAAAGTCCGCGGCAAATACCTCAATTACTAACTACATAAACCGCTCAGCGGACATGACGCCTCTGAACAACTCAGATATAGAGAGAAACATTTATGAGTTTCACGGTCAGTTTCGAGAAAAACATCCCAATTTATTGAATGTCTACATGGGAACAGAGTCGGGTGGCTTTATTCAATATCCTGCTGAACCTATGACCAATTACGACCCTCGCAAGCGCCCTTGGTACGAGCAGGCGAAGCAAGCGGGTGGCGAGGCTATTATTACTTCGCCTTATCAAGGCGTTTCAGGCGGCCCGATGATTTCCATTGCCACCACGATAAAATCTAACAGCGGCAAGGTAATAGGCGTTCAATCAATAGATGTAACCCTAGATACGCTAACGCGATTAGTGAATGATGTGAAAATTGGTGAATCGGGATACGTCATCTTAGTTGACGATAATGGTGTTGTGCTTGCTGACCCACGTAATAAGAGCAACAACTTTAAAAACGTAAGCGAATTGCAAAATTTCGCGTTGTACAAGGCACTGCAAACGCAAAGAGATAGCACGTTTTCGGTCGATACTAAAGATGGTGAGGTAACGGTTACCAAATACAGCTCTCCTAATTTGAAGTGGCAATTTATTGGGGTAATCGAAAGTTCAGACATTGAAGCACCGGCAAGAAATATTGTGACCACCATGATGATTGTACTTGTTGTAATGCTAGTGCTGTGCAGTGTGCTTGGTGTGCTGCTCGCCGATAAAATTGTTGCGCCTATTTTGCATATTAGTCGAAGCTTAAAAGGTATCGCTGACGGAAAAGGAGATTTAACCCAGCGTTTAGACGTTAAAACACGGGATGAAATTGGTGAGCTTGCCAATTACTTTAACCAGTTTATGAACTCTATTGGCGATTTAATCAGTCAAATTAAAGTCCAAGCACAAACGCTGCACAGCTCATCTCAAGACTTTAAAGCGGTAGCCGAGTCGCTCAATCAAGCAAGTGAAAAACAGGAACAATCAATAGAGCACACCGCTACTGCGACTAATCAAATGGCCGCGGCAGCGCAAGAGGTAGCCAGAAGCTGTGTATCAACTCAGGATGCGACAGAGCAAACTGATAATGCAAGTCAAAACGGCCGCAATATCATTAAAGATACAGTGGTTCAGGTTGAACAATTGATGACATTGATGCGTGATGCATCATCGGCTACTGATGAGCTTGAAAACGAAAGTGGCAATATCAATAAAATTCTTAATGTCATTCGAGATATTGCTGAACAAACAAATTTATTAGCACTAAACGCCGCTATAGAGTCGGCCAGAGCAGGTGAACAGGGTAGAGGGTTTGCTGTGGTCGCTGATGAAGTTAGAACCCTTGCAAAACGTTCACACGGTGCAACAGAAGAAATTGATAGCATGCTCAACAAACTTGTAGAGCGCACGCGATTTGTATCAGCGAAAATGACGACAAGTCTTGAACAATCAGAGCAGGCTACCACGCAGTCAAATGAGGCAAGCGAAACCTTTGAGAAAATTGGGCTGCTGGTGCAGCAAATTATGAATCAAATAACGCAAATTGCTACCGCGGCGGAACAGCAATACCAAGTGTCAGAAGAGATAAGTAAAAACATTGTGGGAATGCAGGCTTCAACCTCAGAGGTAAGCAAAGCGTCGCAGGGCTTATCGAATAACGCCGAAAACTTGCTGTCGTTATCTGATGATCTTAACGACCTAGTTGGACAGTTTAAGCTGTAGCAGGGGGCACTAACAAGCGATAGATATATATAACTATAATCAATTGTTTATGTCTGCCTTTTGCATTGCATCACGGGATGGTCAGCGTTTACTCTATGTTAATTAATTGTAATAACGTAGAGTAAGCGAGAGTAATATGAATTTTGCAGAATTTGCCGCTTCAAGAAAGAGTGTCCGTGGCTTCACAAAGCAGCCTGTTTCTAAAGCAACCGTAGATTCTATTATCAACGCGGCTAAGTGGGCACCCTCTTCTTACAACACACAAACGTGGAAGATACACGCTGTTACTGGCGATGTTTTAGATAAAATACGCGAAGGTAATACAGAGAATACACTTGCAGGAAAGCCCCATAAGCGGGATTTTCCTTATAAGGAAGACTACGAGGGTATTCACCGCCAGCGACAAATCGATGTCGCCGTTCAGTTGTTTGATGTCATGGGCATAACTCGCGAAGACAAAGAAAAGCGAATGGACTGGATGATGCGCGGTTTTCGTCAATTCGATGCACCTGTATCATTAGTGCTGACTTACGATAAAACGCTTGAGCCTGCAGGAATTACCCAGTTCGGTTTAGGCTCTCTTGCTTACGGTATTGTACTGGCTGCGTGGGACATAGGCTTGGGGTGCGTGATTAACGGACAGGGCATTATGCAGTCTGACGTGGTGCATAAGCACGCCAATATTCCAGACGATGAAGCAATTATGATATGCATAGCGCTTGGTTATCCAGACCCTGATTTTCCTGCTAACTCTGTTCGCTCTACCCGCGCAGACAACGCAGATTTTGTGACCTACCACGGTTTTGAGTAAGCGCTAAACAGCTAAGCCGCTAAACAAAAGCTACTCGTTTTTATCTACTCAACTTTTTCCTGCCGCATGATCATTACGATGATAATAGTGAGTAACAATGCGGTAGGTACCCCCACCATTAAAAACTGTTGTTGACGTACGAAGTGCCACGCAAGCGATATCAAAGACACGATTACTGCAGCGGCAAAGCCTAGTTTCAATAATTTCATAATACTTTCCTGTTTTCACTTTTTGAATGTGGTCGAGATTTCGGCTTAAACATAGATCTTATTAATGTTTTTTAATATTAACAGAAATTAGAGTGATGTTCTGATCCTAAATAATGTTAACGGAATAATAATGTTACGTTAAGTAATTGTAAAAAATGCTCAGCGTTAAACTAAACTCAGTGATGAATGTGAGAGAAAAATAATGAAGACAAACTTTAGCTCCATCTCAGATATGTGTAAAAAAATGGGTAAACTTGGAATGAAAGGTAAAATGCTCGCCACAGGAGGCTTATTGCTTTTAACCCCAACCATGGCCCACGCGGCCGCTAACCTTCAGCCAGATGACTTTGTTGGTATTTCATTTTGGCTAATTTCCATGGCCCTTATGGCATCAACCGTATTTTTCCTATGGGAAACACAAGCGGTAACGGCAAAATGGAAAACATCACTAACCGTGTCAGCGCTGGTAACGTTTATCGCCGCTGTGCACTATTTCTACATGCGCGACGTGTGGGTAGCAACGGGTGAAACGCCAACGGTATACCGGTATATCGATTGGCTACTTACCGTGCCGCTGTTAATGATTGAATTCTATCTAATATTACGTGCGATTGGCGTAGCAACAGCTGGCATATTCTGGCGTTTGCTTATTGGTACATTAGTCATGCTGATTCCAGGATATCTTGGTGAAGCAGGGTATATGGACCTAACGCTTGGCTTCGTAATTGGTATGCTTGGTTGGTTCTACATTTTGTACGAAGTATTCCTTGGTGAAGCGGGTAAAGCAGCAGAAGCCCATGCAAGTGATGCAGTAAAATATGCATATGGCGCAATGCGTTGGGTTGTAACTATCGGTTGGGCAATTTATCCAATCGGCTATGTAATGGGTTACCTAGTGGGTGCTGCAGATGCAGATTCGCTTAACATTATCTATAACTTAGCAGACGTAGTTAACAAAATTGCATTTGGCCTCTTGATTTGGTTCGCCGCAACGAATGAAAGTGACGGCAAACTAAAAAACTAAGAGAGTAGGCAGCAGTTAACTAACTGCTGCTTTGCGTTATGCACGCTTGCGCTGCAAAGCAGCGCAAGCGTTACTGCCAAGGGTGTGTAAATGAACAAAAGCAAAACTAAAAGCACCAGTAAAAACAGTCTACAGGTAATGGAGTTATTAGAAAAAGCGCTCTTTTTATCTGTATCAGAAAATTCAGCCGCGTGTTACCACCTTCAAAGCGGAGGTTCGCGAACACGAGCTAAACTTTGCCTTCAAGCGTGCGAGGCATTATCACTTAACGAACAAACGGCTCTATCACTGGCTAGCTGTGTAGAGCTATTACACAACGCTTCGCTAGTTCATGACGACTTGCAAGACAACGACGCACAGCGCCGTGGTCGAGCGTCTGCCTGGAGCCGGTTTGGAAGAGACATCGCGCTGTGCGCAGGTGACTTAATGCTGTCAAAAGCCTACGGCGCTTTGAGCAATATTGAAGACGTTACAAAACTTCCTGCTTTAATCCGCTGTGTAAGCAACAATGTTTCCAAAACTATTGAGGGTCAGTGCAAGGATATCCATCAACAGGTTAAATCACTTGCTGACTTTGAAATTATCGCAGCAGAGAAATCTGGGCCTCTTTTACAGCTATCTCTAGCGCTACCGCTTATTGCAGCTAATTATGAAAGCGCAGTCGACAAAGCCAGTGAAGCCATTCGCCAGTTTGCAATAGCCTATCAAATTGCTGATGACATGGATGATTGGCAGGCAGATTTAGAGAATGGTCAGCTCAATGTGGTTAATTTATTGGCCAGAGAATCTGATCACGACCAAGCCATTGAACTGGCTAGAACGCGGGCGCAGTATTTACTTAAACGTTGCGAACTTGAATTGAATGAATTACCCGCCAATTGTGGCGAGTCTGCGATAAAGGCGTGTCAGCTTTTGTTTAAGACAGTGTGTAGGAGCCAAAATGAATAAAGCAGTAGTCATTGGAGCCGGGTTTGGCGGCATTGCATCGGCCTTGCGTATGAAAGCAAAAGGTTACGATGTTACCTTAGTCGACCGCCAAACCGAATTGGGCGGGCGAGCACGGGTTTTTCGTCGCAACGGCTTTGTTTTTGATGCAGGTCCTACCGTCATTACTGCACCCTTCTTATTCGAAGAGTTATTCGAACTATTTGGGAAGAAAATTGAAGATTACATAAACATTGTGCCTGTCGAGCCTTGGTATAAATTTGTGTACCCCGATGGCGATACGTTTAACTACGGCGGCACACTTGAAGATACGTTGGAAGAAATTAGGCGTATTTGCCCAGAAGATGAAAACGGCTACCTCGAACTATTAAAAGAATCAGAAGCTATCTTTGATATTGGTTTTAGCCAATTGGCAGATAAACCTTTCCATACACTTTCTAGCATGGTCTCCCAAATTCCCAATCTCGCCAAGCTTCGTTGTTACCGCAACGTGTGGCAACTAGTGTGCGAACACTTAAAAAGTGAAAAGCTACGCCAAGCCTTTTCGATTCAGCCTTTGCTGGTTGGCGGCAACCCATTTGACACTACCTGTATTTATAACCTAATCCATTTCTTAGAGAGAAAGTGGGCAATTCATTTTGCTATGGGTGGCACCGGCGCGTTAGTTCAGGCGCTAGGTAAGCTGATGGAAGAGGAAGGCATTAACATTCAGCTAAACACCACTATAACGGGTATCGAAACTGAAAATAAGAAAGCCACAAAAGTGCACTGCGAATCGGGTGCCATTGACTGCGATACCCTAGTGTCGAATATCGACCCGAAATACCTTTATTCAAAACTGATTAAAAAAGAAGACCAAAAGCTGTCAGCTCGGATAAAAACCAAGCATGCCAAGCTCTCCATGGGACTTTACGTTTTGTATTTTGGCACCACCAAAAAATTTGAAGACATAGCTCACCACACCATTTGGTTAGGCAAGCGCTACGAACCACTTTTAGATGATATTTTTAATAAGAAAGTGTTAGCAGACGATTTTTCTCTATATCTACATCGCCCAACAGCGACAGACCCTAGTATGGCACCCGAGGGTTGCGATAGCTTTTATGTATTATCTCCCGTTCCCAACTTGTCATCTGGAACACAATGGGAAGACATTCGTGAAGAGTATGCAGAGAAAATTTTAAAGGCTCTCGAATCATCTATCATGCCGGGTCTTAGCGACTGTGTTGTTGAACAATTTGACATGACACCAAAAGAATTTTCCGAAGAGTATTTAAGTGTAGAGGGCGCAGGTTTTTCAATTGCTCCCACCCTTACTCAATCGGCGTGGTTTAGATTTCACAATAAATCAGAAGGAATAGAAAACCTCTACCTGTGTGGTGCAGGAACCCATCCTGGGGCAGGGTTACCCGGCGTTCTCTCTTCTGCAAAAGTGGTAGAGAGTTTAATTCCTAGCGTGGTGCCTAATAAAACCCATGAAACGGCATCAACAACAGCACCAGAGGTTAATCCTGTGTCCGCTGCACATTCCACGAATTGCAATGTTACCCAATCAAGCTTATCCGCATCTCCCGAATTACAAGGTGGGGGCATGAATGCAAAATGAAGAGGTGGCATTAGCAACACTCGCTAAACATGGTAAGTCTTTTCGTTTTGCAGGATATTTTTTGCCTGAAAAAAGACTTAATCAGGCCGCCCGTCTTTATGCATTTTGTCGCTGGATTGATGATATAGCGGATGAAAGTAGCGACAAACAGCTCGCCAAGGCAGAGCTAGAAACTATTCAGCGCGCTATTGAAACCGACACCGAATTATGTGCAAACACGGCAGATTTTTTGTCATTGCAGGGTGAGCTCGGCTTTTCTTCGACGCTTCCCATACAGCTTATAGAAGGAGTGAAGCAAGATTTATACACCGTGGATTTTAAAACGCAGGACGACCTTATCAGATATGCCTACCGGGTAGCAGGCGTCGTAGGGCTAATGATGTGTCCCATTTTAGGCGCGAAAGAGAAAGGGCTGCCTTATGCCACCAACCTCGGCATCGGCATGCAGCTCACCAACATAGCAAGAGACGTTTTTGAAGATGCGCAGATGGGAAGACGATATATTCCCGGAAGCTGGTGCGATGTGTCTGCTCAAGATATTGTGGAAAATTCCGTTACAACACAGCAAAAAGTCATAGGTGCTACAAAGCGGTTACTGGCATTGAGTGAGTGTTACTATAATAGTGGTTGGCAAGGATTAAGGTACTTACCTAAAAATAGCAGAAATGCCATTGCCATCGCTGCTTCAGTGTACCGCGAGATAGGCATAAAACTAGCAGCACGTCACAACTATGCATATTGGGAAAGAAGAACGCGGGTAGGGTTACCCAAGAAAATACTGATCGCTTCTTCTGTCATGGTGAGAGGTGGCTACCCTGTATTTGCTGAGAAGCGTGCTCCAAGTATTGATGTGCTTCACGCCTCCATTACCGACCTGCAGCCCGTTAGCATAATTAATGACTAATGATAACGTAGACATTATTATTCGAGGGGCAGGGTTATCAGGTATATCCCTGCTTTTAGCGTTAATAGAACAAGGCTACTCGGGAAGCGTATTAGTTGTTGAAAAGCGCGCTGAACCCGAAACACAAAAAACCTGGTGTTTCTGGGGAGAGGAAAATATTTCATCCTCCCTACATCACTTAATTAAACGCCGCTGGTTTTCTTGGTCATTCTCAGGTGACGGTCAAGAATATCACCACTGTACACTATCAAGTGAACACGCTTACTGCTGCTTACAGGCCGAAGATTTTTATCAATACGCCTTTGAAAAGCTCAAAGGCCTGCCCACTATAGAATGGCTGTGGAATACCGATAGTGAGTTGATTGATATTGTAGATGCTCATGCTCATGCTCATGCTCATGCCAATGCCAGCGCCAATAGTGTTGAGCTAGCGCTGAAAGGCCGGCGAGTTTCAGCGTCCTTTGGGTTTGACAGTGCGTGTGGCATCTCTCTGCCAGAAGGTAATACTATCAATCAGTATTTTGTTGGTGCGTGGGTGAAAACGTCCACTCAGTCGTTTAACGCAAAAAAGGCTGCACTGATGTCAAACATGACCGCTGATGAAAGCTGTTTTGAGTTCACCTATATTTTGCCCTTCGATTCAGACTATGCACTTATTGAGTTAACTCGCTTTTCAATGCGCGATGAATCCCTTGCCGATATGCAGTCTGCCTGTGAGGATATAGTCAATAGCTGCAATTATGGCAATGATGTGGTTATTGAAACGTGGGAAAAAGGGGTGCTGCCGATGGATACACGAATAGCACCCGTCAAGGTAGGCAACTGGATTTGTATTGGTGCGCGAGGCAATATGATTAGAGCGTCGTCTGGGTACGCGTTTTTAACCATTCAGCGCTGGGCGCAAAAAACAGCCGAAAGCCTCTGCAGTGAAAACAAATTATCTCTAGCTAAGCCCATATCGCCGATATACTCTGCGTTAGACTCTTTGTTTTTGAAGGTAATGAGAAAAAACATGGCGCTGTCCCCAACACTATTTAATGCAATGGCTAAAAATGTGAATGCTGATGTGTTTGCCCGCTTTATGACAGAGAAGGCTACTTTTTCAGACGTTCTGTCTATTATCAAGGCTATGCCGATTAGGCCGTTCGTCAAAGCGCTTTTTACCCCTTGGCACTAATGAATACCCTTCGGCTTTTTAATTATTTTACGATTTCAAGTATCGTGCTTTGTATAGCCTGGTACGCCGCCTTTCCCGTTTCTAATGATGGGATAGGCATAGCGGCTCTCATTGTAATTTTTATCATGGGAATGCCTCATGGTGCACTAGATATCCTTATGCTTAAGTCTTTAAGCAAGCAAGACATGGGAAAATTTCGTTTCAGCTATGCCGTAAAGCTCAGCATACTTGTTTGCGTGTATACCGCATTAGTAGTGATGGCGTTCTTTGCATGGATGCTGTTGCCAACAGTGTGCCTCTTAGTGTTTTTAACTATTGGAGTTGCCCACTTCAGGCACGACTGGCAGCAAACACGTTCGACACCTGCATGGTGTCTCAGTGCCGTGGTGGTGACAGCCCCATCGTTGGTGTACTCACAGCGTCTTGAAGGTGTTTTTGAATGGCTTTTTTTACCCGCCAACCATGCGTCCATTATCGCCTTAGGCATGCAGGTGATAGCAGTGCTGTGCATTGCAATTGTATTGGCTTATTGGTTAAAAAACAGTATTGAGACGACAGTGGTGAAGAACATGATTATTGTTGTGATATGCGCCTGCGTGCTGCCTCCTCTTGTCTTTTTTACGCTGTACTTTTGTATTGTTCACTCTGTTTACCACACAGCGTTAGTGCAAAAAACAATGCAGGTGAATTTCAAAAGTCTGGCCGTTGCTACGCTCGTTCCTATGCTAGGTACTGTCGCTATTTTTAGCGCAGGCTACTGGTATTTTATCGAAACAGAGGCTTTTAGTGTGTACTACCCGCTTATCTTTATCGGGCTGTTTGCAGTAACGTGCCCCCATGTGTTGCTTACACACTTTAGTAATCACAATAATTAGGAACCAGGAACCAGGAACCAGGAACCAGAAGCAACGCACTAAGCATCAGGTGTTGGCTTTTGTTCTCTGGCACTTACAAAGCGCTGCAGTAAATCTGCAAACCAAGCAGTATAGCTAAGTGGGTTTTGTGACAATTCAGCCTTAATGTCTTGTTCGCTTACCCAGCGAGTGGCGCTGACCTCATCAGGGTTAGGTGATAGAGCAACGTCCTCGTCATTGCAATACTGGACGAAAATATGATCGTACTCGTGCTCAGTAAGCCCGTTATCCAATGACGCTTTGTACGTCATTGCGCCAACGTATTCAGGGTTAGGTAAATGGGTAACACCTAGCTCTTCAAAAACGCGACGCTTTACCGCGCTATCAAGCCTTTCTCCTTCTCGAGGATGTGAACAACAGGCATTGCTCCATTTGCCGCCGCTGTGGTACTTATCACTGGCTCTTTGTTGTAGTAAGTGTTCAAAGCCGTTTTCGGTTTTTCTTACTAGCATCAGTGAAAAGGCAAGGTGAAGAAGACCGTGTTGATGAGCTTGCAGTTTCTCGCATGTACCAACCATATTGCCCATCGAATTTACTAACACTACTGACTCATTCATAACCATACTCATTTATAAAAACTTGCCCGACCATTATTGATAGATACGCGTTGGGGACAATATGGTTTTACGTTATTTATACTTACTAGCTTGGACGAATGCGCTACATATACCGCCGCTGTAGCGCAATGTAGTCTAAAACTAGAAGATTTGAGTTTTAGGCAGCCAGGGTGAGAATTTCTCTTGCCTTTGCTAAATCAATATCGCCGTGCTCGCCAAGCGCAGTTAGACCGTTGCGCTCTAGGTTATCAACCAACCCATCAATGGCTGTTTTATCGATATCGTAATCAGACAAGCGAGTTTTGACTTGCATTGTTTCAAAGAAATCTTGAACGGCTTTAATAGTCAAATCTATCGCCTTTTCTTCATTGTGTTCTGAAATATTAAATACGCGCTCACCAAGCTGTAAAATCTTCTCTTTTTTACTGTCTCGTTGCACATACATCAGCGAAGGCAATACAATAGCTAGCGTTACCGCATGATCTAAACCGTGAAGTGCCGTCAATTCGTGGCCAATCATGTGAGTGCCCCAATCTTGTGGAACGCCTTTGCCAATAAGACCATTCAACGCCATTGTTGCTGACCACATTACGTTAGCTCTTACGTCGTAATCAGTAGGTGTTGCTAGTGACTTAGGACCTTCTTCAATAAGTGTTTGTAAAATGCCTTCTGCAAACCTGTCTTGTAACGGCGCGTTAACTGAGTAGGTGAGGTACTGCTCAATTACGTGCACAAAGGCGTCTACCACACCATTTGATACCTGTCGCATTGGCAGCGAATAGGTAAATTCAGGGTCGAGTACTGCAAATGCCGGCTGTACAGATTCTGATGAAAACGCGCGTTTCTGTGAGGTTTCTTTGCGATTTACCACTGAATTACCGTTACTTTCTGAGCCAGTTGCAGGCAATGTAAGAACGGCACCGATAGGTAATGGGTTTTCAAACGGTGCTTCTTTAATTAAGATATCCCAAGGGTCGCCAGCAAAGTTGACCGCAGCAGCGACAAATTTTGCACCGTCGATAACACTTCCGCCACCTACAGCAAGGATAAAGTTAACCTTGTTATCACGAGCCACTTCAACGGCTTTCATAAGCGTCGAAAATTCCGGGTTTGGCTCAACACCGTGAAACTCTACAACCTTGGCATCGGCAAGTGCTTCTGCGGTTTTATCGTAAATGCCGTTCTTTTTAATCGAGCCACCACCGTAAAGAAACACTTGCCAATCTGTTGCAGGCTGATAGAGTCAACCTGGTTGTCCATACCGGCAATAAAACAGATATTTATGGCCTGTTAAAAAACGACGTGGCTGAACTTGCTATTACTGGTTCAGAGCCAGAATCGACTATGTATGAATATCAAAAACTGGATAAAGAGCGACTCATCCTTGTTATGAATCGAGTTCAGGGCAAGTTGATAGGAGAGCGGGAGGTGACAGCTTCTCTATTAAATACGCATAAAGTGGTCGCTTACGATGAACAACTTCCCCTTATTCGCCGCTACTTTGCTGATGTGTTTAATGCCAAATGCGACTCGCCTGTGGCAGCCATCTGCCCCGATATAAGAGCCATCGCGTCTATAGTTACGTCGGGGGTTGGTTATTCAGTGTTGCCCGATTACCTTTGCAAGCAAGGCATCAAGCAGGGGGAGCTTATTCAGCTGGGCAAGCCCGGTCCAGAAAATGATTTATATTTAGTGTGGAAAAAGGGCGCGCTTTCTAACCCCAGAGTAGATTTTGCTAAGGACGTTATCACAGCGTTTACTAACTTAAATTACCTTGCCGAGTATCCAAGCTAGTACGAGGGTGAAAGAATCAAAACGCAGTACAGGGGGAACTGTACTGCGCATTTCTTTTAAACTGAACCGGCGAGTTAATCGAACCAAAAGCTAGAACGTGCCTACAATTTTTACTGAGCCATCAACTTTGCTCTCATCAATAAAGCCAATAGTGTTCGGGTTTGTAGCAACAAGCGTTAGCATTTCATCTTCGTTTGAAATCATTTCAGGTGGCGTTCCTCGACCCGTGAACACAAGTTTTGACCAAAAAGCTGAGTATTGAGATTCAGACTTTCCAAGTACGTTTTTGTTAAATATATCCCGAAGTCCATTACCTGTTTCAAACGTAAGGGGAATAGCTCTGCTCCCATCAGGAAACGCTTTTGATTTACCAAGATAAATGCGTTTCACCATTTCAATGTCAATGCCCGAAGTATTGTTGGCATTAATGATGATAGCTGTGCCGGCAAATACAGGCGTTGAAAGCAAAAGACACAGTGCGAAAATAAATTTCATGAAGGTTACCTTTAATCGTTGTAAATAAATCCGTTATAGGGCACTCGTCATTCAGGTTCTCTGAAAACAGTTTAGCCAATAAAGGAGAGAAACAGTGAGTCGTGTTTACGTCTGTTAAAGTATAGCTGAAAATAACACCATGCTGCGATTGTACAATGGTAGCAAAACGTAGAATGAGTATTAGCGAGGTATTGATGGCAAAACCCCGAAAAAAAGCCCCAGAAAAAACCGTTCAGATTTATTGTGCTAAGTGTAAAACCTTACTCTATAAATATAAAAAAGGTGGTAAAGGGGCGTTGGTTAAGTGTTTCAAAGAGCGAATAGTTGAAGACTTCACAAAAGAAGAGGGCATATGCCCTAACTGCGAACAGCAGTTTGCACGAGATACATTAATTCGAGGAGCCCCCTCTCTAAAAATGATTGGCGGAAAGATAAATATGAAGTAAATGATAAAAAAGTTTGCTCTATGGAAAAAGTTACCTAAATTTAAGTATATGGAGTGCGTTAGCTAGGGAAGGTGCCTGAATAAAAACAAGTAATAATTAGTATTAACAACCTTCATGAGCGAGCGAAAATTGTATGTCGATCCAGCGTAAGTTTTTATTAGCAATTTGTTCTGTCATCGCTTTATTAGCCTTGATTATCGCAATTATAACGGTAGTCACCACGTCTTCCAGTGTCGTAAAGCAGATAGAAACGCAAAAACAAAACACAGCAGATAGGCTCGTTAATATTCTCACCGTTACTGACGCCATTGTACTCGAGCGAGTGAAAAGCAGTATGTCGCTGCTCAAACAGCGAGGCGACGCACTGGGTGTTCCTAGTCATGATGGGGTTGTCACCGTAAAAGACACACCAGCTCAACAATTATTTCTCGGTTCTCAAGCGCAAGCTAACGACTTTTCATTGGTAGACGGGTTGACTGATGTAATGGGCGGTACCGCCACCTTATTCAGTAAAACGGGCAATGATTATATTCGGGTCAGCACCAACGTAATTAAAAACGGTGCGCGAGCTATCGGTACTAAGCTCGCCCCATCCGGTAAGGCAATAAAAAAAATAGAACAACAACAGGCCTATTATGGTGCTGTGGATATACTAGGTAGCCCTTATCTCACAGGCTATGAGCCCATGTTCAACGCCCAAGGCCGTGTTATTGGCATTTGGTACGTGGGCTATTCTGCAGATTTAAACGTGCTGGAGGATGCAATTAAGAAAAGCCACCTTCTTGATGACGGCTTCGTAGCCTTAAGAGATGGTAAGGGCAATATTCGCATGCACTCGTCTCATGTCAATGAACAAACAGTGCAGTCTGCACTCAATGATAGTGATAAATGGTCGACAACTATCGTGCCTTTTAAAGCGTGGGGCTACGATATTATTTTGGTCGCGTCACAAAGTGAAAAATCGTCGCTAATAAGCGCTGCTGTTTTCGCGGTACTTGCAAAAATACTTGTGGCCAGTGCAGGCGTACTTATTACTATATGGTTGCTTGTTAAATACATAGTGGGTAGACCCCTTGATGAATTTATTGCTGTTGTAACTAACTTAACCTCAGGCGAAGGCGATCTTACTTTTAGGTTTGAAGGCAAAAGAGGTGATGAGTTTGGGCAAATGGCTAGAGCCTTTAATCAGCTATTAGGCCAGCTTCAAGAGACATTGCAAAATGTAGATGCCACAACCGGCGGTATGCTGGCTAAATCAGAGTTACTAAACAAAACGGCAGAGCAGTCTAGCGAGTCAGTGTCGTTACTTTCTTTAGAAACGGACAAAATTGATTCAGCCATCGTCCTATTACAAGAAAATACTGACAATGTCTCTGCCAATATTACCAGTTCCAGTGAAGCTGCCACGGCGGCAGATAGCGATACTAGAACCAGCGTAAGCGTGCTTGCGCAAACTATCGATGACATTCAAGCCCAGGCTAGTGATGTTGATGAGTCAGTTAAAGTCATTGATGAGCTAGCGCAAGCCAGTGAAGAAATAAGCGGCGTGATGGAAGTGATACGCAACATCGCCGAGCAGACGAACTTGTTAGCGTTAAATGCGGCCATTGAAGCGGCTAGGGCGGGTGAGCAAGGACGAGGCTTTGCCGTAGTTGCCGATGAAGTTCGCTCTTTGGCAAGCAGAACGCAGTCATCGACAGAAGAAATTCGCATTATGATTGAACGTTTACAACAAGGTAGCAGAGAAGCCGCATCAAAAATGAATCGCAATAAAGATACGGCTTATAATACGCTTGAAGTCACTAGAAATGCAGGAGTCTCACTGGAGCAAGCACTAGGAGCGGTGGCTCGAATCACTCGGTTAAACCAAGAGGCATCACATACCGCACAAGGGCAAAAAGAGGTCGCTAGGAACGTTATTCAAGGGGTTGAGAGTATTAAAGCCGTTGGTGATGCCAATCGTAACTATGCCACCGAGGTGGCAATAAGCTGTAATGAGTTGGTTGATCAAATAAAACAAATGCAAGCGCAGCTTAGGCGCTATCGTTTCTAAGGAGAGGCCGCTAAGGTCTCTTCCATTCAGACATTAACTAAATTAACTATTTGCGACGAGTCTACCAATTGTCAGGCTTGAAACGAACAGTAACAATTTCATTATTGATTATGACAGCTTAGCATTGCCGTAGCCGGTGTTCCCTCTTATCCTATGCGGTGGAAAAAACATTGCAGCGGCGATATCGCACTGCTTCACACATGGAATAATTATAATGAAACGAATAACTGCGCTGTTTAATACGGCAGCGGTGCTGCTCACATTAAACATGCTATTGAGCAGTTTTGCTAACGCAGCCGATGTTGATTATCGCCTGCCATCGTCAGTAAGCCCAACCTTTCAACGTATACATCTAAATGTCGACCCAGACAACCCATCGTACTCGGGAACAACGGAGATTGACGTTGTTGTCAATTCACCGACTCAAAAAGTCGGTTTTTATCAGCACGATTTATCCATCACGTCTGCTACTTTAGAAAACGCTGAGCACTCGCTGTCGCTAAGCGTTATGGAAAGTGATTATGATATTAATTTGGGAACGGCTGAGAACATTATCAAGCCTGGCAACTACACGCTTAAAATTGCGTTTGAAGGCAAAGTAAACACGTCATCAGACGGCATGTATCTGTCTCGTTTTGAAGAAAACAACTATATTTTTACCCAGTTTGAAGACATGCACGCCAGAAAAGCGTTTCCAAGCTTTGATGAGCCTATTTTCAAAATTCCATATCAAATGACCATTAGCGCGCCTGACCATCAGGTAGTGGTATCAAATACGCCAGTGCTTAAAGAGTCGGTAAGCGATGGCGTAAAAACCGTTCTGTTTGAAAAAACAAAGCCTATGCCGACCTACCTTATCGCTTACACAGTGGGCCCATTCGATAGCACTGAGATGACAGGGTTGTCTGTGCCTGGTCGTATTTATGTACCTAAAGGCTATATCGACAAAACGAAGTTTGTCATCAAGCATACTCCAGAAATACTAACGTCTTTGGAAGATTTCTTTGGCATTAAATATCCCTACAAGAAAATGGATTTTGTGGCTGTGCCTAACTTTACACACGGCGCCATGGAAAATGTGGGTCTAATTACCTATCGCGATAGTCTGTTGCTTTTAGCCGATAACCCAAGTGTTACGGAGCGCTCTGGCCCACTTAACGTGATTGCTCACGAACTTGCCCACCAGTGGTTTGGCAATTTAGTAACCATGGCCTGGTGGGACGACCTGTGGCTAAACGAGGCGTTTGCTTCATGGGCTGCAAGTCACACAATGAAGACGCTATATCCTGAGTTATATTATGCCGATCGCCTTGTTCAAGAAGGGGCATTTGGTGCAGATGCAAGCCCAACGGTTAAGCCCGTGAAAAAAGTCGTGAAACGTCAGCCAGACGTTATGGATGGTTTGGGGCTTAATTACTCAAAAGGCGAGTCGATCCTGCAAATGATTGAGTCGCTAATCGGTACCGACAGCTTCCGTGAGGGTGTGCGTAATTACATGAAAACCCATTCATGGGGTAATACGGTAGCTGATGATTTGTGGCGAGCGCTTGATGGCGTATCCGACTTTAATTTAAGTGCAATGATGAAAGCCTATCTAGAACAGCCTGGTTACCCCATTATTCATATCACTGAAGATGGTAAAGTCACTCAGTCTCGCTTCCATTTTGCTGGCGCATCGGTAGAAGATAAAACGTGGGCCATACCGCTTAAGTTGACCTACCAGCAAAACGGGGAAATGAAAAGTGAGGTTGTGTTTATCGACAAAACCACTACAACCCTCCCTCAGCTAGCCGAGGCCGACTGGGTGTATCCGAATGACAATGCCACAGGCTATTTCCGCTGGTCTATCTCGCCTGCGCAGTTAGACAATTTACTGGCAAATATTGAGGTACTGAACAAGCGTGAAAAGAAAAACGTGTTGTATAACTATCAAGCACTGTTAAATGCTGATGAGGTTGGTGTTGATAGTGTGATGAAAGTACTCAATGCGTTAAGTGCTGACGAGGACCCTGCCGTTATTCGCGCAGCTGTTGGTGTACTGCAAGAATTTGATTACTTAGTTAATGATAGCAATCGCGATGCGTATGCTACCTTGCTGACTAATACTTATATACCCCTATTAGACTCACTGAGCCTTACTCAGGCAGAGGATGATTCGACCGACATTATTCGCCTTCGCAATCAACTGTATGGCTTTTTAGGTATGTATGCCGATAGCGATAGCTTGGTTGAGAAGAGTAACTTGCTCGCTAAAAAGTATATCGATGATACAACAAGTGTTTCTTCTGGCCTTGCCGGAACTGCCATTGCTATTGCGACAAAAAATAGTGCAGATAAAGATAATGCCAAGTGGTTTAACGAGGTGGTAAGTGCATTTAAAAAAGCGCAGTTGCCAAACGTAAAAAGTACGCTGATTTATTCCATGCGTTTTGACGACAAGGAATCTGTATTCAAAATGTTAGACTTGGCGTTAACCAATGAGATAACACCAGCAAACACTATGTATATGGTTGCGCGGGTGGCAAGAAATCTTGATGATCATACCTTGGTATATCAATGGCTTGATAATAACGCTGACGCCTTGATTAAGAAGATGCCTGACTATCACGTAGCGCGCATGCCTGAATTTGTGTCTTCAAGCTGCTCTGAAACAAACCTTGCCATGGCGAACACGTTTTATAGCAAGATTCAAGACCGTTACGAAGGGATGGCTCGAGGTGTTGAAATTATGCAAGACGAATCTCAGCAGTGTCTTCGCTTAAAAACAGCGTTTCAAAGTGACTTTGATAAGTTTCTTGCTAACTATGCCAAGTAGTCATATTTGAAATACATAGCACGCAACATTTGATTTACACAGCACGCGGCACTTGATATACATAGCTCCGGCGTTGTTTGCTAGCTGTTATAAAAAAGCACCGAAAGGTGCTTTTTTATTGCACGTGCCGACATAATGTCCGACTCACACTAACCGACTCACACTAACCGACTCACAATATCCGAATTACATTAACTGACTTACAAAAACCAACTCACAGTAAACACTGATTGCGAATACTCTGCCTGATTGAAGTTTATATTTACACGCGGCTTAAAATAAACCACACTGGCTAAAAGAACACGTTTCTTACAGCGGTTAGTCCGTAACGCTTATTTTGTAATCTCTATTGTGAAAGCGTTAACAAATAGCCTTGCCTGTAAAAACACTCTGTCGAAAATAATGAGGCGCTTTAATGCTAGATACCATCTCTTTTTCACAACGCCAGCGACTGGCTTACATCGATTTTTGCCTCTTATTCAAGGGCGCTATTCATCGACAAGACCTTATTAAGCGTTTCGAAGTGGGGCTGTCTGCCGGCTCTCGAGACTTTACGCTTTACAAAGAGTTAGCGCCTGACAACTTGGTGTATTCAGCGCAAGAAAAACGGTATTTTCAAACAGAATCCTTTTTGCCACTATTCGAGCACGATGCTAGACGTACGTTAGTCAAATTAGCCAATGATATTTCAGATGGCTTTGATGCCATCGGCGATATTCATTTTCCCGTTGAAAGCGCGTCGTCCCTTAACGTGCCGGATATATTTGTTGTGGCTAAAGTAGTGCAAGCTATTGTGAATCAAAAAGCCATGAGCGTGATTTATACGTCGCTTAGTAGCGGCTCAGGCGCGCGAGAGCTGGTGCCCCATAGTATTGTTGATAACGGGCAGCGGTGGCATGTTCGCGCATTTGATAGAAAATCTCAGAGTTTTCGAGACTTTGTATTAACCCGTATTAGCAAGGTGACAGTTAAAGATACTCCTAATGAAATTGAGCGCAAAGACTGTGACGAGGCGTGGCAAAGAATGATACCTCTTGAAATTGTTCCTCACCCTAAAAATATTAAATACCCTACAGCGATAGAGCTAGACTATGCCATGGAAGAGGGCGTATTGGTGCTTCAAGTACGTGCTGCAATGGCGGGGTATTTGCTCAGACGATGGAATGTGGATTGCACTAAATTAGCCAGTCTGAGAACGGGGGAATATCAACTGTGGCTGAAAAATCAGGCAAGCTTGGCAAATATAGACAATCTTGCAATTGCACCTGGTTATACCAGTGAGGAAGTTGAGTATCAGTAAAATGATGCTGACGATTAGGCTATTGCTCTAGCTGCTGTGCAAGCCAGAGCAATAGCTGTAGTGAGAAAAATAGGGCTTAGATAATGGTGCAATAGTGCAATAGTGCAATGGTGTAATGTTAACCATTAAGGCTAGCTCATTCACCTAGGTGCTTTCTGATGCAGGTGATCAAAGTGTCTTTGTCTATAGGTTTGGTCAGAAAGTCGTTCATGCCAGCCGCTAAACACTCTTCTTTGTCTTCAATGAATGCATTCGCTGTTAACGCAATAATGGGTGTTTTCAAGTCCAAAGTGGCTCGAATGGAGATGGAGGATTCAATACCACTCATCACCGGCATATTGCAATCCATGAGAATGAGGTCAAAAGTATACTTAATACAGGCCTCAAGTGCGTCCTGCCCATTTTTAACATGCAATATAATGAAGTTTTCTTGCTGTAAAAGTGCTTTAACAATTTCTGCGTTAATCTCATTGTCTTCTGCTAGCAGTATGCGCTTTTTCTTTACCTTAGTTTTTGGCGTTTCAGAAATAGGAGAAGAACTGGCTAGTAATTTACGCAAATCTTGTTCTATTTCACGTCTATTGATGGGCTTGGCGTGTGATCGCCATACTACTTCCGTTAACGTGTCCTGACCGTTAAGCCATTCCAATTCTGCGGACACTACAATTATTTTTGGCAGGACACTGTGCTTACTGTGTTTCAATTGTTCAATGAGGTCTAAACCACTCAAGCCGGGCATGGCTAAATCGATGATAATGGCGTCATAGTCAAACGGGGTGTGGTTTAAAAAGTCGCTGGCCGAAGAATAGCACGTACCTTCAATATGCATAGAAGCCAATATGTGGGCTAAATATTCTCTGCTAGTTTGTAAGTCGTCGATAATGGCGCACCGAATATTTACTTTTGACTGAACGGGCATAGGCGGTAAACGGGCTTCCTGTGTGTTCATTGTAAATGAAAAGGTAGTCCCTTCTTCTACCGCTGACTGCACGTTTATGTCGCCACCCATCAGCTGCGCCAGCTGTTTTGCGATGCTCAAACCAAGGCCCGTTCCGCCAAACTGACGAGTAGTGGAGTGGTCGGCTTGTTCAAACTTTTGAAAAATTTTGTCAAGAACATCTTCCTCTATGCCAATTCCGGTATCAACAATATCAAACGTGAGTAAAAGTGAATCGCCCGAAATGGCATGACTGACATTCAATGACACGCTGCCAGAAGAGGTAAACTTGATTGCATTGCTCAGCAAATTATGCAGAATTTGTGCGATACGAGTCACGTCGCCCTCGATAATGGGGGGAAGGCTAGCCTCTTTATGATAGTGAAACTCGAGTCCTTTCTTTTGGCAAAAAACACGTTGTAACGACACTACATCATCTAGAACTTGAAGTAGATCGACAGGGACTTTTTCTATTTTAATCTTGTTTGCTTCAATCTTTGAAATATCGAGAATATCGTTAATAAGCGAAAGTAGCTGCCTACCTGAACTCTTCGCTTTTTTAAGGTAGATATTGCTTTTACTCGGATTGTCAATGGCGAGCTCAATCATCCCAAAAAGCCCGTTCATTGGTGTTCGAAGTTCATGGCTCATGCTAGAAAGAAAATCTGATTTTGCTTGGCTCGCTCGCCGTGCGTTTTCCGCTTCTTCCATAGCCACGTTTTTCAGTTTAGTGAGACGAGCTAACGAACGACGTATTTGCTTTTCCATTGGCGTAAAAACAAATACCGCTTCAATAACGAGCAGCAGTAACGTTATTAGCCAAAGATACAACGTAAAATTTGCCGCATTTTTCACACGGGCGTTGGCCTCGTTTTCAAATAAGGTTACGGCCATATCTAAGTGCGTAAGAAGTTGTGTAGAGTCTGCAATTATCGAGGATGAAGCAGACGGTTGTATTGATGCATTTTGCAAGCGTGCTGTGTGGCACTCTCCATCGACTTCACTAGATGCACCGGTTGGACTTGCCGCATTGGCCAGTTTGTCTCTGCCGCTTTTTATATAGTTGTTAACAGCCTTGTCGAGGTTTACATTTTTAAAATACAAGTCTTTATGCGCGGCTGATAGATTTGCAAGGGCGATGAGCTTTTCATGGTTACTTTCAAGCTTGTCTAATGAGGACGCTAAATAACGTTGTGTCTGCGAGCTACCACATAAATTAGTGGATGACCTTAACAACGCAATTCTTTGAGAAAGCATTCGCTGCTGTCCAGCAATATTGATTATTTCGGCATCTTGACGCTGGTCGCTTAATAGGTCGTTAATGATAAAAAAGGAAAGAGTCACTGCAGTGGCAGTAAGCAAAAGGGCAAAGATATACTGAGACTTTATGGTCATTATAATCGCATTAGGCAAACCTTACCTTACAATGTAATAGACACGCATTTCATGTGCAACTTGTCAGCTGTCGATACAAAGGGCGCTTTAGACTCAGCAAGCACCTTATTTAAGGGCTTTTTTACCTTGTGCTCCCATTTTTTCGGGTTATCAATTGGCGCTAGCGCTTTTTTGCTTTCAGATAGTTCGTCTTCATTCGGCAAGCGAACCACCCGAATATTACTGTGTTCAAAATCTTCATTAATTAATCCTTTTTCTGCATATGCACAAAGAATGTCTTTGCGGGGATAAAACCCCCATTTTTCACGGAAAAGTTGTGCATTATGGACAAAATCTAATAAATGATTGACGGGGCATCGCGTGAGGTCGCGTGCAGGAGAGAAAACAATAGAAGGATGGTCTGTGATTGATAATCCCACACTACGGCACTGGGTGAAGAAGTCTTCGTCGTTTAGCCCGTAACCGTCGTAGGTTTCATCGAAGCCGCTGGTTTTTTCAAAGTCTGCCTTACGTATAAAAAACATTGCAGAAGCACTGCTATCGTTACTAAGTTTTCCATGATTATCGTCCTGTTTGTCTACTGACCCTGTATTTTTTAGCAAGCTCGCTTTAGGTAAAGCGTCGTTATGTTTAGTGTCGCTTGTTTGTGTTACAGAAAAAGGTTCGTTTGCAAAAATTCTGCTTTTGACATGTAAAAGCTCAGAATACGGTTGATTGCGAGAAGTGATTGGAATATAGCTTACCGGTGCTCTCATAATTGATGATGGAGCGAGTGCTGATACCGCTTCTTTAAAGCAAGCTGACGAAAAAATAGTGTCGACACTGATATACGCTAATATGTCGTTTTTCGCATCAAACAATCCTTTGTTTCTTGCCTTCGCAATCGGAAGCTCGTCCTGATTGACAAATTTGTGTTCAATGGCGAATTTATTGCTTGTGACTAGAGATAAATCAGACGGTGGTGTCATCCACACAATGAGTAACTCATTAGGGGTAGGGCTGCATGCCTCAAGCTGATTAATGAGGTTACAGAGCTTTTCGGTCCTGTTTTTCACTATTGTTATCACACTTACTGGTGCGCTCATCTTAAATATCCCTTTTTCATCGTCATTAGAGAAGACGTTTACTGGAAAAGAGCATGAACTGGATGTGCTCTTATACTTTCGTCTAAACGACAGATTGATAGCACTAGGTAAGCAATAGTTAGTCCATTATGTAATGTGTTGTTTAATATGATTTTTTTTGTTTTTCTGCGCTGGAGTGTAGAGGTGCAATGCCCATATTTGTCAATAAGAGGGTAAAAATTACAGGCAAGCATTCACATCGCTACAGGATAGGTATTTTCACTTTATTTATACGATTAACGCTATGCGATGGTAATGTTATTTGGTAACCTAATATCAATGCTTAAGTAACTATTTTTCAATAACTTATTAAAGTTATTTTTTGCTTGTATGCGTTTAATGAAAGTGTAATGCCATTGTACTAGCGTTATCTTTTAACCTATAACTATGCCTCTTACGTAAAAATGTAGGGTTATGTTTTTATTTTACTTCCTTATAAATGGTGGTTAATTCTGTGTCATCCCAGTCTTATGTAGAAATTAGGCACTACGACAAGCAAACGCTACGCCTTGTAGACGTTATTTCAGGCATTTCACCTAACGCCATGCGCAGAGTGTTTGGCGGTTGGATATTCTTTGCTGCGGTGGTTGCGGTGATCGTTATTGTGGCCCCTGATCTGAGTACTCAGTTTGTTGGACTAACGCTTTTTGTATTGGTTGCCTTTACACTTATTATGTTCGGTCAGAGCCGAATTTCAGAGGGGTGGCCTGCAATTATCAGCGATGACAATGTTATCGGCGTTGTTCGCGACCCCGTTAAACGTGAGTACATATGCGTTGATAAATCATTAATTGTGGATGCAATACCCACATTGATAAAACCAAACAAAAAAGCGGTAGAAATTCAGCTTCGCAGTGAACAGCTTACTGTTGAAGATAGAGAAGTTTTAAAACAAGCAGTTTGGCCGAGAGAAGGTAAGTTGGTGGGACTAGCACATTTTAAACGCCGTGAAGATGCGTGTGAAAGCGTTATGTGGTGCACGAATAAGTCGGCCTCAGCGAAGTCATAAGATGTAATTCGGAGCGCTTTCCCATAAGTGCTGCCATCACGCAACGTTACTTCATTAACCAGTTGTAATGATCAAGCCCCCAAATTGGGGGCTTTTTCGTATGCGAACTATTTGGTTTGAATTAACTGGTTTGAGCTTGGCTTAAATCCTTGTAACCGATTTGAGCCTACTATTCATTCGCTTCTTTAAGCACAAGCTCGGTATAAAGCGGGTAATGATCTGAGCCAATATCTGAGAGCCTTTCTAGGTCTACCAGCGCAAAATGTGAAGAATGAAAGATATGATCCAGCGGCCATTTTATCAGCGGGTAGTGAGCGTGAAATGTGTTATAGAAGCCGCGTCCCTCCCTTGGATCTAAAAGCCCGCTTATCTTTTTAAACTTGCGAGTAGTGGGCGACCATGCCACATCATTTAAATCTCCCGCAACGATAATTGGCTCTATCGTTTGCGCCACTTCTTGTCCCACTATATTAAGTTCAATATCTCTTGGGCGAGCGTATTCGTTTTCTGTAGGGCTAGGTGGTTTGGGATGAAGAAACTGAAGAATGACACGTTCACCATCAACCTTGATGGCTATTTTTACCGACGGTACATCATCTTCCACTAAAAAACGAAGCGTGTGCTCCTCAAATTCATACTTGCTATACAAATGCATACCGTAAAGATTTTCCAAGGCGCAAAACTGCGTATAAGGGTAGTCTTTTTCGATAGGCTTTAACGCCCGCTCCCATTTTTCATTTGATTCCAGAGTTACCACAAAGTCGGGTTGTTTATTGTTAATATGGTCGATGAGCTTTTGATAATTGCTGTTAGGCATAAAAACGTTACTAGAAAGAATGCTTATCATACGCTGCTTTTGGGGGTTGCTATCGCGGATTACTTCCTTGCGGTAAAGCCCAGTGTAAGGAAAAATCCAAATAGCCTGATACAGTAAACTAATGCCTAACCCTGCGACAAGTGCGGCAAGCAGCCAAAAAGGTAACGAAAGACTTTTATAGCAAAGTAGGGTGATAAGTACCGCAGTAATTAACACCGCAAGTTGTAACCTTGGAAATTCCCAGACTCTTACTAGCCAATGTGATGATGGCAGTAATGGCGCAGCGCTAACTACAATAAAAAAAACCGAAAGTGATACAAGAAAAATGTCCATTAAATATCCGTATTAATTGCGTGTAACTCACATACGTTCAAGGCTAATGTGAGCGATGTCTGTTCTATGCAAAGTGATGTAATTAGTAATTAGTGCAAATGCTCAACTGTACATGCTAAATGTGTGCCCTTTAAGTTAGAACACCCGCATAAAAAAGCGTTTAATGAATTACCCTACTGGCTTCATCATAGCAGTACAACTGTGATGAAGCCTACTTCAACATTGACTACTGTTGTGAAAGTCTTATCTTCATGTACAGATTCTTCGGCTACTTGATGTACTAGACGCTATAACGCCTCACTTCAATCTGTAGAATTGAATTAACACAGCCAACACTTATTTATCTTTCTAAGTTTATGCTTACTGCTGTAAGTGCTTGAGTTTATCATCACAGCATTAATCTAAATGAGAATCAGTAAAAATTGCTTAAAAGTACGCAAACTTTGCAACTATATCTTTCCTGTGCTGGGTTGGCTATTTAAAAAGTGTATATATAACAGTGGCTTATTTCGTTGGCATGAACTTGGCTACATCTCTTGTGAGTTTCAACAAAGGAGAAATGTTATGAAACGTACAATACTATCTATTATTGTTGCTACATCATTGTCTACTGCTGCTGTTGCAGGTGATATGAATTCAGACAGCCATTCAGATAACGCATGGGAAAAAGGTGCCAAAGACGCATGGATTGATGGCAAAGCGGAAGCGACGCTGCTGTTCAATGGTAACCTAGATTCTTTTGACATCAATACCGACGTGAAAGATGGCGATGTTATTTTAACTGGTAAAGTAGATAACTCGGTGGACAAAAAACTCGCCGAAGAATTAGTTGCTAACATCGACGGCGTAATGTCAGTCGATAACAAGCTTTCAGTAATTGAAGATAAAGATATGGATTCAATGACATCAGATATGTCTGACGACCTTGAAGACGGCGTAGATGAAGGCACAAGCGAACTAACAGATGCGAAAATCGCCACGGTGATTAAAACACGTTTGCTGATGGACTCTGATATTTCAGGCTTCGACATCGACGTAGACGTCGAAAATGGGAATGTTGTGCTTACGGGCACCGTAGATTCTGATGCTGAGGAAGACCTTGCGGTAGAGATTGCGAAGAATGCTTCTGACGTGAAAAATGTTGAAAACAATCTTGAGGTTGTAACAACCACAGCGATGAACTAACTATTTAGTATGCTGATAAGAAAGGGGCTTGCGCCCCTTTTTTCGTTTTTATAGTTAGCTAGGTGCTCAATACTAATTGAATGCAGTTTTTCTCGGCACCCTATTCAACACAATTAGTTCAAGCATGTTTGTCTAAGGCTAATGACTCTAGTTATTCTACATCTACTATTTTAAGCGTGTTAGTCGCGCCGACTTTTTCCATTTCATCGCCATAGGTCAAGATAATACTATCCCCGCTTTCCACTAAGCCTTTTTCTTTTAAACATGCAACAACGTCGTGCTTAAGCTTGCCTGGCTCGCTGTTTGATGAGTCGAAGAATACTGGCTTAACACCACGATAAAGGGCCATTGCATTGAGCGTGCTCTCGTGGCGCGACATGGCGATAATTGGCAGTGATGTTGTAATTCGAGACATTAACTTTGGCGTGGTGCCGCTTTCTGTCAACCCTACAATTGCTTTTACGCTTGGTAGGTGATTCGCGGCATAAACCGCAGATAGCGCTATAGATTCACTGGTCGATGAAAACTGTTGATCCATGCGATGCTTGGAAATTTTTACGCTAGGGTGAGTCTCTGCTCCCTCGCAAACACGTGCCATTGCTTGAACAGTTTCAATAGGAAAACTACCCGCCGCTGTCTCAGCTGACAGCATAACTGCATCTGTGCCATCTAATACGGCGTTGGCCACATCCATAACCTCTGCACGAGTGGGCATAGGGCTATCAATCATAGACTCCATCATTTGAGTGGCTGTAATAACCACTTTATTGAGCTGACGTGAGCGAGCGATAAGTTTCTTTTGAACGCCAACGAGTTCTGCATCGCCTATTTCAACACCCAAATCGCCACGGGCAACCATGACAGCGTCAGAGGCGCTGATAATATCGGTAATGGCGTCATCTGTCGCAACGGTCTCTGCGCGCTCTACTTTGGCGCAAATTTTTGCATAGCAGCCAGCAGCTTCAGCAAGCTCACGAGCGTAATTAAGGTCGGCGCCGCTGCGTGGGAACGACACAGCAAGGTAGTCTACGCCAATGAGCGCTGCCGTTCTTATATCTTGCTTGTCTTTTTCTGTTAACGCCTCTGCTGACAAACCACCGCCTTGGCGGTTAATGCCTTTATTATTAGACAGCTTGCCGCCAACGGTAACTTCCGTCATTACCTTTCGACCTTCTACACCTGTTACCTTCAACTGTATGCGTCCATCGTCGAGCAATAGAATATCGCCAGCTGACACATCATCAGGTAGTGCTTTGTAGTCTATGCCTACGTGGTCAACCGTGCCTTCATCTCGCTCAAGCTCAGCGTCTAGTACAAATTTTGCACCAATCTGTAATTTAACAGCGCCTTCTTTGAATCGGGCTACGCGAATTTTAGGCCCCTGTAAATCACCGAGTATTGCTACATATTTACCAAGGCTTCTCGCTGCTTCACGAACACGTTTTGCGCGCTCGATGTGATCTTCTGCTTGCCCGTGAGAAAAGTTCATGCGAACCGTGTTTGCTCCAGCAGCAATAAGTTCTTTAATTTTTTCAAGTGAATCGGTTGAGGGGCCTAATGTGGCAAGAATTTTGGTTCTTCTGGTCATGGGATTCCGTCGCTGCTTCTTTTATAGAAAAGATGGGTAAAGCTGATCTTTCAACTCAATGAGCGCTGTAATCGCTTTACGTAATTTTATTACAGAATAGTAGAGTATTTTGACAAAAATGTGAATGAAAGAAAGAAAAACTCCCTACTGGCTCGACCAGTTGTCGTTAACTTTCCTCTATTTTGCGAGAAACAGATTGATAGTCGCAGTAAAGTTTGAGTATAGGTTACTGACGCTTACACGCAAGCGTCAGTAATGTATAAGTAAAAGAGAAGGGCATGGAAAATAATTGATAGAAGAAGGAGTGAAGGAAGAGATGCAACCCTTAGCCATCTCTTTTATCGTAACGAGACCCACGCAATGTATCTTTCACCCGTTTTAGATTTTCTCTGAATTTATTGCCACGGCGAAGCGTAAATCCGGTAGCAAGTACATCGATGAGGGTCAGTTGTGCAATGCGCGATGCCATGGGCATGTACATGTCGGTATCTTCAGGTACTTCCAGCGATAATACGTAGCTGCACTCCTGCGCCAGTGGGCTATCAGCTGATGTTATGCCAACAACAGTGGCGTCGTTCATTCGCGATATTTGCGCAATTTCCACTAAGCTTTTGGTTCGACCTGTGTGACTTATCAACACCACAACGTCTCCAGCAGAGCAATTCATACAGCTCATGCGCTGCATCAAAATGTCTTCAAAGTAAACAACGGGCACGTTAAACCTGAAAAACTTGTTCAACGCATCGTGAGCCACAGAAGCCGATGCACCAAGACCAAAGAAAGAAATCTTCTGTGCTTGAGTAAGTAAATCAACAACCCGATTGACTACATTGACATCTATCGACTGTCTCGCTACTTCCAGAGAAGCCATTGTCGATTCGAAAATTTTGTTGGTGTATTCGTCTGGGCTGTCGTTTTCATCAACATGACGGTTCACGTAGGGCGTACCGTTTGCGAGACTTTGCGCCAAATGGAGTTTGAAGTCCGGAAAGCCTTTAGTATCTAGTCTGCGGCAAAATCGATTCACAGTTGGCTCGCTGACATCCGACATTTTAGCTAAGGTTGCTATACTTGAATGGATGGCAGTTTGAGGATTAGCAAGTATAATCTCAGCAACTTTCTTTTCTGATTTGCTAAACGCAGCTTTGTTTTGAGTTATTTTTTCTAAAATGTTCATACAGATACGGCAAGTAATTGGCTCGGTTTATTGTAAGGTACACCCTAATAGTACCCAATGTGAAAGCTGTGACAAGAAAAATGTAATTTTTTAACATTTTTTGTACTGTAAATGGTAATAGACAGGGGGCTATATCATCGAAAAGTAAAGAATCTCATCGTATAGCTTGTAGAAGTTGTAATTTTACTACATTTGGTGTTAACTATACGGTAATTATAGTCGTTAGTGTTGTAAATAAAGAACCAACACGGCACTTAAAACCACATTTAAAAGGTCGACGAATATGGTAATGGATAATTCCTACGAACCCTGTGATTTTGTACTCTTCGGTACACTTGGGGATCTTTCACGACGCAAGCTGTTGCCATCACTTTATCAGCTTGAAAAAGCGAATCTAATGCACCCTGAAACCACTATTGTGGGTGTTGCTCGCCATGATATGTCTTTAGAAGATTACATTGAAGAAGTGCATACAAACTTAGTTAAGTTTGGCGAACAAGATTTGTGTGAAGCTACATGGGAAAGAATGCGCGCTCGCTTACATTACGCGTGTGTTGATATGAAAAATGTCGACAGCTACTGTGTGCTAGACGACCATGTAGACCCATCTCGCACCATGGTGTGTTATTTAGCAACACCGCCTGCTATTTACGGTGATATCTGTCGTGGTTTGCACAGCTGCAAAATTATTGATTCAAGCGTACGCGTTGTGCTTGAAAAGCCAATCGGTCATGATCTTGAGTCGTCGAAAATAATCAACGAACAAGTTGCAGAGTATTTTGACGAGAAGCAAATTTACCGCATTGACCACTACCTTGGTAAAGAAACGGTACTTAACCTAGTGTCGTTGCGTTTTGCTAATTCAATATTCGCAACAAACTGGGATCATAACTGTATAGACCATGTGCAAATCTCAGTGGCTGAGTCTGTGGGCATTGAAGGCCGTTGGGGTTACTTTGATGACGCCGGTCAAATGCGCGATATGGTGCAAAACCATTTACTGCAGATATTGAGCCTAGTGGCCATGGAGCCACCAACGACGCTTGATGCAGACAGTATTCGTGACGAAAAACTAAAAGTACTTAAAGCGCTGCGTCCTATCAATGCCACTAATATAAATGAAAGTATTGTTCGCGGTCAGTACACATCGGGTTTTGTGAAAGGTGAAGAAGTACCTGGATACCTTGAAGAAGAGGGTGCCAACACGCAAAGCAAAACGGAAACTTTCGTTGCTATTAAAGCGGAAATAGATAACTGGCGCTGGGCAGGAGTTCCATTTTATCTGCGCACTGGTAAACGCATGCCAAATAAGGTGAGTGAAGTTGTTATCTACTTCAAACGACAGCCTCATAATTTATTCGGCGACAGCTTTAAGAATCTACCGCCAAACAAGTTAGTTATCCGTCTACAGCCAGATGAAGGCGTAGAAATTACCGTAATGAATAAGGTACCGGGTTTAACTAATTCGGGCTCTATGGACCTTCAAAAGTCAAAACTTAACCTAAGCTTTTCAGAAGCGTTTGCTGATGAGCGCATTCCCGATGCTTACGAAAAGTTATTGCTTGAAGTTATGCTAGGTAATCAGGCGCTGTTCGTTCGTCGCGATGAAATTGAGCAGGCGTGGACGTGGGTTGATTCAATACTCGATGCATGGAAGTCATCAAATGAGCCTCCAGAGCCTTACCAGGCTGGTACTTGGGGCCCGGTTGATTCCATCGGTTTATTAGCGCGTGCAAATCGCAGCTGGTACGAAAGCAAAACGGTAAAGAAGAAATAATATGGCACTCACTACATTATCATTCGACAACCCAGACGCGCTTACCAGCGCGTTTGCAGAAGACTTAGTTAGTATCCTTAAAACAGGTATCAAAACCCGTGGCCGTGCCTCGCTTATTGTTAGCGGTGGTCGCACGCCGCTAGCGTTGTTCAAGCAGTTGAGCGACACCGACCTTGAGTGGGATAAAGTAGACGTTACTCTTGCCGACGAACGTTGGGTAAATGAAGATCACGACGCCAGCAATACGAGTTTAGTTAAAAATAACCTTATTCAAAATAAGGCCGCAGCCGCACGCTTTGTTGAATTAAAAAGTGATGTAGAAGATGCAAACGAAGGTGTGAATGTTGCTGAGCGTAATTTAGCCAGCATGTCTCAGCCTTTCGATGCACTTATTTTGGGTATGGGGGAAGACGGTCATACTGCATCGCTTTTCCCATGTTCAGAACAAGTTAATGACGGCCTTGATATGAGCAGCGGACGAACGTGTATCGCTGTTCAACCTACAACAGCACCTCATCAACGTATTTCACTAACGTTACCCGCTTTACTCAATAGCAGAAATATTTTCTTGCACCTTACCGGTGAGAAGAAAAAACAAGTACTACTCGACGCTATTGAAAACGCCACCGAAGCGCAAAAGCCCATCACAGCCGTTGTCAATAGAGCGCCGGTTACTTTGATGTGGGCGCCATAGGAGACAAGAAATGAACCCAAAAATTGCCGAAGTCACGCAACGCATTATTGAGCGTAGCAAAGAAACGCGTAAAGCGTATTTAGAGAAAATTGAAAAGGCTCGTCGCCAAGGACCACATCGCGGTGTGTTATCTTGCGGTAACCTTGCTCATGGTTTTGCCGCCTGCGGCACAGAAGAAAAGAGCGATTTGCGTTCGATGACGAAAGCAAACGTCGCCATAGTTTCTTCATACAATGATATGCTTTCCGCGCATCAGCCTTACGAGACTTATCCCGCGGTTATCAAAGAAGCGATAAAAGAAGTGGGCAGTGTTGCACAGTTCGCCGGTGGTGTGCCTGCCATGTGTGATGGTGTGACTCAAGGCCAGTCTGGTATGGACTTGAGCTTAATGAGCCGTGACAATATCGCGCAAGCCGCAGCCGTGGCCCTTTCACACAATATGTTTGATAGCGCTATGATGCTGGGTATATGTGACAAAATAGTGCCTGGTCTATTGCTTGCTAGTTTAACCTTTGGACACTTGCCAACGGTATTTGTACCTGCGGGTCCAATGCCCTCGGGATTACCAAACAAAGAAAAAGCGCGAGTTCGACAACAATTTGCAGAAGGTAAAGTGGGTCGTGATGCATTGTTAGATGCCGAGTCACAGTCTTATCACTCGGCAGGGACATGTACTTTTTATGGTACAGCAAACTCAAATCAGTTAGTGGTAGAGATGATGGGACTGCATCTACCAGGCTCTTCGTTTGTTAACCCTGGTACACCATTACGCGAAGCGCTAACGAAAGCCGCTGCAGTGCAAGCAACCCGTTTGACTGATTTGGGTGATAACTACACGCCAATTGGTCATATTGTCGATGCCAAAGCGATTGTCAACGGTTTAGTAGGTTTGTTAGCAACAGGTGGGTCTACCAACCACACTATGCATTTAATCGCAGTAGCGCGTGCAGCAGGCTACATTGTTAATTGGGATGATTTCTCAGACATCTCAAACGCAGTGCCGTTAATGACCCGTATCTATCCAAACGGTTCAGCCGATATTAACCATTTTGTGGCCGCTGGCGGTATGTCATTGCTAATAAGGCAGTTGCTTGATGCTGGCTTACTGCACAACGATGTTAAGACAATTTGCGGTGAAGGCTTAGACTTCTACACCAAAGAGCCAAAACTTGTTGACGGTGAGCTAGAGTGGCACGACGGCCCTACTGAATCACTTGATAAAGAAGTGCTAGCAACGGTAGATAAGCCGTTTAAACCAGACGGTGGATTAAGTGTACTTGACGGTAATTTAGGCCGTGGCGTAATTAAAACGTCTGCGCTTCGCACACCACATTGCACGCTTAAAGCGCCAGCAGTGGTATTCGAAGATCAGTTTGAACTAGACGCAGCATTTAAAGCAGGTAAGTTAGATAAAGACTGCATTGTGGTTGTGCGATTCCAAGGTCCATCAGCTATTGGTATGCCAGAGCTTCATCGCTTAACGCCTCCTCTGGGCGTATTGCAAGATAAAGGCTATAAAGTGGCGCTAGTCACCGACGGTCGTATGTCTGGAGCGTCAGGCAAAGTGCCAGCCGCCATCCATGTTACCCCTGAAGCCTATAAAGGCGGTTTACTTGCTAAAGTGCAAGAAGGCGACATTATTGAGCTCAACACAGAAACAGGTGCTCTGACTCTTCATGTTGACGAAGCAACATTGGCAGCCCGTGAACCAGCCCCTGCGAATTTGGCTAACCATCATGTTGGAATGGGACGCGAAATGTTTGCGGGAATGCGCGCAATACTTACTGGCGCAGAAGAAGGAGCTTGCTCTCTTTTTTACACTCAGGAGCAAGCGTAATGAGCCAAGGATTTGTGGCTGACGTTGGCGGAACTAATATACGTTTGGCTCGGGTTACCGAGTCTGGCGTTGCCGACATCAAAAAATATATGTGTGAAGAATTTGCCAGTATCGATATGGCCATAGCACAGTATTTTTCAGATATGCCTCATGTTTCCTTTGGCGAAGGCTGTATTGCTATTGCGTGCCCCGTTCTTGGCGACCAGGTAGAAATGACCAACCACAGCTGGGCGTTTTCACAAAATGCATTGCGTTCACAGCTCAAGCTAGATGCACTGTTTGTGATAAACGACTTCACAGCAGTTGCTCATTCACTTCCTGTGCTAAGTAGCGACCAAGTAATACAAATTGGCGAAGGCACTGCCACTGAAAAAGGCAACATTGCTGTTTTCGGCCCAGGCACTGGCCTAGGTGTTGAGCATATTACCATGACGGATTCTGGCTGGCAGACATTAGACGGAGAGGGGGGACATATAGACTTCGCTCCGGTTGATGAAACTGACATTGTTGTTTGGCGTTATTTGCAGTCTACTTTTGGAAGAGCATCCGCTGAAGAAGTGATGTCGGGTCGCGGAATTTTGAACATTTACACTGCACTTGCTAAACATGCTGACAAGCCGGTTGCTTTTCAAGAGCCAGCGCAAATTACTGACGCAGCCCTTGCAGGAGCCTGCGAGATATCTGCAGCTGCCCTTACTCAGTTTTGCCGAATAATGGGAAGTTTTGCCGGCAACCTGGCACTGAATATGGCAACCACTGGAGGTATCTTCATTGGCGGCGGTATTGCTAACCGCTTTCCAGATTTTATACACAATAGTGACTTCAGAGCGAGATTCGAAGCTAAAGGTCAAATGAAACACTATGTAAAAGATATTCCTACCTATTTGATAGCAGAGCCTGATCATGGCCTTTTAGGCGCAGCTGCTTTTCTGAATCAAAACACAGCGAGTTAAATTATGACGACTAAATGGAAGTACACTCCAGAGGAAATTTTTGCGGCCGGACCTGTGGTTCCTGTATTGGTTATCAACGACGTAGAAAAGGCTGTTCCTTTGGCGAAGGCGCTGATGGCCGGTGGAATAAAAGTGCTAGAAGTTACCCTTCGCACACCTTCTGCTATTGACGTTATTAAGCGTATTGCGCAGGAAGTACCTGACTCTCTGATTGGCGCTGGTACAGTAACCAATGCACAGCAGCTAAAAGCGGTTGTAGATGCGGGTGCTAAATTCGCTATTAGCCCTGGTATGACTGCCGATTTACTGAAAGCGGGTATGGACGCAGAAATACCGCTGATTCCAGGTATTTCATCAACGTCAGATTTGATGAAGTGTAAAGATGCGGGTTATACGCACGTGAAATTTTTCCCTGCTGAAGCATCTGGCGGCGTGAAAGCCATTCAATCAATCAGCGGCCCGTTTCCAGACGTGACATTTTGTCCTACTGGCGGCATTGGCCCTAATAACTACAACGATTACCTTTCACTGAATAACGTGAAATGTGTGGGTGGTTCGTGGTTAGCGCCTGATGACGCGATTGAGTCAGGTGATTGGGACCGTATTACGCAGTTAGCGAAAGAAGCGGTTGCCGGTGCAAAGCTTTAATTATACTGGCCTAAGCTAAACGTATCAGCATTAAAAAACCTGCCAATTGGCAGGTTTTTTGTTTTATTCAATGCGTATTTGTCTGACGTTGTACCCACACCGCACTTGAGGCTTATTTCGGCACGATTATCTGAGCCAGTTCAAACTTTTCTCCTGGCTCAAGCTTAAGCCCTTTTGTTACCGACGATTCCACGCACAGCATATGCTTGTAGCCAAACGGGTCCATATCAGAAATAGAGGCTGCACCTTGCCACGGGTTCCATACCACGAGTGAGTCGTTACCTTCTGAAATGACATCAGTAAATTCAGTGCTATCAACCGAAATGGTTGCTTGTTTTACCGCAGATAAGTGAATACGGTCTGTTTCGGCATCGATAGTGTAGGGCACAGGTGTCGGTTTTACCGCCCATTCATCGAGCTTATCTTTGTACTCACCCGTTATTCCAACAAGCTCAGTATGGTTAATATGGTCTACGTGAAAGTAGGTGTGTAATGCCGTGTTAAACGAGAAAGGAGCTACACCGGTGTTCTCAGTTTCTATGGCTACACGTAGACTTGCGCCTACGTGTATTCGAAGCATAACGTTACAGTCGTGTTCAAAGCCTTCTGCACGGGTAAACGAAGGAGTCAAAGCTAGCGTTGTTCCACTTTCGTCTTCTGATGACTCTGTGAGTTGCCACACTTGAGTTCGCAAAAAACCATGAGACGGTAACTCACCGGCCTCCTTGCCGTGGTCGTTTGCAAACCATGGCCAGCAAATAGGGATACCCCCTCTGATAGGGCGTTCGCCGTTTAAATAAGCATGAGGGCTAACCCAGAGCCTGTCTTTACCGTCTGAAGCAGGCACAAATGATAAAACGTGCCCACCGAACAAACTGATTTTTGCCGACGCAAACTCATTGTTAACGTTGAGAAATGAAAGTCCGTTAGACTCACTGATAGAAATTGACGGTACCGGCGACATAGATGCTCCGCTAAAAAATAAAGAAAATGAAAACGTAAAACTTAAACGACAGAAATAAAATAACAGAGCTTATACGTCAGAGCTCATACGACAGAGCTTAAGCTAAAAGTGACGAAACATTACCACTGCCACAGAAACAAAAAAGGCGCAGATATGACATCTACGCCTTTAGATTACCTTAACTGTTAAACAAATAAAGCGTTAACGCCGCAAAATTTGTTATTGCTAAGTTATTTAGAGATGTGAGCAACCAAATCAAGTACTTTTGACGAGTAGCCCCATTCGTTATCATACCAAGATACCACTTTAACGAAGGTATCAGTAAGTGCGATACCCGCTGTCGCATCAAAGATTGACGTATTTGCGTTGCCAATGAAGTCATTAGACACAACAGCGTCTTCGGTGTAGCTCATAATACCTTTAAGCTCACCCTCAGAGGCTTCTTTCATTGCCGCACAGATATTGTCGTAGCTTGTTGGCGTTGCCAAGTTTACGGTTAAATCGACCACTGAAACGTTTGGCGTTGGAACGCGAAATGCCATACCGGTAAGTTTACCGTTAAGCGCTGGAATGACTTTACCTACCGCTTTAGCGGCGCCAGTTGACGAAGGAATGATGTTCTGGCCAGCGCCACGGCCGCCGCGCCAGTCTTTCATTGAAGGACCGTCAACGGTTTTTTGTGTAGCGGTTGTTGCGTGAACTGTTGTCATTAGGCCGTCAACAATACCAAACTTGTCGTTGAGTACTTTCGCAAGCGGTGCAAGACAGTTTGTGGTGCACGATGCGTTAGACACAATGTTTTCACCCGCATAGCTGTCGTGGTTAACACCCATAACAAACATTGGCGTGTCGTCTTTAGATGGCGCAGACATAACCACTTTCTTAGCACCCGCTTCGATGTGTTTAGCGGCTGTTTCTTTCGTTAAAAATAGACCTGTTGATTCAACAACTACATCTACGTTAACGTCACCCCATTTTAAAGAGGCAGGATCTTTTTCTGAGGTAATGCGGATAGTCTTGCCGTTTACAACTAGGCTTCCATTGTCTACGGAAACTTCACCGTTGAAAACACCGTGAGTAGAATCGTATTTTAGTAGGTAGGCAATATAATCTGTGTCTAGCAAATCGTTTATTGCTACAACTTCGATGTCTTGACGCTCTGCTGCTGCGCGCATTACTAGGCGACCGATGCGGCCAAAACCATTGATACCGATGCGAATTGTCATAACGTACCTCGAAAATTTAAAATAAAATGAAAATAAATTACGTAAAGTATGGATCAAAATGCCATAATTAGCAAAATAAAAAGATAAAGTGTTGCAAAATTACGAACAAATGCTTATGCAAACGTATTCAGTTTCGCCAGCGCGTCGTTTCTAGAATAATGTTAAAAAATTGTTTGTAGACGCTTTCTGCAAGTTTGCCTATGCCAGCGTCTTTTGCCGAATAACAGGAATGACTCATAATGACACAACAACTTCTGCAACAACTGGTTGAAATGCGTGGAATCGAGACCCACTACGTCGACGCATGGGGCAACCCGACAACCATCGCAGAACCGAGCAAAGCGAAACTATTAAACGCGCTAGGCTATGACACATCCAGTGATGAAAAAATTCAGTCTCAAATAGCTCAAGATGTTTCCTCCGTTTGGTTGTCGCCGCTTAATCCCGTCCAGGTAGTCAGAGCTACTGAAGCAATTTATTTGCCTGTGCGTCTACCTATCGAACTTGTTAATGACGAGCATGTGTTTGAGATTACCTTAGAAGATGGAAGTCAAAAGCAATACCCGTTTACGCCTGTTGACCAAGAAATGTCGTCAATGGCCCACATCGATGACGTAGAGTTTCATGAATATGCAGTGAAAGTGCCTTTGGACTTCCCTCTGGGTTATCACAATATAGTACTTAAAGCCGACGACGACCAACTTGGCACCTCAAGACTCATCGTTGCGCCAGAAGCGTGCTATAGCCCAAAAGAAATCAAGGAAGGAAAAAAAATCTGGGGCCTAAGCGTTCAACTTTATTGTGTGCGCAGCGAAAACAACTGGGGGATTGGTGATTTTTCTGACCTAGCAAAACTGATTGATAATGCGGCGGGGGTGGGGGCTGACTTTATCGGTCTTAATCCGATACATGCACTTTATCCGGCAAACCCAAATGCCTGCTCACCTTATGGCCCAAGCTCACGTCGTTGGTTGAACTATCTATATATTGATGTCACTGCTGTTGAAGGTTTTGATGATAAATCCGTTCAAGATGTGGTCAATGCGGATGACTTTGCTGATACCTTGAAACATGCCAGAGACGCTGAACACGTAGATTATGAAGCGGTAGCCAAGCTAAAGCTTTCCGCCCTATACGCCTTGTTCAACGTATACGATAAACAATTTCTACGTGGCAAAACACCGCAAAACAAAGCGTTTAACGACTTTGTTGAAGCCGGTGGAGAGAGTCTTGATATGCTTGCGGTTTACGATGCATTGCAGTCTAAGTTAAAAGCAGACGGCAAAGAAAGCTGGGGATGGCCTGTATTTCCTAAAGCGTACAAAGATTACCACAATTCTGCGGTTGCTAAATTTAAGAAAGATAACGCTCACGACGTTAAGTTTTATCTGTTCTTGCAATGGATTGCTGCGCAGCAGCTCGACATGGCAAGCAGCAGAGCACTTGATGCCAACATGACCATTGGTCTTTATCGCGACCTAGCGGTTGGTGTGAGTGAAGGCAGCGCTGAGATTTGGGGTAACAAAGACTTGTACTGCACCGATGCAAGTGTGGGTGCACCGCCAGATATTCTTGGTCCGTTAGGCCAAAACTGGGGTTTACCGCCAATGGACCCTCAAAAGCTCTATGAGCAACAATATCAACCCATTATTGACTTGTTCGCATCGAACATGGCGTCTTCTGGCTCATTGCGTATTGACCACGTGATGGCACTCCTTCGCCTGTGGTGGGTGTGTAAAGGTGATAGTGCCAAAGAGGGTGGGTACGTTTACTATCCAGTAGATGATTTACTTGGGATTTTAGCGTTAGAAAGCCACCGAAATAAAAGTTTGGTTATTGGCGAAGACCTTGGAACAGTGCCGGAAGAAATTCGCAGTAAGCTTGCACAAAATGGCGTTTATTCATACCGCGTATTTTTCTTTGAGCAGGCCGAGGACGGTGGTTTTTATTCACCAAGTCATTACCCTGAACAGTCGATGAGCACGTTAACAACCCACGATATGCCAACGCTTATCGGCTACTGGCATTGTCTAGATTTAGAGTTGGGTAAAGAGATTGGGTTGTACCCAACGGATGATATATTGCAAACCCTGTATGCTGACAGGCATGAAAACAAGCAGGAGATCCTTAATACACTGCACGGGCATCACTCTATACCAGCACATGTGGGACACGATGTTAATGTTACCGGTATGAATCGAGAGCTTAACAACGGCATGCAGGTTCACATGGCTGGTGGCTCAAGTGCGCTGCTGAGCTTGCAGTTAGAAGACTGGCTGGAAATGGATAAGCCCGTGAATATTCCTGGTACGTTTAACGAATACCCGAATTGGCGCCGAAAGTTGACACAGAATATTGAGTCAATCTTTGAAAGTCATGATATAAATGCGTTAGCGTCTAAACTTACTGCTGCAAGAAAACAAGCGAGTCATCGTTAACCTTGCAGGGTAATTTAATGAGAGGCGCTCTGTGTTGCCTCTCACTATGACTAAGTTAGGCCCGCGTTACGCGGGTTTTTAATAGGAGTAATAAATGCAGTTAGTGCAGAAGGTCGTTGAGCAGTTTGAACAGGCAAAATGTTCACAACCGTTTTCCCAATTAGGTGTTATCGAGGGCGAAGGTGAATTACTTCTTCGCGTATGGCGTCCAGAAGCAACATCGATAACGATAACGTGGGATAGCCCTGCACTGAAAGACATATCGTTACTGCCTATTTCAACCTCAGGTTTATTTGAAGCTGTCATTCCAAGAGACTGTATTAGTCATGTTTATCGCGTTGTTGTTAATAAAGGGCAGCAACAGTACGATTACATCGACCCCTACCAGTTTAAAGAACAGGCTTATCACGCCGTTCACTTTATCGACAGCACACCGTTCAACTTATATCAGCAAGCGGGCGCTCAGTTGCTCACAGTAGATGCTTCAGATAAAGCGTCAATAGAAGGTGTCAGGTATTGTGTGTTCGCACCGAATGCGTCGGCAGTGTCGGTAATAGGCGATTTTAACCAGTGGGATGGCCGGGTTCATCCTATGGAAAAAACATCCATGGGTTACTGGGTGTTGTTTATTCCAGGTATGGCCGAAGGCGAGCGCTACAAATATCAAGTTAAAGACTCTCGTGGCCACGACCTGCCGCATAAAGCCGACCCTCTAGGATTCAGCGCTGAGCAATACCCTTCCCACGCATCTAAAGTATATAACCACGACAACTACGCGTGGAATGATGACGAATGGTTGGAGAAACGAAAAGCAAATAAATACACCACACCTATGAGCATTTACGAAGTTCATTTGGGGTCATGGAAACGTCCAAATAGCGAGAGCGATGCACGCTATTTAAGCTATAAAGAATTAGCTGACAACTTAATCGATTACGTTAGCGACATGGGCTATACCCATGTTGAGTTACTGCCCATATCAGAATTTCCATTCGATGGCTCTTGGGGATATCAGCCCGTGGGTATGTTTGCACCGACAAGCCGATTTGGCGACCCTGACGATTTCAAATACTTTGTCGACCGCTGCCACCAAGCAGGTGTTGGCGTTATTATTGATTGGGTTCCAGCTCACTTTCCTGAAGACGGACACGGATTGGCGCGCTTTGACGGCACGTGCATGTATGAGTATGAGGATCCTAAGAAGGGCTGGCACCCAGATTGGAATTCATGCATTTACGATTTTGGCAAAGACACGGTTCGTCAGTTTTTAGTCGCCAACGCGTTATTCTGGTTAGATAAATTCCACATCGACGGTTTGCGCGTCGACGCCGTAGCGTCAATGCTGTACTTGGATTACTCACGCAATGATGGCGAATGGATCCCCAATGTGGATGGCGGAAACGAGAATTACGAAGCCATCAGCTTGTTGCGTTGGATGAACGAAGAAGTCTACAAACACTTCCCTGACGCGATGACGATTGCTGAAGAGTCAACGTCTTTCCCTAAAGTTTCTCGCCCCGTGTTTGACGGTGGTTTAGGGTTTGGCTTTAAATGGAACATGGGATGGATGCACGATTCATTGCATTACATTGCCAAAGACCCCGCATACAGAAATTACCATCACGGCGATATTACCTTCAGCATGGTTTATTCATTTGACGAAAATTTTGTGCTGCCAATTTCCCACGATGAAGTTGTGCACGGTAAAGGGAGTATGCTGCGTAAAATGCCCGGTGACGAGTGGCAACAAACGGCTAACTTACGCTGCTACGCTGGGTTTATGTACGGGCACCCGGGCAAAAAGCTTAACTTTATGGGTAACGAGTTAGGTCAGTCGTCAGAGTGGAATCACGACAGTGAACTAGACTGGCACCTTTTGAACTTCGACCGTCATAAAGGGGTTCAAGCTGTTTACAAAGCCCTTAATCATTTGTACACAACAACGCCTGCGCTTTATGAACAAGATCATCACGCCGATGGTTTTGCATGGATAGACCACAGCAATGCGGGGCAAAGCATAGTTTCCTTTGTCCGAAACGCAAAGTCCTCAAAACAAAAAGTGTATGTTATTACCAACTTTACACCAATACCTTATGAAAACTTCAGAGTAGGAGTAGACTCCAAAAATACGCTGACGCTTGCGCTTAACACCGACGATGTTAAGTTTTGGGGAAGCGGTATGACGGTATTAAGTAAAGCTACACCGCAAAAAACGGCGTGGAATGACAGAGATTATTCGGTAGAACTTACGATACCGCCGCTTGCGACAATATTTTATGTGGTTAATGAAACGTAATAATGAAAAGTAATTAGGCGCGGTACACCATAGGCACAGAAAAATGCACCCTTAGGTATAATTTCGCAAAGTGAATGAGCAGTGAATAAAGACGTGAAGCTGAATAAAATAAACAATATAAAAAGTGGTACATCATTTCCTTTAGGAGCCACTGTAGACGCAGATGGATGTAATTTTGCAGTGTATGCACCAGGGGCATCCGCCGTTATATTGTGCCTTTTTAACAGCGATACAGAGCAAACGACTCACGAGCAAGCGTTACCAGAAAAAACCGGGGACGTGTGGCATGGTTTTGTAGATGGCATTGCAGCCGGGCAGCTTTATGGCTATCGCGTTGAACGAGCAAAGGGTGACCTTGACGAAGTAACGCGAGAGAAGCTGTTAATCGACCCCTATGCAAAGAAAATTAGCCGACCTATTAAATGGAATCGTCGTCAGTATGACGATGATTCACAGTTTATGGTCCCTAAATGTTTAGTTATTGACGTCGCGGCATATGCACATTGTGATACGTCTCGTCCGAATATCGCAAAACACAATCGCATTGTTTACGAGGCCCATGTCAAAGGCTTAACAAAGTTACACCCTGATGTGCCTAAGGCGCATCAGGGTAAGTTCCTTGGCGCCGCCCATCCAAGTGTCATTAATCATATTAAGGCACTAGGCGTCACCACTGTGCAATTTATGCCTCTGTGCTCGTTTATGCCGGAACCCTTTATTACAGATAAAGGGCTAACCAATTACTGGGGATATAACCCTGTTAATTTTTTTGCACCAGAGCCCCGCTACGGTGTGTCTGACGCACTGGCTGAACTTAAACAGATGGTGAATAGTTACCATGAGGCCGGTATTGAAGTCATTGTGGATGTGGTATTCAACCATACCGCCGAGGCCGGATTTGGCGGTCCAATATTGTCCTACAAAGGGCTGTGTCCTTATGAAGCCTACTTACTTGAGCAGACGGACGCCGGTGAAGTATTTTTTTCAAATCACTCAGGCTGCGGCAATACCATTAACACTGCACAACCTTTTATGATGGGGCTTATCCTTGATGCCATGCGTCATTGGGTAAATGTTATTGGTGTTGATGGGTTTAGGTTTGACTTAGCCGTGTCTCTAGGCCGGGAACCTCAGCATTTTAACAGTCAGTCGGGCCTACTAAGAGCAATCAGTGCAGATCCGGTGCTTAGCAACAAAGTATTGCTTGCTGAGCCGTGGGACATTGGTCCTGGAGGCTATCAAGTCGGCAACTTTGAATCACCGTGGCTAGAAGTCAATGACAAATACCGAGACACAGTTCGCGCGTTTTGGCGCGGCGATGATGGTCAAACCCCCGACTTTGCAACCCGCCTAATGGGCTCTAGAGATATATTCCATAAAGGCCATCGCCACATCTCTACGTCAGTCAACAATATTACCTATCACGATGGGTTTACCCTGCACGATATGGTGACCTACGCCGATCGCCACAACCTCGATAATTTAGAAGATAATCGCGATGGCCATGGGAATAACCTTTCTGCCAATTACGGCGTTGAAGGGGAGACCAAGGACAGTGCCATTTTGGCAGTTCGTGAACGCCAAAAACGCAACTTGTTTGCTACACTTATTTTTTCCCAAGGAACGCCGCATATACTCGGTGGCGATGAACTAAGCCGAACGCAAAACGGAAACAATAACGCGTACTGTCAAGATAATGCCATAAGTTGGCTAAATTGGGAGATGAACAAAAGCAAACAGGACTTTCTGCAGTTTTGTCAGTTTGTTATTCGCTTACGCCAATCATCCACTTTATTGAGCGAGCTAAAACTTCACGATGATTCGTTTACGTTGTCGAGAAATGTAAAAGCCATTAATTGGTTCAAACCAGATGGTTCTGACAAAGCCTCCGAAGACTGGAATGCGCATCACAACAAGGCTTTTGGCGTTGAGATTAAAGGTTACCGTGACGGCAATGTTAAGCCCGAGCATTGGTTTTTATGCGTTAACGCCAGTGAAAATGACGTACGGTTCCATTTACCTACGTCAAAACGTTGTGGTGGCTGGACACTGAAGCTAGATACGCGTTATGCCTCACTTGATGACCAGCCTTCAATTTGTATTCAGCAGGTCTTTTTACAAGCAAGCAGGTCGTTAACCTTATTCAGTTTCTCTGAATTAACCCGCTAACAGCGAGTTAACCTTTACCAGCGGTGGTAAATACGGCATACCGCACTATATTTTCGATGTTTGACTGTTCTTTATATCATCAAGTGGTAACATGCTCTCCCATCTAAATGTGAGGGTTTTCCTATGCAAAATAATGGTGGCAGTTCGCACAAAGATACTTTGTGCGATATCGGTTTTATCGGTTTAGGGGTAATGGGTAACAACCTTACTATGAACCTAGTAGATCATGGTTATCGAGTGGCATGCTTCGACTTAGATCAAAATAAAGTTGATGCAATTCTTGCCAAAGATGAAAGTGAAAGAGAACGCAATACACCCCCACGGGTTGAAGGTTGCAGTTCTTATACTGAATTGCTCAGTAAACTTAAAGCGCCACACCTTATTATCCTCTCAGTGCCGGCCGGCGACCCCGTTGACCACGTGTGTAACCACCTTATTGATGCAGGCATTCAAGCCGACGATATCGTTGTTGATACGGGAAACAGCTTGTGGACCGACTCAGTTGCTCGTGAAGATCAGTACAAAGGCAAATTCATATTCTTCTCTACTGCGGTATCTGGCGGTGAGGTAGGGGCTCGTTTTGGTCCTTCGCTAATGCCATCGGGTAACCCCTATGCGTGGACGCGTATTGAGCCTGTTTTGAAATCTATTGCAGCAAAAGTTGACGCTGAAACCGGAAAGCCTATCGAAAGCTACGTACCAGGTAAGCCAGTGGTTGGCGGTGAGCCCTGCGCAACTTATATAGGCCCTGTGGGTGCAGGCCACTACGTGAAAATGGTGCACAACGGCATCGAATATGCCGATATGCAGCTTATTTGTGAAGCATACCAAATTATGCGCGATGCGCTTCACATGGCGCCTGCTGAAATAGCAGAAGTATTCCGCCGCTGGAACGATGGTAAGCTCAATAGCTATCTCATTGAAATCAGCGCTGAAGTACTCGAACAGCTAGACCCTGAGACCAAACAACCTCTAGTGGATGTTATCTTAGACCGAGCAGGGCAAAAAGGCACTGGCCTATGGACTGCGGTAAGTGCGTTGCAAGTAGGAAGCCCAGCTCAAACAATTACGGCAGCGGTTTTTGCCCGCAGTATTTCAAGCTTAAAGGAAGAACGCGTGGCGGCAAGCCAAGTACTGGCAGGCCCAGAAGCCTCTTTGTTTGATGATGAACAAAAAATGTCAATCATCAACAAGCTTGAGCAGGCGTTATATTGCTCGAAAATTTGTGCATACGCACAAGGTTTCCAGCTAATGGCAATGGCAGGTAAAGAGCATGGCTGGACATTAGACTTTGGCGAAATAGCAAAAATATGGCGAGCTGGATGTATTATCCGCGCCGTATTCTTACAGTCTATTTCAAAAGCTTATGAAAATAACGAAGACCTGGCTAATTTGTTAATGGACCCGTATTTTGCAGAGCAAATTACCGAGTATCAGGCTGATTGGCGTGAGTCTATTGCACAATCTGCACTTGCGGGAATTCCATGCCCTGCAATGATGTCGGCACTCAGCTATTACGACTCGTACCGTTCAGCAGTATTACCGGCAAATCTGCTTCAAGGGCAGCGTGACTATTTTGGAGCGCATACCTACCAGCGCGTTGATAAGCCAGCGGGTAAAAAGTATCACATCGAGTGGAGTGATCCCTCACGACCAGAGACTGCTATAAAACGTTAATCGTTAGCGATATACACTTAGCGGTTTAGCGTTACTCACATAAGAAGGGTGTATTTGGTAGCAAATACACCCTTTTTGTTAGTCTGTTTACCCACATTCTTTTTTTAAGTGTGAGGTTTAACAGACTGGCTACAAAAGTGAGCACTGGTAACCCGCTAACGTAAATTGGATTATTTTGAACAAAGAGAGGGTGTAATGTCAGACGATAAATGGAAAGAAAAGCTGAGCGAGCAAGAGTACCGTATTTGCCGTCAGGCCGAGACAGAGAGACCATTCACTGGCGCATTGCTCGATGAAACCCGTGGTGGTGTGTATGTCTGTAAATGCTGCGATGCGCCATTGTTCCCCTCAGACACAAAATTTGATGCAGGGTGCGGTTGGCCTTCGTTTTATAAACAACTAGACGATGGCAATGTAGATTATCGCGAAGATGTATCGCACGGCATGCGTCGAGTAGAAATAATATGTAAGCAGTGTGATTCACACCTAGGCCACGTATTCCCAGATGGCCCAGAACCAACAGGTCAGCGATACTGCGTAAACTCAGTCTCTATGACATTTAAGAGTGAGAATAACGAAGTAGTAAAAGGCTAACACTACAGGCGAGGTTAAAGGTAAACAGGTGGTTAAAATTTGAGCTTGTTTCGTCATCGCTTTCAATTGTAGAAAAAAAACCGCCAACTTAAGGCGGTTTTTTTGTGTTTTCTAGGCTTTTAAAATGTAATTTACTTTCAATACTAGAGCTTGTTGAGCTGTAATTTTGCAGCATCAAACGTACTGCTATTGAGGGCACTGATGATGTCGGCAGTGACCGAGTCGAGTATGTCTGTAGGTAAGTCGAAGCGTTCACCTAACTGCACGCGCTGCGTGTCAGGTAATCTATCGTCATACTCTTCTGCTACGCCATACCACACATAGGCCATTCGGTAGTTGTCTGCATCTATGCCTATTGATGCCAAAGAATGGTAGACACCAATGTCAATGTCGTCACTGTCGGTATAAAGGCTTAGTGCGCGATAAAGTGTCTCTATGGTTCGCGTAGGGTCATTTTTAATTTGCACAGAGGCCAAGTTAACCAGTAGTTCAGGATCTTTGACTTGGTCGCTTGCTGCATAGCGTTCGAAGCGATGAAACGCGTCGTCATCACCGAAGCGTGTCCAGTGGTAATAGCTTAGGTGAGGGTCTAAGGAGTCTTTTGTTTCTCGGGCTAAACGCTGCAATTCTCTTCTCGCGGTGATAACCCCTTTTAGGCGCGTTGCCTCCTTGCCTTTACGCTTTATATGTTCAATGTGCTGCACTTCTTGAACGCACTCAAGGTAGGTTTCGAAAGACAGGAGTAGGGGATATTTATAGGCATCACTCGACGGGTTTTGGTTGTAGTAACGCAGCCTAATAATCTCTGCTCTTTGCGGCGTGCATCGAGCATCTAAGCTCAAGTCTACACACATATTCTCATGCTCAGCGCAAATTTCTTTGATGGTGGGCTCGAACCAATCACTGCAGCCACTTAGCACAACTAACGATGCCACAAGGCAGGCGGCTTTGTAATAACTTGTTGGAAACTTACTAAATAATGTACGTCCATTCATAAAATATAATGCATTTTTGAAATTAATAGACAATTTGGTCTTCCCTGAGTGTTTAATTAAACTACGTCCCACGATCGTCAGGCAAAAACTCACCTACGTGTACCCATAGAATAATAAAAAGCCGACGTGAAACCAACGTAAATTTACATCCATGAAGGCTGAAGCATGAATCAACAGTATGAGCAGGAATTACAAAGTAGCTGGCAAGAGCGTCAGGAATACGCAGAAATTATGCTGCCTTTGATAGGCAAGCTGTATCGCAACAAAGCCGTAGAGATATCCGTATACGGCCGCTCTCTTCTCAATGCCAGTGCTATCGACATCATTAAAGCGCACCGCAAGGTCCGTTTGCACGAAGGCATTAAGTTACGTTTGCGTGAAAGCTACCCTATATTGGAAGCGCTGAGTACTATGAAGATTGCTCCAGCGCAAATTGATATCGGCAAACTGGCGTTTGACTTTCACTATGGTTCAGCCGTTGATAACGATGACTTATCCGCGTATCTCACTGACAAACTCAGTGACGTGGTTGATAAAGACGATAATCAGCAGCCTCAAGATGTTGTGCTTTACGGGTTTGGTCGAATAGGCCGTTTACTAGCGCGTTTGCTAATCGAGCGTCAGGGTAAAAACAACAAGCTTCGTTTACGTGCCATTGTAGTGCGCGGTGGTCGCGATGGCGATTTGGAAAAACGTGCGAGTTTACTTCGCAGAGACTCAGTGCACGGTCCATTCAACGGCAGTATTACGATTGACCACGAGCGCAATGCACTAAAAGCAAACGGCTCGTTTATTCAGGTTATCTATGCCAACAGTCCTGATGAAGTGGATTACACGCAATACGGTATCGACAACGCTATTATCATTGATAATACCGGTATTTGGCGCGACCGAGACGGGTTAGGTCTTCACTTAAAAGCAAAAGGCGCAGCAAAGGCGGTACTGACCGCGCCTGGTAAAGGCGACATTAAAAACATCGTACATGGTGTTAATGACGGCGAAGTGACCCTTGATGATACCATTGTATCGGCGGCCAGCTGTACCACCAACGCTATCACACCAGTGTTAAAAGCCCTTGATGAAGAATATGGCATTAAGAATGGCCATGTTGAAACTGTTCACTCTTACACAAACGATCAAAACCTTATCGATAACTATCACAAAGGGGATCGTCGAGGTCGAAGTGCACCACTTAATATGGTGATCACGGAAACCGGCGCAGCGAAAGCAGTGGCGAAGGCATACCCTAAATTAGGCGGTAAGCTAACGGGTAACGCGATTCGTGTGCCTACCCCCAATGTGTCTATGGCAATTTTGAACCTCAATTTAGAGAAAGCCACAGACAAGCTATCGGTCAACGAGTTCTTACGCGATACCGCTTTATTTTCTAAATTGCAGCACCAAATAGACTACACAGCAAGCAAAGAAATTGTATCCACCGACTTGGTAGGTTCAAGAGCTGCGTCAGTAGTAGATTCACAGGCAACTATCGTGTCTGATGACCGTTTAACACTTTACGTGTGGTATGACAACGAGTTTGGCTATAGCTGCCAGGTGCTTCGCGTGGTTCGCGATATGGCCAACCTTAGCTTTCCAACGCTGCCGCTTTAGTAAGCTAAGCGACTGCTCAAATCAGTACATAGCTGCTAGCAAAAACACAGAGCGTTAATTGATTAAAAAACCGACCGACAGAGTCGGTTTTTTTATTAGTGTAAACAAATTGTGTACTCCATGCTGGTAAAACCAGCCAGTGCGCATGGTATTTGTGTCGCTGACTATGCTAAATTAGCGCACAAATAATAAGGGAAACGACAGTCTATGCATATCTCCAGTCAATTCGACAGCGGCAACATTAATGTTGTTAGCGCAGAGTCTCCAGAAGATATTCTTCTCACCATACCAAAAGACAACCAATCAGAATTTGCCCAATGGTTTCATTTTCGTCTTGTGGGCGAAACGTTTGTCACCCATACAATGACCATCCAAGGGTTGGCAAAATCTGCGTATCCTGATGGTTGGAAGGGGTATAACGTTCTTGCTTCTTACGATAGGCAAACCTGGTTTCGTGTTCCAAGTGAATTTGACGGAGACAATCTCACCTTCTCACTCACGTTAGAACAGCCAAGCGTGTATTTTGCGTATTTCATTCCTTATAGTTACGAACGTCACCTAGACCTAGTTCACGACGCGCAAATGTCACTGTTGTGTGAGCACCGCTTTCTAGGGCTAACGCTAGATGGTCGTGACATGTCGATGTTAGTTATTGGCGAAGAAACACCTAACAAGAAAAAAGTATGGATAACAGCCCGTCAGCATCCTGGTGAAACCATGGCCGAATGGTGCGCAGAGGGCATTATTTATCGGTTGCTGGACGAACAAGACGGTTTGGCTCGACAGTTGCTAGACAACGCCGTGTTTTATGTCGTACCAAACATGAACCCGGACGGCAGTGCCAGAGGGCATTTGCGTACAAACGCTGTGGGCACCAATCTAAACCGAGAATGGGCAACACCGACACCTGAAAAAAGTCCTGAAGTACTGTTTGTGTTAAAGGCAATGGAAGATGCAGGCGTGGATGTGTACCTCGATTTGCACGGTGATGAAGCACTGCCGTACAATTTTGTTGCAGGCAGCGAAGGAAACCCGAGCTATAACGACGAAATAAAAGCGTTGGAGGACACATTTAAATCGGCTTTACTTAATGCAACACCGGAGTTTCAAGATGAATTTGGCTACGACAAAGACGCGCCGGGTAAAGCAAATTTAACGGTGGCGTCGAATGCAGTGGGCGAAAAATTCACTTGCATGGCGTATACCGTTGAAATGCCGTTTAAAGATAACGCAAACGTACCTGACGATGTTTATGGTTGGTCTGTTCAGCGATGCCGTCAGCTTGGCGAAGATATTCTCGTAGCTGTAAATGCTGTCGTAAAAAAACTCAATAACGATAAATAAAAAGAAGCGCCCGCTTCTAACAATAAAGGCCTCAGCGAATGAGGTCTTTTGATAAAAACAACAAAACGAAATAATAAAAAAGGGGAAATACCTTGGAAGGGTTATACGGTTTACTTATCACGCTTGATAGCTTCTTGGGGGGCGCGAGTTGGTTTCCTTTTGTGCTTCTTGGTGTGGGCTTATTCTTCACAGTTTACTTGAAGTTTCCGCAAGTTCGCTTCTTCAAACATGCATGGCAGGTTATTACTGGTAAATTTGACAAAGAGAGCGATCCTGGCGATACCACACACTTTAGAGCGTTAACCACGGCACTTTCAGGAACCGTTGGAACAGGTAACATATCTGGTGTTGCTTTCGCTATTTTTCTCGGCGGCCCGGCGGCGCTATTTTGGATGTGGGTGACGGCCTTTTTAGGCATGACGACAAAGTTCGTCGAAGTGACCTTGTCGCACAAATACCGAGTTAAGACAGAAGATGGTACGATGGCCGGTGGACCTATGTACTACATGGACCGTCGCTTAAACATGAAGTGGTTAGCCGTAGCGTTCGCGATTGCCACTGTAGTTAGCTCGTTTGGAACGGGTAACCTTCCACAAAGTAACGGTATTGCACAAAGTATCGAAGCCACCTTTGGTTTTGAGCCTTGGCTTGTAGGTAGCGTGCTGGGTATTTTACTCGCGCTGGTTATTCTAGGCGGCATTCAACGCATTGCGGCATTCACCGCCCGCGTTGTTCCTGCAATGGCGGTTATCTATCTCATTGGCGCTATGGCGGTTATTTTTGCCAATCTCGAGAATATCATTCCCTCATTCTTATCGGTAATCAGCGATGCGTTTACCGGGTCTGCCGCAGCAGGTGGATTCTTAGGTGCCTCACTTGCTTACGCATTTAACCGTGGTGTAAACCGAGGTTTGTTTTCAAACGAAGCGGGTCAGGGGTCTGCGCCTATCGCTCATGCGGCAGCTAAAACCAAAGAGCCTGCATCAGAAGGAATGGTGTCTTTATTAGAGCCGTTTATCGATACTATTCTAATTTGTACTATTACAGGTTTAGTTATTCTTTCTTCTGGCGTGTGGAAAGAAAAGCATGAAAATGTATTCGACCGTTCAGACATGTTCTTTGTAGCAGGCGAATATGACGATAGTGAATCAAAAGATGTCGAAACGCTATACGGCTTTTTAAACGGGGTTGAAGGTAACGAAATTAAACCGTTTACAGGTGCGATCACCGTAGTAAATGGCACTGCAGTCAGCGGCGACTTTACCCTTATAAACTCTCGTTCAGTCGCAGAAGACGTGAAGTACTCGGTAGGCAGTGAAGATTTATTTACCGGTACATTGAAAATCGAAGACGGTAAACCGCTAAAAGAGAACCTGGAGGTAAGTGGTAAATCTCTGGTTCACTCTGCTGCACTGACTACCATTGCGTTTACCCGAGGCTTCTTCGGTGATTTCGGGCAATACATCGTGTCGGTTGGTTTGCTTTTATTCGCATTTTCAACGGCAATTGCATGGTCGTATTATGGTGACCGTGCGATGACATACCTTCTCGGTCCTCGTTCTGTTATGCCTTATCGAGTCATTTATGTCGCTGGCTTTGTGTGGGCTGCGTTCTCAGATACCACATTGGTGTGGGCGCTCTCTGCGGTAGCCATTGTGGTTATGACACTACCTAACTTATTTGGCATATTGATGCTGAGTAAAGAGATGAAAGAGACAGTGAACGATTATTGGTCAAGAACCAAAAATAACCGCGATAAATGAATTAAGATTAAGACAAACAAGTAGTCTTAATCGGCTTCTAAATAGTAGTAAAATGCGTGTGGTGGCGTTATTCCTAGAATAACTCTGACACGCATTTTTTGTTTGCGAAGTGTATAATCCGACTTCATTGTTGTAATCAACTTCAGTATGATACTCATCCGCGAGATAATAGTATGCGCTGGCGTACAGTTTTCGTTTTTTACTCGCAGCGAATAAACAGGAGCAACACATGGCATTAGTTGACTGCCCGTCGTGCAAGAAAAAAACTTCTGACAAGGCAAAAGAGTGTCCACATTGCGGATTTAAAATTGGCGATGCAACATCTGAAGATGTTGAGCGCAAGCAAAGCCTTAACCGTTTTCAAAAACTTCAAAGCATTCAAAATCAATCACTGCTGGCTATGCTGATATTTGTGGCAAGTTTTGGTTTTATGTATTGGGGTGGAACTAGACCGGGTGATTTGCAGCACAATCTCGCTATTCTAGGCGCTATTGTAGGTTTCGTTTGGTACCTAGTAAACCGAGCTCGAATTGTAATGATAAAGCGTTTCTCATAAATGAATATAGATGCACTAGTTAGTAGCATGACGCCAGAGGTTTACGAACGCTTGCGTCAAGCCGTAGAGACCGGAAAGTGGGTTGATGGAACGCCACTTAACGAAGAGCAAAAAGCCAGCACAATGCAGGCAGTGATGTTGTATCAGGCGAAAATTGAAAAATCGTCTGAACACATGACAGTAGGAGAGGGTGGCGAAATTGTGCATAAAAGCAAAGCCGATTTCAAACGCTCTCTATCGGACCACCAAAATGATAACAACACGATAGCGCGGTTCAAACAGGATGATATTTAGTCGTATATTTGCTCCTTCTCATACCAGTCAAAAGCCGGAAAAAAGGCTGGAAGCCATTGAAAAACTCTCACCGGAAAAACCTCAAGACAAAACGATTCTTCATGAGCTGGCCTTTAACGATGATAATGCAGACGTGAGTCTTGCAGCGTTGGCAAAGTTGAACAGCTTCGTGCTATGGCAAAAGATGGCACAAATTGCCAAGTCGCCAAAAGTAAAAAAAGCAGCCCAGCACTGTGTGAATGAAGCTATCTCAGGCAAAGGCAGTGTGGCCCTTAGCGCCGAGGAAAAGTCTTCGTTTTTGCGAGAAACGGCAAGTACGGATGTGATCATTGATGTAGTCCAGCGCGAACCTGAGCTGTTAGGCAATACTGAATTGGCTTTTGCGCTATTAGCCAAAGTCGATAAGCCTTCGTTTACGCAATACGTCTTTTTACATACAATTAATGGGCAATTGCAACGCCAGCTTATTAGCAGTCAGTCTCAGATAAATACACTGCAAAAATGGTCAAAGAAACTGAGCGACTCCCCAACGCTTGATGCGATTAATAGCCGAATTGACGAAATAAGGGCAGCAGAGCAAAAGCCTGTAGAGCTTAAAAAGCAACTTACGCTATGCTTGTCCAAATACCGTGCGCTACTTGATAAAGCCGATGTTGAACAGGTTGTAGATTTGCAATCTCGTTACCACAGTGAGCTGGAAGGCTTGTTTGCACAAGCGGGCATTCTTTCAACTGACGATAAGCAAGAGTTCGAAGAAAAGCGTAGCAAAATAACTGAGCAAGTTACGCGCTATGTCGACAGGATCCGTCCTGCGTGGGAAGAGAAGCAAAAGTCGGCGGTACTTGCAAATACACAAGCCCTTTGCGAACAGCAGCTAACCCATGCGAAAGAACAAGTAGGTTGGTTGTTCGACACGCGCTTGTGTGAAGCCACGTTAGCCGATGTTGCAACGGTAAATGAAAGTGTAAGAGGTGTTGAGTCTACGCTGGAACAGTTGGGGCAGCTTGGCAGCAATGACAAGCGAGTTAACGAGATTCAATTAGCTGTTGATACGCTAAACACAAAGCTTGAAGCGTTCTCTATGCAGCAGCAATACGGTCAAAAGTTATTGTCTAGACTGAACGTCGTTGAAGACGTGGCGCAAAAACTAAGCAGTACTGATGTGAGTGATGAACAAAAGGGCGATTTACGTAGCGAATTTGATGCTGCGATAGAGGAATATTCAGCCATCAGTCGCGAACTTATTGCACAGCCCAAGGTGCTTTTACAGCGGTTTAAGGCAGCAACTAAGCAAGTGAGAGCCGATGAAAAAGCCGCCAAATCAAAGCACCAAGACGAACTGAGACGCGTTAGAAAACAAATAAGCATTGTTGATAATCTAGTGTCACAGGGCAAATTTCGTGCGGCCATGGCTAAGTTTAAGAAGCTGTCTGATAGTGTTGCTTCGCTCCCTGAAGGTTTAAAGAAGGACATCGACAAACGTTTTCAGAAAACAGCTGACGACATAGCAAGGTTGGAAGGCTGGCAGAGCTATATTGCCGCACCGAGAAAGCCTGCTTTAGTTAAAGAGGCCAAAGTGCTGGCCGCTACGCCAGTAGAGAACATAAAACAGCGTAGTGAGTCGATAAAGTATTTACGTAGCCAATGGTTATCGCTAAATACACCATCTAGTAGTAACAATGAGCAAGAAAATGCAGCGCTGCAGCAAGAGTTTGATAACGCGCTAGAAAAGGCGTTCGAGCCTTGCAGAGAGCATTACGCTAAATTAGATGCTGAACGAGCAGCGGCGTTAGAGCTGCGTCGTTCGATTATTGAAAAAGTAGCGTCCATACCCGAAGACATTGAGCCAACTGAATTAAGCAAAACCCTTGATAGGCTTGCCAAGCAGTGGCGAGCTTGCGGTCAAGTTGAAAAGCAAGCTTACGAGCAACTAAAAGTCGAGTGGAAGGCAGTATTTTCTCCCCTTCAAAAGCGCATTTATGCGTGGCAAAACGATAATCAGACGCTTAAACAAAAGCTAGTGGATAAGGTTAATGCGCTACAAGATGCTGATGATATTAGCGACGCAGCAGAGTCTGCGCAGCAACTACAGCAAGAGTGGAAGCGCATTGGACATGCCGGTAAGCGCGAAGAGAGCCGGTTGTGGGCAGAATTTAAAGCCAGTAACGATGCCATTTTCGAACGTTTGAAAACCCAGCGTAAAGCGCAAACTAGTGAGTATACTGAGCAAGCTGAAAAGCTGTCGTCCTCTATCGCGTCTATCTCTGTAGAAGGTGATGACAGTACCTTTCAAAGTGCAGTTCAGCCTATTCAAGAAGCCATGTTAGCACTGCCAAAACCACAGCGAGTGAAGTTAGAACGCAAGCTGGAGACGCTCTTTAAGCAAAGAGAGTCTATGCAGCGTGAACATGACACAAAAGTGATAGAAGCGCGAGCTCATGCCATTATTCGGTTGCTGCAAAATGATGAACCAGAGGCTAGGACTGAGCTTTTAGAAACCTTGGGTAAGCGTTGGTCGAATTTGCTGACTAACGCTGGTGAGTCAAATGCGCCGAGGCACGATAGAGCGTGGTTAACAGTTGCGTTGGAGGTGGCTAGCGGTATGCCTAGTCCGCAATCTGACGCATCTGTACGCTCAAGTGTGCAGCTTCAAATGATGACGGCAAAACTTGAGCAAGGTGAAGCTCCAGAGGCCCAAGAAATATTGAGCGATTGGTTACAGCATGGTGAAGTGAAAGAAGACGAAGGTGGTCTTTTACAGCGTGTTGTTGCCATTATTGATAACCATCCGAGTGTGCTGGCGTAAATGGAAAATAGTGTCGAGTTTCAATTTGAGACAGAGATGTCAGCGTATAGATTTCTCAATACTGTGAAGCATGTTAATGCAGACGGGTTACGCGCTAAATTTGGTCAAACCGACCATCATGTAAGTGTAAAATATACGTATATTGTGGGTGAGTTTGATGAAACCCTGTCTACACTCGATGACTTGGCAAGAGAGCTCGGCGGTATAGAGGTTTCTTGAAGGAGATCCTTTGGTTTAATTCAGTTTAGGGCAAAAAAAAGCCCAGAAGACACAAACATAAAAAAGGCCGGTAAAAACCGGCCTTTTTTAGTTCTGTATTGTTTGTATCTAGCCCTATATTTTATATCCATAGACGGCTACGAGACAAATTAACAGTCGTCATCTTCTGCTTCAACGCCTTCTTTAACGTCTTCACATGCATCTTCTACGGCGTTACCAGCGTCGTTGGCCATATCGCCAATTTTGTCACCGCCGTCTTCAAGCGCATTGCCAGCATCTGTGACCATTTCGTCAAGCTCTTCGCCTGCGCTCTCCGCATCGTTTTCACTACATGCTGCTAGTGAAAGTACAAATGCTGATGCTGCTACTACTTTTAATAATTTCTTGAATGAACTCATGTCCTTACTCCTTTTCAATTACTACTTTATACAAGATGTTGTTTACGCTTTCGGCGCTTTACCGCGCAAAGCATTCACTAAAAGTGATATGACAAGAAAGGCGACAAATACAAAAAATAATATCTGTGCAATTCCTGTTGCTGCACCTGCGATGCCCGAGAAGCCAAAAACTGCTGCAATAATGGCGATTATAAAAAATGTGATTGCCCAGCCTAACATGACTTATTTCCTCTTGTTGCTTCCGTTATGTTCACAATAGCTTTTGCTATGATTAAGCTTCTACTATATCTAAGCTGTTGTTACATTAGTTAATGCTATCTTCGTGCCTACATTGCAAACCATTGAAAAAATTAAAGTAATTTTATTTTCTGCACTTTTGCTTGGTGTGAAGTTCACAGTGTATAGACAAGAGTTACAGGTAAATTGCATTTTTTACATTCTTACTAAAATGCTCGGCTATGTAATTGAAGCTATGTAATAAGTGCCACGTAATAAGGGCTATGCAATTTGCGTTGCACAGATAGGTAACAAAGAGATAGAGTTTAGTTGTCAGAATTGAGCAGATGATAAATGGACATATGCACAATTGATCATTTGAAGTTATTCAGGTAGCACCATTCGTTAAAATAGGTGACGGCGTTTATGGCAAATACACATTCGGCATTTATAGGGCTTATGCAGCGTGCACGCAACGTCAAGCGCTGGCCGCTAATGGCGCAGTTCCAAGATGAAATGCTATCGACCCATATCTATGAGGCGTCGGTGGTAGCGCATATGCTAGGCGCCATTGCATGTGATGTATTTAACGAGGATGTGGACCCAGATCGTGTGGCGGCAATGGCTATTTTTCACGAGGGAAGTGAAATAGCGGGGATGAGCGATATCCCAAGCCCGGTCAAATACCACGATCCTGAAACCACTGCGGCAATTAAAAAGTTAGAACGTCGTTTTGAAGCTATGCTAATAAAAACTTTACCTGAAGCTCTCCAGCAGCGATATCAATCGCTAATTGAGCAAGACAAGGAAGATGTCCATGTGACGCTTGCAAAGGCTGCTGACGTGCTATGCGCATATTTGAAATGTGACTACGAGCTATCCAAGTCGAATTCTGAGTTCTCCAACGCGATGCAAGAAATGGAAGTGCAGCTAAAGCGCTACAAGGAAAAGCTACCCGCCGTTGGTTATTTCTGCCAAATCTTCCTTGAAGATGCCAAGGGAACCCTAGATGAGCAAACAAAAGATTTAGAGTGGATAGAGCGAGCGAATACGCTCCACCTTGATGGTAACGAAAGCGGTGAGTAAAACGAATCAGTCTATGTGTTTATTTCATTCTCTTGCGTTTTGCCCAAATAGCAAGCAAAGCAGGGCCTATATACATTGCAATACCGTACACGCCTGGCGCGATAGCATAGTCAGGCGCTCTTAAAAATGTAATACAAATCAACATGGCGAGAGCCGCGTTCTGAACACCTATCTCAATGGCAAGAGTTAGGGAATCTTTAAATGAAGCTGCGGATATTTTTGCTAGTATTAATCCCATCAACACAGAGCTAAGATTAAGGGTAAGGCATACTAAAAATGCGCTTTCAAATGATGTCGCTAAGTTATCGCGCTCCGACACGAGTACGCCCACAATCATTGCCAACATAAAATACATTGAAAACTGACGAAAAAAAGTTTCCGTCTTTGTCGCAAAGCCTGTGAAAAGACGTCGAATAATCATGCCTATCACTACGGGTAAAATAGACACGCCCATAAGTCCCAATACGGTTTCAACAACCGAAAAAGCAGGCGCATTCTCTTTTACAAAGTAGTCGATAGCGAACTGAATAATGAAAGGCGTGGTAAAAACACAGGCGATAGTGGAGATGGCGGTTAAACTTACAGACAGCGCCAGATTAGCTTTCGCAATATGACTTATTAAGTTACTCGTTGTTCCCCCAGGGCATGCTGCCAAAATCATGATGCCCACAGCAATATAGGGTGGCAGTTCAAACGCGAGACAAATAGCAAAAGTGAGTAGGGGCAACAACACTATTTGACCTAAGAAACCGGTCAAAATAGCTTTAGGCGCTTTAAGTAACCGTCCAAAATCAGAAATGGTGAGCGTTAAGCCCATACCGAACATTACAAACGCCAACGCTAGAGGTAGTAATACCTCAGTAAGTACAGATGCCTGCACGCATACGCCCCTTAAAACAGCAACTTATTATTATAGTGCCGCTAGTTTACTCTGTTTAACAATAGAAAGAAGTGATGGCCCGTTATTAAGATTGATTAATTCTATGAATGATAAAATAAGCAAAAACTTATATCGGGCCCTTTAATGTAAACTGCCGAGGGCGCTTATGAAAACTGCCGAGGGCGTTCATGAAAGTTGCCAAGCGCTATTCGCCAAGCGTTATTCGCAATATCGTATTTGCTAGGCCCTATGCGCAATACCGTTTTCGCCAAGCTGCTCACAAGGCTCATTTGAAAGACCATGTAGAGAAACGGCCTAGGCAGGCTAGCTGGCAGTGGGATTGTAAGGTAACGACGACTGGTGAGCAACGATACGTAAGTTTCCATCACTGTCTTTAACATAGGCAAAGGTATATTCCACTTTAGTTTCGCCGCCATTAGTATCTATGAAAAAGTAATTGCCCATGGCAACCGCCATTCTGCAGCTATTGTTAATAATGCCTACATTATCAAATTTCACGTTGGTATAAGGTTTTATTGCAAAGCCCTTATCTTCTTCGTACGCATCGTTACCGCCCACAAAATAGGAAAGAGCGGCATCGAAACTTGAGCGAAATTGATCATCCGCTGCCAACGTTGGTTTAAACAGTACACCACTCAGATCGTACCCATACATGTCTTGGATAAAATCAGCAGCTTCATCAGAATAGTTGCCGTTATTAGTAAACACTGAGCCGATTCTGACAATGCCGTTTCCCCACATTTTTTGCGCAGCAATGACTTCTCTTTCTGTAATACAGGTGTTTGAATACAGTAATGAGTTATCTAGTGCTTCTGCAGTAAGCGAATCCTTTGCTTGCGCGCCACTTTTGGTAGATTGAGTATCGGCTACAGCACTGCATGCAGATGCTAAAAGGATTGAGGCGATAGCAGCGGTAATTTTTGAGCGAGTTGCTTTTACATTTTTCATAGCATACATCCTAAATTTTATAACAATAATTTTGCTAGAAGCATGTGCAATATCGAACTCATTGCAATGCGATAGTTAAAGGATATACACAACGAATGACGTGCACTTTTTTAGAGGATTAAAAACTGATTAACGCAGGGTTAATCTTAAACGCGTGTAGTAAAGGTGAGGCATCCGATGCGCTGAAACCTGACTAACAATGCATCGAATGTATTCTTTTGTGACTACGTCTTAGTAACCTTTGTTTTCTTCATCAAGTGGCGTTGCAAGAAGTTCAGATACCGAAAATGCGTTTGCACCTAAACTCTGCTCGTCATTTGACATTGAGGTGACGATTGAAAAGTATATGTCTTTCATTGCCGTTTTTTCAATATCACTTGGATTGGGCACAGTAGATGGTTGCGCAACATCTGAACAGCCTGACATGGTGCACTGTTTATCTGACGGAAAAACCATAGGTTCATCGTTGCTCATGATAACCTCGCGAGCAAGAACACGCTTTTTAGTGATATTGGTTTTTGTTACTGCCACATAGCCGAAGTTATTTTGTTTTGCAATTTCTGCCGCTCGACGCAGCGCGTACTGCTGCACCTTGTCTGCAGGTGTTCTATCCGATGCCTTAAATAAAATACGGTATTCATCATTACCTAGCTTTTCGCTTGAATAGCCATAGCTTTGCTTGGAATTAGCCGATTTGTAAGGCGTTGGCGTGGCAACGGGTACTGATGAACAACCTGCTAGTAAAGCGGTGACTGCAATGCCCAAGCCTAAGATTAGGTGAGTGGGTCTCGATTTTACATGGCTGCTTTTTAAAACGTTTTTTTCCAACATACGGCGCATTTACTACTTCCTTTCGTCACACAATTATAATTTAAACAACGATAGCAAAGCGGTTCTGCCTATCGTTATGAGTGCAGTTTTACGGTTTTTCTTCACCTTTGGTTTTGCATCCGACATACCTTTATAGGCACCTAACCCCACAATACCTAACAATATTTCTGGTTTGCCCACTAAGTAACGGCATTGTTGCTTGGCTGTTTTTTCGGCAAGGTGAGCATGATGACGCTGCGCATAAAAATCGCGCTCTTTTTGTGCAATGTCAGTCATGTTTTTCTTCAACAAAAATTTATTTAACAATGCGTCTACCATTTTGGGTGTCCTTTAAACTATAGCCTAATTCTTGCAAGATGTTGGGTTAGATGTTCGGTTAGATGTTGCCATTAAAAAGCGTGCTTAGAGAGAGCGCTTAAACAATGCGATAAGCCGTTCAAAGCTGACGAAATGCAACGACCTTTTCGCAATTCTGTAAAACAACATGCTAAACCCAAGGTTAAAACACAACAAAACACCTGCGATAAGGGTAATACTGATACCGAATGAGTATAACGCGCCGCCAATCGCTATATTGACGAGCAGCCAGCACACAATACTAATAACAAAAGCGGCAAGGGCTGCAAAAACAGAAATAAACAGCGACTTTTTAACAAGCATTATTTCGCTATTGACCAAGCTCAAATAAGCGGTGCCCTGCTTAGCTCGCTGTTTTGCCGCATTTTTAAGCGCGTCAACAACAGCTTCATAAGTCGGGTCGGGGTAGGGGGCTTGCTGCTTGTCTTGAGATTTTTTGTTTTTGGTAGGGACATCGCGATAACCAGTGCTCACGCTGCCATCAGCGTTGATTGCTATCACAGAATTGTTTTCGCCAGCAAAATAGAGCGCCTGCTCCGATGGTGGAGTCAGGCGAAACGGATTTTCTGCGCTCATTGTAAAATGAGCGCTATGAAAATCAGGTATCGTTACCATTATTACTTCTTACGAAATAATGAAGTAACTAGCATGCCCGCCGCAAATGCAAGCCCTGCTGTTGCCACTGGGTTTTCAACGGCGTAATTACGCACAGAAGATGCCTGCCACTTTTGTTCAGCAAGACGTTTACGCTCTGACATATTCTCAGCCGACGACGTAGCGGTACGACGAATGTTTTCCTCTGCAACACTTGCGTTGTCTGCGAGCTTGTCTACAGACTGATGGAGTGACTCTTTCAGTTGGTCCGTAACTGGGTGACCTTGCTCTTTAGCTGTGTTTGTTTTTGTCGATGTATTTTTAGCTGCTTGTGTAGCCATAGTATTCTCCTTGATTTTACTAAATGCATCTTTCCCTTTGACTAAAGCAATGGCTGTACCATTGTGTGAGTTTTTTATTTTGTTGATTTTCAAAGATAAAATTTTTTATGGTGAAAACGATTATGAAAAGAAGCAGGAATAATGCACACAGTATTGTGAACACCCTGTAATAATTTCGTAGATGATTTTTGCAGATAAGAATGTGAAAGCTGAGTAGCTCTAGGCTAAGTAGTTCTTGGCTAAGTATTTTGGCTTAGCCAATCCGTGGCTAGAGTGGGGAGAAATTTCGCTGTAAGAAATTAGAAGCTCAAGCAATAACGCTTTCTAAGTCGTTTTTCGTCACTGGCTTGAGCAATGCGCTGTCAATACCAATTGACGCCATAAAACCTGCGTCAGCTTGATGCCCGCTAACAATAGTCAGCTTGCAGTCATGCTGCTGAGCTTTTAGCTCTTTTGCTAGCTCATAACCGTCACAGTCAGGTAATGTTAAGTCCATAAGAACATGGTCAAATTGCTGTTCATGCATTGCTTTTAAGGCATCATTTCCACAAAGGCTTTTTACAACATCGCATCCAAGATGCGTTAGAAATAATTGCAGCAATTCTGCGGCATCTTCGTCATCCTCGACAACTAATACTTTCTTTTTGCCACTACCTACAGTGATTCTCTGTGTAACCTCATCAGCGGTTTGCTCTGCAGGGGGCTGTGAAATAGACGTGGTTTGCGCGTTCAATAGTGCTGGGATATCCAAGTTACTGCCACCTTGGTGGGGCAGTGCCGACTCAGGTGCAAAAGGTTTTGCTGTAGGCATGTTCGATACTTGAGCTTCAACATTGGAAAACGTAATAGGGTTGTCCGCAGGTAAGTAAAGCGACAGCAGGCTGGCCAGTGCAAATCTATCAATAGGCTTGCCGATAACATCGTTGAAACCTTCGCGTATTAACGATTCTTTAAGCCCTTTACGACTTGCAGCGGTAACTGCAACAACCGGGAGATGTTTGCCATGTCGCCTTATGGCATGAAGAGCTTCAATACCATTCATTACCGGCATATGGATGTCCATGAGTACCAAGTTGAAAGGGGCGTTCTGCTCGTCAGCCTGTAATACTGCTTCAAGGGCCTTAACGCCATTTTCAGCATAACTAATATCGGCCCTAGATTGACTGACTAAGTGGCCAGTAAGGCGCCTTATTTCTCTAAGGTCGTCCACAATTAGCACTTTCCCAGTCAACTTTAAATTTAAGTTAGCTGGCTCAACGATTGAAAGCTGACCTAAGGCAAGTTCTTCTAAAGGCTGAGTACTTATATCCCCTGGGTGAATATAAAAGCTAAAGCTGCTGCCTTCTCCCATGCGAGATTTCACTGAAATATCACCGTCGAGTTTACAGACCAACTCTTTACAAATTGCGAGCCCAAGGCCTGCACCACCATGATTCGCTCGCATCACATCTTCAATTTGTTCAAAAGGGTGGAAGATATTTTCAAGCTTATCAGGCGCCATGCCAATACCGGTATCGTCCACGGTAAATCGCAATACGCTATCTGGCTGAACAGACTGCCCTTCCACATCCTGGTCGTCCACATCGGGCTTTTCAATTTCAATAGTAAGTGTGATGGTACCGTTATCTGTAAACTTCACCGCATTGGTAATTAAATTGAGCAATATTTGGCGAAGGCGTGTTGGATCTGTCTGGATAAACTCTGGCATCTTGGTTTTAGCAACCACATTGAGACTGAGTCCTTTGTCTTTCGCATTTAACTGCATCAAGGAGTGTATATCGGTGAGAAATGCCGCTAAGTTGACCCGCTTTACATTTAACTCCAGTTTGTTTGCCATAATGCGAGACATGTCGAGTAAGTCGTTAAGCAGGCTCAAGAGGTGTTTACCGTTAGAGTGAATAATTGACAGCTCTTGCTGGAACGGACTATTTCTAGCATCGTCAATCAATAGCTCTGTGTACCCTAATATTGAGGTAAGTGGTGTTCTTAATTCGTGACCTAAGTGGGCAAGAAATTTATCTTTTGCTTTGTTTTTTTGCTCTACTTTATTTCGTTCTATCCGCTCGTTTTCAATGTCTCTTCGAACAAGCGCATAGCGAATAGTGCGCATAAAGCGGGGGGACTCAATTTCAGACTTTTGTAGATAATCCGCGGCGCCCGCACGCATCACCATTTCATCAACCATAGTGTCAGATTGACCCGTTAATATAACAACGGGTACGTTAACCTGGTTTGCTTTTAAAATACTTAACACATCGAGCGCATTTTCTGCGCCCAATAAAAAGTCGAGCAAGCACAAATCGAATGAGCCCTCTTTCAGCGCTTCTAACGCAGAGTCACTGTCAGTTACCCATGTAAGCTTGAACTGTGGAGACTCGCACCGCTCTAGATAGTCAGAGGTAAGGAAGTAGTCATCTTCATCATCCTCAATTAATAGAATTTTTATTACCTCTGTCATCTAGTACTCCGCTACTCGTGTGGTAGTTCTACGAATTCAATCCAATAGCGACCAAGTGCTCGCATTAGGTCAACCAAACCTTCAAAGTTCACTGGCTTGGTAATGTATGAAGCACACCCTAAGTCGTAGCCACGCAACATGTCTTCCTCTTCTTTCGAAGTGGTTAAGATAACCACCGGGATACTGCGCAGTTTAGGGTCGTTCTTCAGTTCTTGAAGTGCTTCACGACCATCTTTACGAGGCATATTCAAATCGAGCAAAATGAGACTAGGACGCGGATACTTTTCGGCATCGGTATACTTGCCTTCATGGCGCAAGAATTCAAGAAGCTCTACACCGTCTTCAACACAAAAAAGTGTGTTTAACACACGGGATTCTTTAAGTGCATCGACAGTGAGTAAACGATCATCCTCGTCGTCATCGGCCATTAAAATGTTTATTGATTGGGCTTGTTTACGCATCATGCGAAGGCTCTCCATTTTCGTTATCTGAGCCGAATGGCTCGCTGTCTAGAGGTAATATAATGTCGAACTTAGCGCCTTTACCGGGTTCACTGGTGGCGGCTATGGTTCCGTTATGTCTTTCTACAATCCGTCGGCACACCGCAAGTCCAATCCCTGTGCCTTTATATTCACTTCTACCGTGCAATCGTTGGAATGGGGCAAATATTTTTTCGGCAAAAGATTGCTCAAAGCCTATTCCATTATCACTTACTGTAATTTTTATCCATTGATACTCGTCAGCCTTTAGCAATGTGCTTTGCTCATCACTTGTAAGGTCTTTACACGAGATGTCTATTATTGGTGTCACGTCGACTGGCTGAAATTTAAGTGCATTAGAGATAAGGTTCAGAAATAGTTGCTCTAGCTGCGATTTATCACCGCGCATGCTCGGCATATCGGCAACGTTAACTTGAGCAGATTTTTCTTCAATTGCAATTTCAAGGTCGCCTAACACACCAGAAAAGATGGCGTTGAGCTCTACGTCTACAAAATCTTTGCCGCGGGTGGAAACGCGAGAGAATGAAAGCAAATCTGAAATGAGCATAGACATACGCTCAGCCGCGTTAAGCATTCTTGCGAGAAAGTCTTTGCCTCGCTCATCAATCACATCGCCATAGCCAGACTCTATTCTATTGCCAAAAGCGCGAATTTTTCTCAAAGGTTCTTGAAGGTCATGCGAGGCAACAAAAGCAAAGTCTTCTAATTCCCTATTACTTCTTGCTAATTCATCCGAATAGACGCTTAACTCTTGGGTGCGCGCTGCTATTTTAGCTTCTAATTCTTCGTTAATCCCTTCAAGATCAGACTGGTGCTTTTCGTTCTCTCTGGCATTAACTTTAAGCAGCAAAAAGATGGTGACAATAAGAAGTAGGGTAGTGGCTGATGAAATAATTAATGTATTGACAGAGTCGCGACGCAGTTTCATTAAGCTAGCCAAGTGAGTCCCTTGAATATCTCGCTCAGAACTGTCTACTTCCTCAAAAACACTTTCGAATTCATTGTATAACCGCAAACCGCGGTCAGAACGCAATAAGTCAATAGCTTGAGCGCGTTGGTTTGAACGAGCTAGCTCTACAATCTCGACCATGCTATTAATTTTTTGCCTGGTTAAAACAAGTAAGTTGCTAATTCGGTCATTCTGTTCAGGTGTCTCTGAGGCAAACGCACTGACCTCCAATTCTTCGGCTACAGATGAAAATGTATTAAGCGTTTCGGTGTACTCCATTAAATAGGCTTCATCCCCAGTAAGTAAATAGCCTCTTTGTCCTGATTCAGCACGAAGCAACACAACATGAAGCTTGTTAACAGCGCTAATAATACGATTGGTACTGAAGAGTTTTGCTTCAAGTGCAGATAAGTCGTCTAACGTGTTTACAACGTAAAATGAATTAGCAGTAATAATCGCTATTACCAACACTACCATCAATATCCAGCTATAGAGAGACGACAAAATTTTGTTAATCATCAGATCCGTCCGATGCAGACTCGCCCATCTTTAAGGTCATGTCAGCTAGTGTATTACTACAATCTTTTGCGCTTGTAATAATCTTGTCTAACGCCTCAAAGGCTTTTTGAGGTGGAATATCGCCATTTAGCGCCATTTTTACTAATTCCGCCTGCATCGAAATCCGATTTAGCGGTTTACGAGCGTCGTGTACAAAAACGCTCATTGTCGAAAACTCTTCGTCAGTCATTCTATTTTGCCTTTTACTGCTCGTCTTTCATTAAATCGCCGTAGGCATGCAGTCGGTTGTAGAGCGTTTTGGTGCTGATGCCTAGCATTTCCGCTGCCATTGTCTTATTGCCATTCACTTTTTCAAGCGTGGCGTAGATAAGCTCTTTTTCTACATCTTCAATAGTACGGCCCGCTTGCAAAGAGGGGGTTGTGCTTTGCTTTTGTGCAAACGGAGATTCAATAGTTTTCGGCAGCTCCAATACATTACTTTCTGGATCGCTCATTATTGCCGCGCGGTGAACAAAGTGACGAAGCTCTCGCACGTTGCCCGGCCAATCGTAGGCCTGCAGAGTATCAAGCTGGGTATCGTCCCATTTAAATTTGGCATTGTTGTCTTTGTTAAACTCTTCGATAAACGTTTTTGCAAGAAGAGCAATATCTTCTTTTCTCTCGCGAAGCGGTGGAATGGTAATGGGGAATACGGCTAGTCTGAAGTAGATGTCTTCTCGCAACACTTTGCTTTGCGCAATTTCTTCCATGGTTCTGTTTGTGGCTGATACAACGCGACAGTTGACGGGAATAGTTTTAGTACCGCCTACCCGTATTACCACTTTATTTTCTAAAACACGCAGTAAATTGGGCTGCATATCTATTGGCATTTCGGTAATTTCATCTAAAAACAGCGTCCCGCTTTCTGCTTGTTCAAATACACCTTCTTTTCGACCTACAGCACCAGTAAAAGCGCCTTTCTCATGGCCAAATAGCTCACTGGCAATTAACTCTTTAGAAAATGCACCACAGTTAGTTGCCACATAAGCGCCCTCGCTGTCTGATGCCTTGTGAATTGCCGCAGCAACAACTTCTTTACCCACACCACTTTCGCCTAGCAGCATGACGTTTGCACTGGTTTTACTCACTCGTGATATCAGCTTGTAAAGATCTTTCATTGCCGGCGATTCACCGATAAGAAGGTCGAAGTGCTTTTCAATTTTTGCTTTTTTCGGTGCGGCCTTTTCTGATTTTTTCGTCAATACCGCTTCAATGTCTTCTCGTTGAATCGGTTTGACGAGATAGTCAATATTTGGACCGCACAGTCCTTTAATCACGCTTTTTACTGATGGGTGACCGGTAATAAGTGTCACACGAGGGCGCTTTTCTAATTCGTCTAATTCGTCGAACAAGTGCGCTCCGCTGCCGTCTGGCAACATGAAGTCGAGTAAAATATGGTCGAACGTTTCTTTTTCTAGCCAATTTCTTGCTTCTTGAAGCGTAGCCGCCGTGAGCACTTCATGGCCCAAAAACTCAATAATGGTACAAGCTACTTCTGTAAATTCGGCGTCGTCGTCGACAAGTAATACGGTAAGCACGTGAGATTCCCTCTTTATCTATTCCATAGGTGTAAAAACTGGAACAATATCAATTATATAATTTCGCATTAAGACAAAAGTCTACCACTAAGTATTGAGGAAGTGACCTCTGCATTGAAATTTTCTTTAAAGCCCTGAAATGTGAACATAAAACACACTTCGGTATTATCGTCAGGTTATAACGTTTAACCGAGGGTATCTTGGTCTCTTGACTCAGTCTTTATTCGTCATGCCACAAGCATTTTTTTGAAAGAAAGTTTTGCAAAAATCATTCCCTTCGTAGTCTTCCTTGCGTTACCTTGTGAACTGTTTTTTTTCAGCGCTGTAACGAAAAAGGGATAAGAGGGGGTTATGGGTGGAGTAATCGCCAGCGTATCAATAAAGGACCATTATAGGGCAAAGGGCATATGGGTAACGGGGCTCGCGGGACCACCAACAGCGTCTTAGACAGAAAAAATGGCACAACTCATTGTGCTTATCGCGCATTCATCGGCTAGCTGTTTTCTACTTTTCGCCTAATTATTAACTAAATATCGCTCAAAACTTAGCTAGCTATTAGCGAATGCATGCCTTTTAAACGGGCAATATAACTGCTAAGGGTTTTGTTTTTCATCACTAGCGTGACAATATTACTCGGTGGTCTGAAAATATTACTTGCTTTGTAAACGTTACTTATCGCTCTCAATGCAACCCCAATCGATAAAGTCAGATGTGGGCAATTGCATTGTCTGATAGCGAAGTTCGCCAATGAAGGCTCTTGCGGCTGGGCCAAGTGCGTCACCATCTTCAAAAGACAAATAAAGAAGTGCTTTTCTCAACGCTGCATTGTTATTAAGTGGTAACGGTTTTAACAACCCACTTTCGAGCTCATTTTTTATAATAGCTATTGGTAACCATGCGAATCCTAGCCCTTGAGTAATTATATCAACCGACGTTCTTATATGACTGACCGTCCAACGCTGCTCAGCGCCAAGCCAACCTGCGTCTACTTTGCGCTCTGCTGATGAATCGCGGACTACAATTTGCCTGTGAGATTTCAAGTCTTCGAGGGTTAAAGTGCGGTCAAGTTGATGGAGGGGGTGGTCTTTATGAGCCACTGCCGCAAATTCTATTTCGCAAAGGTCCTCACTGTAGCCATTTGGGTATAAGAAAGGAGAAATGCCAATGTCTACATTCCCGCCTGAGAGCAAGGTATTACTGCCGCTAAGCACAGTCTCTTCCAACTCGACGCGCAAAAGAGGGAATTCCTCAGAAACTTTATTAAGGACATTATAAAGAAGCTGAGAGGGGAAAATAATATCTACCGCTACTCGCAAAGTGGTCTCAGTGCCTGAGCGAAGGCTATAGGCAATAGCCTCTAATTTCTGAGCTTCATCGAGAAGAAATGCGGCTCTGCGGTACATTAACTCTCCCTGAGGAGAGAGTTTGACTTTGCGACCGCTGTTTTCAAATAACACAACGCCTATGGCATTTTCTAGCTTTTGAACAGCATGATGGACACTTGATTGGCTTTTATGTACCACCAAAGAGGCTTGATTAAAGCCGCCGGCATCCACCACGGCTTTAAACATTCTCCACTGCTCTAATGTCGACTTCAGCATACTTCAACCGCTCTCATATAAACAATTAACTCGAGTATATACAGTTCCTAGCATTTATGTGCGGTGAACTTGTTTGATAGTAGCTAAAGAACAGGTAATAACGGATACGTTTTCATAGCCCATTTTAATGAGTTGTTCAGCAGAAAGCTTAGCTCTTGCCCCTGATGCGCAATGCAGGTAAATAGGTTTTGATGAATCTTTTTCGAGCTCTAGCATTTTCATTTCTAAGATGCCTCGGGGAATGTGAAGTGAGGCGTCAACATGGTTCTCCGCCACTTCCGCTGGCTCCCTTACATCAACTAACAGACCTTGGTTAGTTTCCATTTCGTCTGCTGCCTCTTTTGCCGAGACAATTCGAATATTCACATCAATTTTTTCTAAACGAGTTTTTACATCAATCAGCATTTTAATGTCCAAAAAATAATATAAGTATAAACTAATGTATAGCTATGATTTCTTTAAAACAAGATAATATAGCGGTTTAACCGTCTATTTTAACTGTTTTATCAGAAAGGCTTATACTTTAGTATGATAAAGCGGTAAATTCGTTAGTAAAGTTAATGTCATTAGGAAGCCCTTATGTCTGAGGATGTTGTGTTGAGCCCAAGCGAGATGATGGAACATTCTGCTGAAGCAGAGTTTTTTCTCAAGCAATTTGCGAACAAGACAAGACTCATGATCCTTTGTTCTCTCCTTAAACAAGAGAAATCTGTTTCTGCGCTGTTGCAGGTTGTTAGCGTTTCACAGCCTGTCATATCGCAGCACTTGGCATTATTACGCGAGTCCAATATGGTGGCAACGAGAAGGGAAGGTCAAACTATCTTCTATCGATTGTCTGACGAAAGAGTGAAGCGCTTAATTGCGCTTATGTATGAATTTTTCTGTGAATAGAATTAACGCGAGTCAATTTTGCTGTAAGCCCACGCTGCGTCCGCTAATAGGCGGACGCAGTTTTTTATCCCCGCATTAAGTCTCAGCAATCTGTGCGATAAGTGCAGCAATGTAATGCCCATCACCTAACTTGTCATTATCCACTTCAGGACGTTGTACTAAATCGTCATGACTTAAGTTTACCGCCACATGGTGTGCCGCCCAGTCAATTTCTTTGATATCGCTAGGTAACAATGCCAAATGTTTGCCGCCTGGCAGCCAGTTGTTGGTATCCACCACTAGCATAACCAATTGCCATGTTTTCGTATCTATCAGAAAATCGCTAATGTGACCTACCTTGTCGTCGGTAGTCGCAACTTCATAACCATCTATTTCGCCGCATGCGCGTAAATGATTAGTTGAATTTGATGGAAGGGCGCTCTCTGCCTCTTGATCGGTTGGCGAAGTGACTAATTCGTTAGGGTGTGCATATTCCCCCCACGCTCCGGGACCAATCCAGTAATAGCCATAGCCAAAGTATTTGAATAAATGTTCCTCATATTCTCGAGAAACCGGTTTGTGTTCGTCAATAGATGGACTGTTTTTAAGGGTGTCGACGGTCATGTCTACGTGTACGCTTTCCTCCTCAACATCAACCTGAGAAACTGATACCGGAGATATCACTACCTTTCTACTTAACGGTAACCAGGTGTTAGTATCTGCTACTAAGTAGCGCGTTGTATAGGTTTCATCGTCAAAGAGGATATCTTTTATGCCGCCAATTTTGTCATCTGTGGCATGTATAGAATATTGGGTGAGTTGTTTTGAACTTATAATCATCTTTGCGCCTCCTTTGCTCGGCTGATAAGAAAAAATAGGCTACCGTTACGCTAAGCATGCATTATTTTCTCTATAAAAAGTGTAGTCACTTCTATCTATAAAACATCATGTTTGTCATTTGTTCTGCTGACTTCTTGATTGAGATCATTTTACCCAAACGAAAAAGCCCGCAAATTTGCGAGCTATTTTAATACGTTATGTTGAGGTTTACGCTACATCGAACTCGTCGTCAGAGTAGGAATCATCGTAATCCGCTTGATTACTGGCACTACTATGCAACGTGAAAAATTGCTTTCTTCCTCTTGCTAGCTGAACATACTTCGCCCACGCTTTTTCGATACTACTGGATGCTTGAACTTTACCGTTGATAAACTTAACAAAATGTTTTTCGTCTGTTGTTTCAGGTTTCAAGTCACCGCTTTCTAGGCCAAGCAGAGTGCTGCCGTAGGTGGTGAGAATATTTGCCTCGGCAATACTAAAATCTCCCGATTTTTTAAAGCCATAAGGAAAATTTCGACGATCTACAAAGGGTTTGCTTGAAGGACGAATCGCTGTGCTCATGATAATAGTTCCAACGTAGTTAATTCCACAGCGCACTTTTAAAACATGTTTTTGCTGAGATAAAGCAAAAGATTTTTTTCTTATCAATAAAAAAAAGTGATGCTTATGTGAAAATTAAAAAACTGCCGATAATGTAAGTTTCGCTTTGCAAAAGCCGGGTGTAAAAAAATTGGCTTTATTGTTTTTAAATATCTGAATTTTAAATATTAAATTGATTTTCTGATCGGGTTTTTTACCAGTTTTAATGCTAGGCACTACGCAAAATGTTGAACAATTTGGCATGGCGTTAAGCCGACATTTTAAGAAGCAATATTTATTATCGCTACGATAATAAAATTTCGTTTCCAATTAAAATCTCCGCGGCAATAATCGTAGGGTGATTACAACCTAGAGACACTAATGAGCAAAGACTATCGTTTTCAAAGTGATGAATGGAATGCGGCAGACGAAGGTGAGTTTCATTCTAAAAAGCCCAATACTTTAAGAGAGAAAAGCGTAAAGGCTATGCAAAAGCGCGCCATGTTGCGACGCAATAAGCAGCGCCGTTCGCACGACGAAACACAACACTGATCTCCTTCATCATTTAAATAGATAGTATCGCGCTATCAATTGGTAGCGCGATACTGTGCTTTTCGCCCCAATTGACGTATCATTTAGCCTAATTTGGTTTTACATTACGCTGGTTGTACTGCAAGCATGGATATTCGCTTCCTCACCACTTTTATTGAGGTGACTAAAACACGCCATTTTGGCAAAGCTGCCGAAAACCTCTACCTTACTCAGTCTGCAGTAAGCGCCAGAATCAAACTCTTAGAAGAATATTTTCACACAACGCTTTTCATTCGCCAGCGAAACAGCATTCAGCTTACCCAGTCGGGCGAAAAGCTGCTGCCTTTTGCTCGACAGCTTTGCGCAACATTAAATGACGCAAAGCAAGAGCTGCAGGTGCAAAGTTCTGAATATGCAGTGTGCGGCGCCACGCAATTAGCAAGCGACTTGTTTTTACCGCAAACCCTCACTCATCTTCACAAAGATTTTCCCGACTTCTCAGTAAAAGCAGACATACTCACGCTAGATGCGTTATCCCGTCAGCTTCACGAGCGGGTTACCGACCTCGCTTTTTCAACAGAGCCGCTTAAATCGGAAGATGTTAACAGTGTGATTTTGTTTGAGCAGCCCCTCGGTCTTTATAGAGTTGGCAAGCCTTCTTCACAGATAAAGGCTGAGGAATTTGTGGCTATAGACTGGGGCGCAAAGGCAAGAGATTGGTTGCTCACCGCTTATCCGCAGCTGCGAGATGCAAAATTACGAACAAACTCCCTTTCATTGGCGCTTAATAATTTATGCGCCGAAGGTGGAATTGCGGTATTACCGGTAAATGTAGAGTCACAATTAAGAGATAGGGCACCGTTAACGCTAATTGAGCCCATCGACGGTATTTCATTGAAGGTTTACCTTCACACTATGAAACAAATAAGACGAATAGGATTGGCTGATATTATAACCAGCGTTTCTTCTATCGCCCCGAAATAAGTAGCGAGAAAAATATGTCATCATTACACCCAATGTTAGAAAAAAACGCGTTTCAACGTTTAGAGGCAAGCATTGCCGAAATTAAAGCACAGCAGAAGTTGTTTATTCTTAAAGATGAGCACGGTTGCGTCATGCTAACCACCGATGAAGACGACGGCGTGCCGGTATGGCCTGATGCTGAATTAGCCCTTCTTTGGGCAACGGATGACTGGGATCATTGTGAGACGATGGAACTGACTACTGATGAATTTTTGACAAAATGGGTGCCCGGAATGACCCAAGACAACTTAATGGTTATTGTGTGCCCTGTGCCGGCAGAAGAAGGTGAAGTGATGTCTCCACAGGAGTTTGCAGAATCTTTGTAGGGTGATCCTCCCGTTCAATTTATCGTTAACATGTTATGGCCTCGCACTGTGAGGCCAAAGCCAAACATGGCATGTCGCTGTCACAACTTCCTATTGATTGCATTATTGTAGAGGTACTACACTTGTTAGAGCCAGGTATTGATGATTTATGGTTTGCTCCTTTAGGAGGAACGGGCGAAATAGGAATGAATCTAAATTTGTACGGTCATAATGGACAGTGGCTAATGGTAGATTGCGGTGTATCGTTTGACGAGCCTCTCACCGCTCCCTATAAGCAAAACGCGCGAGCTTCGAAAACAACGCACAGAGTGGTTGCACCAGACCCATCCTTTATTGCAAATCAAAAAGATGCACTTGCTGGCATCGTTATCACCCATGCTCATGAAGATCATGTTGGCGCAATTCCTTACCTTTGGCAGCGTTTTCAAAAGCCTATTTACACCACGTCGTTTACCGCCGAAGTACTTCGCAGAAAGCTGTCTAGAAGCAAGCTTGCCAATAAGATACCCATCATTGAAGTGTCGGCGGGCGATACGGTAACCATTGGCGTGTTCTCTGTTAAGTGGCTAGAAATTACCCATTCTTTACCAGAGCCATTTGCACTAAAAATTGATACCCCTGCGGGGGCAATATTACATACTGCAGATTGGAAAATAGACGCATCGCCGGTGACCGGCAAACCCTTCGAGCCAAAGCTCTACAAGCAATTAGCGAATGAAGATATTCTTGCCCTCGTGGGAGACTCCACCAATGCGAATAAACCTGGTTTCTCCATTTCCGAGCGCAATTGCTACGACGGGTTGTTAAGTACCATATTACCGCTTAAGGGGCGCGTGGTAGTAGGTTGTTTTGCAAGTAATATTGCTCGGCTTATTACTTTGGCAAAGATTGCACAAAAAACCGGTCGGTATATAGGCCTTTACGGGCGCTCGCTAATCAATATGTATGGTATTGCTCGCCAACAGGGTATTTGGCCTGATGATTTGCCGATTGCTGACGCACATCACTTAGGGTATTTGCCGCCTAAAGAGGTACTTGTGGTTGCAACGGGAAGCCAAGGCGAGAAAAATGCAGCTCTCGCTCGCTTTGCCCATGACACACATCCTCACCTTCAGCTTGAGAAAGGCGATACCGTTATATTTTCGAGCATCGTTATTCCAGGCAATGAAGAGACCGTCGCTCGTTTAAATATTGCGTTTAAAGGGAAGGGCATTGGGACAATTCACAGCGAGGATAGCACCCTGCCCATTCACGCAAGTGGACACCCTTGTGCAGAAGAACTGAAACTTATGTATAACTGGGTGCAGCCAAAAATAGCCATTCCGGTACACGGTGAACACAGTCATTTAATGGCGCATGCTGAAGTGGCGAAGTCTGTAGGTATCATGAAAACCTATGTTGGCGAGAACGGCGATTTATACCGTTTAGCGCCTCAGCCAAGTATTCGACGAAATGTCATCCCCGTTGGTCGAGTGCCTGTGCAGCAAGAATAGGGTTCGGTTTCGATAAGTCGCGGCAGCTGACTTTAAAAGTGTCCAATTAATCAATTACTTAATTTTATAACTTGGTGTATAACGTGTTGTTTATATAGGCTGCCCATCCATCAATCATTCTGATACACTGCTGTTGGAACCTCACTTATTTGAACGACACTGGGTATGCATCGACACATCTTCGCCACATTTTGTTTATTGCTTGTTAGCGTTTTGTCTTTCGCCGAGCCTCGGCTCCAAAACCCGGTTTTCCAGCCGCTGTCGACTAAAAATGGGCTTCCTCAAGATGTTGTCAATGATATCGTTATCGACAAAGAGGGATTTGTTTGGATAGCAACGGATGGTGGTGTGGTGCGCTGGGATGGTGTTCAAACGACTATTATCGATAACAGCGACAGCTTGTTTTCAAACAGTTCCATTTGGAAACTGACTGTTCAAGAAGATAAAGCCTTATTTGTGAGCGTTTATGGACGCGGTATATACCGTGTGGACTTAGAAACACAAGCAATATCACAACTTCCTGCAACACCTTACAAGTATTACAGCGAATACAATCAGCATGCCGAGTCTTTCTCTTGGCAAGATGACTCCCATCTAATTATTGCATTGTCTGAAAAAGTACAGCGGCTTAATGTATCAACCGGAGAAATAGAAGAGCTAGCATCGCTGACCGATAAGATGTTAGACGATTCTCATTCCATTCGATACGCAATAATGGTTGAAGACATACTAATTGTAGCAACCACATATGGTGTTTTTACGCGCAATACTCTTGATGAATCAACACATCTGAAGCCCCTTGATTACCTAGACGGCACTAAGCCAAATGAAGATAATCAAAACGCAAAATTCTTGATGCAGGATGAAAGCGACCGAATTTGGATCACCACGGTAAATGGGGTATTTAATTCAGAGGAAGACAGTTTTATCGAGCAGGTGCTTGAGAACAAGCAGAGCCGCTTTGAGAAGGTACTCACAGGTCGCAACGTATGGACAATGGTTCAGTCTGAAGCTGACACGTTTTGGATGGGGACGAACAAAGGACTGTTTGAACTTAAGAAAACACAAGGCAAGTGGGTTTACGAACACATACTTCAGCCGAATAACGGTCGCTCCGAGCTGTCGGACAAAAAGATTTCGGCCATTGCTAAGACAGAAAGAGGCAATCTTTGGCTGAGCACTGTTTTTGCTGGAGCGTTGCACTTTGGAATACAAAGCTCAGATATTTACACTATTCAAAACGAGCGAAGATCCGGTGTAGAGAGATTGAGCGATAACGTGGTGTGGTCCTTTGCTGAATCGTCTCCCGGTCAACTGTGGGTTGGAACCGCTAACGGGATGAGTCGGTACGATTTTACTACGAAAACCTCGTCGCACTTTTTGAGAGAGGAAGTTGAGGATTCGCTGTTAGGAACCAATTCTGTTGATCGAATCATCACGGCCCCAGATAACAAGTTAATTCTTGAAAAGTATGAAGGTATTCGGCTGTTTGATCCGCAAACAGGTAGCATTTCGGTGCCATCGGTGAAAGGGGGAGGAGACGCCAGTGTTTTCAATGCCTGGAATTCGAACCCTGCGATTACCTCAAAAGGCGTCATGTTTTTTGCTGGACCCACCGACTTTTACACCTATGACTTTACTTCTGAAACGTTAACTCCGTTGCCACTCGACCCAAGTATTTTTGACGTGAAATTCGAGCCTTCTTTTCTTGGTGAATCTGAGTATCACAATGCCATGTTTCTTAGTACGGAAGGGGGCGTATGGTTATTAGACCTCACAACGTATGAGCATCGCCTTGTATACCGTTTTGCTGAGGGCGCGCGACTAAGCAATCAATCAGTGAGTTCTTGGGTAATAGATGATACGGGCGTATTGTGGTTGGCGCATAACGGAAGAGGGCTAGTTGGGTTAGACGCCGATACGTTTGAACCGTTATACACACTAGATGAGTCAAATCTTCTTGTGACCAATATTGCTTATGGCCTGCAAAAAGACAATGCGGGTAATATCTGGTTTAGTTCCCACCAAGGGTTACATCGCTATGATCCTCGGGCAAGTAAGGTTCAGAATTTTATTTATGGCCGCGAGCTTTCTGTATCGGAGTTCAACCAAGGTGCCTCAATTATCCTTAGTGACGGTCGTTTAGCGTATGGTTCTACCAGTGGAGTGGTTGTCTTCGCGCCAGAGCAATTAGATACATCTGATGAGGGCCAGACATTGGTGGGCAAACAGACCGCCATTACTGGAGTCTCAGTTGGAAAACGGACACTCCCTCAAGGGCTGAAAAATCTAAATGGTCAGCATTTCGACCTCGCCCACGACGACTTTGGCCTGACTATTTATTTTTCTTCGCTCACGACATCAGGTATTGGCGAGACCAAGTATTATTATAAGCTACTCGATGGGAACAAACTTGTTTCCGAAGGAGTCACAGAAGACGCGAAAATCACGTTTGCGAACTTAGAGCCTGGGACATACACTTTTTCTGTGGTTCCCACACCTGGCAGTTTCGAATCGAGCTATCGAGCGGCGCAAATATCACTGTTTGTGCCCTATGCGCCATACCGTTCACCTTTAGCGTACGCCGTTTACGGTGCATTATTGCTTTGCTTGCTTATTACCTATCTTTATTCTCGACACAAATCGTTGACTAGGCTGAGAAAAGCACAGCAGCAGGTATCGCTATTTAGCGACGCGTTTAAACAAACTCGCGATTGGGTCATTATTTTTGACGAACACAAGAAGCTAGTGGCAGCAAACCCAGCCTTTGAGCATGTATTCGGCTTTAATCAAAAAGAGCCGTTGCCGAAGCAACTAGAGCGACTTTACCTGCGCTATCCTGGACTTAGTAGGCAGCTTTCCGACAGATTAACCAACATGCAGGGCGGTGACTTTTGGAAAGACGAGGGGGTAATTGATGGTGCCGATGGCAAACGCTACGACGTACTCATAGATATCACGGCGATCAGTGGTAATGGGCACATCCCTGAGCACTACCTTATTGTAATTTCAGATATCTCTGAGCAAAAACAGGCTGAGCGCAAATTACTCAAGATTGCCACTTACGACAGCCTTACTGGGTTGGTTAACCGTACACTGCTACTCGATCGTCTAGAGCATGCCATTGCGCTTGCCAGACACCATGGTCATCGCGTTTCGGTGATGTTTGTTGACCTTGATAGATTTAAAGGTATTAACGATTCACTGGGTCACGACTACGGCGACAAGCTGCTTCGCATTGTTGCCAATAGAATGCGTAATTTAGTGGCCGATACGGGCACTGTGGCCCGTTTGGGAGGGGACGAGTTTGTTATTGTCATCGAAGAAGTTGAGGCTAATGATGATTTAAGTTCGTTTGTCGGACAAGTCATAGAGGCCGTAGAAACACCCATATCATTGTCTAGTGAAGTGTTAAGAGTATCCTGCAGTATCGGCGTGGCGTTTTACCCAGATGATGCGCCAGAGCCTGCTGAGCTTATTAAGCAAGCCGATGTGGCCATGTATACCGCTAAAAAAGACACGCTCAATGGGTTTGCCTATTTTACAAGCGATATGAATGAAAAGGCGAAAACCCGCTTAACCCTTGAGAACAAAGTAAAGCGTGCGTATTCAGAGGGCAGTTTCTTTAATCACTATCAGCCCATTATTAACGCCCAAACAAAGCAAACTGTGGGTGTTGAATTACTCCTTCGCGGCACCTTAGACGATCAGCCTTTGTACCCCGATCAGTTTATTCCCATTTTAGAGGAGCTGAGATACATCATCGAAGTCACTCGAAAAGCCATGTATCGCGCCGCTGAAGATCTCTCGACCTGGTATAAAGATGGCTTTACAGGCTTTGTGTCTATTAACCTTTCAGCGCTGCATTTTAAAACTGAGTTTGATTTGCACAGCGTCTTTAGTTTACTAGAGCAATTTGGCTTGCCAAAAGAAGCCCTTCGTTTTGAGATAACGGAAGGGGTATTGATGGACGACACGGATAATGCATTGCACCAAATTCAACGATTTGTCGACGCAGGGTTTATTTTAGCCCTCGATGATTTTGGTACCGGCTATTCATCGCTAAGCTACTTGAAGCGCTACCCGTTATCGGTGCTTAAAATTGATAAAAGTTTTGTTAATGAAATGGTGCCTGGCAACGCCAACGAGGCGCTGGTCGCAACCACTATATCGCTGGCAAATAGCTTGAACATGAGCTGTGTGGCAGAGGGGGTAGAAACCCACGAACAAGCGGTTGCGCTTCTTGATAAAGGGTGCGTACTTCATCAAGGTTATCACTACGCTAAGCCCGCGGCTGCAAATGAAATAACGTCATTTCTCACCAAAAATTGGGGGTAATGCGCTGATTAAGCGTATTTTTTATACCAGCCGCCTCATAATAAAACCGCAGACGCTACTATAAAAAAACTAAATTGTGGTCTGTATCAACCGTTCCACGTGGGGTGCAATGTAAACGCCTGTTTAAAAAGCTTGTCATTCAATTAAAAATAAGGCTTATTATACTACTGTGAAAACATTGTAAAAATGAGCTACATTATAACAACAAATGAGTGACCTATGCCGCTAGATATGACAGCAAACGCAAACAGCACGGAAGTAATTAAATCGCCATTAAGCATGTTGTACCATTGGGAAAAGTCCCGTGGAGACGAGGTGTTTCTTACTCAGCCCATCAAAGGGGAGTACCACGATTATACGTGGAGCCAAGTTGCCAATCTCGCGAGGAAAGTGGCAACCCGCCTTTGTGATATGTCGCTACCCGCGGGAAGCCGCATTGGAATTTTTTCTAAAAATTGTGCCGAGTGGTTCATTACCGATTTAGGTATTATGATGGCGGGACATGTGTCCGTGCCTATTTTCTCAACTGCTGGCCCAGACACAGTTCAATACGTATTACAGCACGCCGATGTTCAGCTTTTATTTGTGGGCAAGCTAGACAATACCGAACAACAAGTCGCGTCTATTCCCTCATCCTATAAAACGGTCGCTTTTCCTTATCCGAATATTACGGCTTCACAGCAGTGGGATGAGTTTATTGACTGTGAACCACTGAGAACGTCGCCCGTCCACGATATGGACGATGTGATGACCATCATTTATACCTCGGGCAGTACCGGTCAGCCAAAAGGGGTTGTACATAGCTACAACACCGCATGTTGGGCGGCCAGACGTTCATTGGACCAACTTGGTATTGACGAGAACGATCGCACCTTGAGCTATCTACCCCTAGCTCACATTACTGAGCGTGTTCTGGTGGAATTGTCGAGTTTTTACAGCGGTGGAAAAATTCACTTCGTTGAAGACTTAGCCACGTTTCAACGCGATGTAGCGCACTGTCAGCCTACGCTATTTATTTCTGTTCCTCGTTTATGGACAAAGTTCCAAATGGGCGTGCTGGCTAAAATGCCTCAAAAAAAGTTAGATACGTTGCTTAAAATTCCTATCTTGAACAAGATAGTGGCGAAGAAAATACGCAACGGTTTGGGTATAAACAACGCGAGACTATGGGCAAGCGGCTCAGCACCGCTAGCGCCTGCCGTTATTGAGTGGTTCGCTAAAATAGGTATCAATATTTCCGAAGGGTGGGGAATGACTGAAAATAGCGCCTATGGAACCGGCAGTGTACCTTTTAGGCACGATAAAATAGGCTGTATCGGTAAGCCTTACGACGGTGTTGATATTCGTACCTCTGAAGAGGGCGAAATACAGGTTTTATCTCCGTGTAACATGATTGAGTACTATCTTGAACCTGAGAAAACGGCTGAAGTGTTTACCGAAGACGGCTATTTGTGTACCGGCGACAAGGGTGTAATTGATAGCGATGGTTACGTTAAGATAACCGGTCGACTGAAAGATATCTTCAAAACGGCAAAGGGTAAGTATGTTACTCCAGCGCCAATTGAAGCTAAGTTCATGGAAAACCCTATAGTTGAACAGGTTTGTGTTACTGGAACAAACTTGCCTCAACCGGTCGCACTGCTAGTACTCAGTGAAGAAGCACAGAAAAAAGACAAGTCGGCGGTAGAGGCTAGTCTTAAGAAAACCTTCGAGGCGATAAACGCGAAGCTTGAGAGTCACCAAGTGATGGATAGGGTGGTTATTATGAGCAATGAGTGGAGTATTGAAAACGACTTGCTAACGCCTACTTTAAAAGTGAAGCGTCACGTACTAGAAGAGCGATTCGTTGATATTATACAAGGTGATTATACCAAAAAGCTTGTGTGGGTTGATGCCTAAGAAGCTTACGTTGGTGTGTTATCTACCTAGTTGATATCACTTGTTAACGAAGAGTTGTTAGTAACATTTCCAAAAAACAAAAAAGGCGCCATTTAAAAGGCGCCT
>NZ_JAZETM010000009.1:0-181603 GCF_036864455.1 Alteromonas sp. P256
CCCCAAAAAAATAAATGGGGGTCAGGTCCGCATTAATCCTCAATTGCATTCAACATAATAAAAATCGAACACTCACATAAGAGTAACGACAGACAGACGACCAAAGATTGTGGTTCTGACCCTATTTATTCTCTATTATCGGCTTTATTAATATTTTTGAATTATGAAAAGGGACTAACTCATGTCAGAGAGAGTAATTTTAGAGGCGACGTTTAACCCATCGGTAAAAACTTACTGGTTGGTCAGTCTATTATTGTTTTCGACACTAATCGTTATAGGTATCCCTTTTCTCATAATCTCCATTCCATTGTTTTATTTTATTAGTGGCAGATCACTCGCCGCCATGTCGGCCACTATTACTGAGCGTAAGCTGGTTGTAAAAAGAGGGATTCTAAACAAGGAAGAGAAGTCGATACCTTTGGAAAAAATTACTGATGTGGCGATGGTTCAGGGGCCACTAATGAGATTGTTTAATCTGTATCGATTATCGTTTGAAACTGCAGGTCAATCCGCGCAGGGCGCGTTAGTTTCGCTCATCGGTATAAATGATGCCGCTAACTTCAGAGAAACAATTCTAACCCAAAAGGACCAGATTGCATCTGGTATGAAATCTACGTCAAACTCAACTGACAACGATCAAACTGAAATGTCGCTACTTGTTGATAGTGTTAAGGGGATTGAAGTACTTTTAGAGAAGTTGGTTAACGCTAAATAAATTATCGTTTGGCATGGGTAATAGATGTTTGCGTCTGTAGCGCATTGATAACAAGAACAAAAAAGCCAGCTGACTGCTGGCTTTTGTAATTGAGTATTCTATAAGCTCTGTAGCCTTACGCTACATGGCCCTAGACTATCTCGCTTTGCGGTAATTGGCTTTAGGCTATTTCGCCTTACGCTATTTCGCTTTACCTTGTTTTGCAACAGCATCCATCATTGCTTTGATAGCTTCTGGGTCGCCAAGGTACTCTTTTGAAATAGGCTTAAGGTTTTCATCTAGTTCGTAAACTAAAGGAACGCCTGTAGGGATATTAAGCCCTAGTACTTCTTCATCAGACATACCGTCTAAGTATTTTACCAAAGCGCGCAAACTATTGCCGTGCGCTGCAATGATCACACGTTTGCCATCTTGAATTTGAGGGCGAATAACGTCATGCCAATAGGGAAGCACACGTTCTATTGTTAATTTTAGACTTTCACCGCGCGGTAATATTTCAGCATCTACATTGTTGTAGCGGCGATCATGACCAGGGAAATGTTCACTGTCAGTTTCTACTGCCGGCGGTGGAATATCAAAACTACGACGCCATACCTTCACTTGCTCTTCGCCATGCTTAGCAGCAGTTTCTGCTTTGTCTAAACCTGTAAGCGCACCGTAGTGACGCTCGTTTAAACGCCAGTGACGCTCAACAGGTAGGTAGTGTTGGCCCATCTCTTCAAGTGCGATATTCAGTGTTTTGATTGCGCGAAGCAATACAGACGTGTAAGCCTGATCGAATTCGAATCCTGCTTCCTTAAGCATTTGACCAGCGGTTGTTGCTTGCGCAATACCAGTATCGGTCAATTCAACGTCATGCCACCCAGTGAAACGATTTTCTAAGTTCCACTGACTCTCTCCGTGACGAATAAGTACCAATTTATACATAGTTGGGCTACCTGCGGGGGTTGAGTAAAATTGCCTCACAGCCTATAAAATTTAGACGTGCAGACGTATATTTAAGATTTATATAATATCATCCTTGATCGGCGATAAAAAATCCAGCGCCACCCGCTATATAAATTTGCTCCTACTCGGATGATAGGTGTCTAACAAGAGCGCCGCTTGATAATTGTCAGCAGACCCTTATTTGGTAATCTATAATGTTAAATATTAGGTAACAGTACGCTAACTCAATAGATAAGGTGAAAAATACGACATTACATGAACTTTTTTTCATGTCTAATGCGTATAAGAATTAGCAGCTGAACGTTTAGGTGTACACGCTGCACTCTAGGTCTTTCCTAAAGTCTTCTCGTTCAGCGAACATTATAGAATTCGAACAGGCAAATAAGGATAGTGACCATATGACCTATAAGTCTTTTTCAGACCTTGAAGTAAAGGGTAAAACTTTCAAGGCTATCAACCTCGACAGCATCAATGAAAAGTACGCACTCGATCGCCTTCCCTTTTGCATCAAGGTACTTTTAGAAAACCTAGTTCGCCACGAAGACAAAGAATTCGTCTCCAGCGAAGATATTGAACATGTTGCTAAGTGGGACACATCAAACAACGAAGAACTCGAAGTTTCCTTCGTCCCTGCTCGGGTTATACTGCAAGATTTTACTGGTGTTCCGGCCATTGTCGATTTAGCGGCTATGCGTGATGCGGTAGACCGCCTTGGCGGTGACGCTCAAGCTATCAATCCATTAAACCCGGTAGAACTCGTCATAGACCACTCCGTAATGGTCGACCATTTTGCAGAAGAAAATGCACTTCAAAAAAACACTGATATAGAGATTGAAAGAAACCGCGAACGTTATCAGTTCCTTAAGTGGGGACAGTCTAGTTTCGACAATTTTAAAGTGGTTCCTCCAGGTCGTGGTATCGTCCACCAAGTTAACCTTGAATACCTAGCGCGTTGTGCGTTCACTAAGGAAACGGATGAAGGCACCTTCGTTTATCCAGATACCTTAGTGGGTACAGATTCTCACACTACAATGATTAATGGTTTAGGGGTACTCGGTTGGGGAGTGGGCGGTATTGAAGCTGAAGCCGCCATGCTGGGTCAACCCGTAACCATGCTACTACCTAATGTAGTAGGCTTTAAATTAGAGGGTAAGCTTCCTGCCGGAGTGACCGCGACAGATATGGTACTTACCATCACTCAGCAGCTTAGAGCGCACGGTGTAGTGGGTAAATTTGTTGAGTTCTTTGGGCCAGGCTTGAAGCATCTTACAACAGCCGATCGAGCCACTATTGCCAATATGGCACCAGAATACGGCGCTACGTGCGGAATTTTCCCCATTGACGATGTAGCTCTCGATTATCTTCGCTTAACTGGCCGAGATGAAGCGCAAATTGAGCTTGTTGAGAAGTATGCTAAGTACAGTTCGCTATGGCATGACGACCATTCAAAAGACGCCGAATATCACGAAACACTGGAGCTGAACTTAAATGACGTGGTTCCTTCTATTGCCGGGCCTAAACGTCCGCAAGATAAAATTGCGCTCGATAAAGCGGCTGAAGCATTTAACGAATGGCATCGCTCACAAATTGATGTGAAGGTACTTGATGAAGAAACAGAGTTTGTGGCTGAGGGCGGACTAGTCGGCGGCAGCGATGTTGACGAAGAACATGATTCCTATGTGAATTTCAGAGATAGCAAATTCAATTTAGAAGATGGGGCAATTGTGATTGCGGCTATTACGAGTTGCACAAACACCTCTAACCCCTCTGTACTCGTTGCCGCAGGATTATTAGCACAAAAAGCAGCAGAGAAAGGGTTAACCAGTAAACCATGGGTAAAAACCTCTCTTGCACCAGGTTCGCAAGTTGTAACCCAGTATTTGGAAGATGCCAATCTGATGGCGCCATTAGAAGCGCTTGGTTTTAACTTGGTAGGATATGGATGTACAACATGTATTGGTAACTCAGGACCGCTACCCGACCCTATTACCGATGCTATAAGAAAAGCTAAACTCACTGTTACCTCTGTACTGTCGGGCAACCGAAACTTCGAAGGACGTATTCACCCTGATGTTGCTGCAAACTATTTAGCATCACCGCCGCTTGTCGTGGCTTATGCATTAGCAGGCAACATGAACGCGGATATTACCAAGGAGCCATTAGGTAAGTCTAAAGATGGCGAGCCTGTATATCTCAAAGATATATGGCCTTCAGAGGAAGAAATTCAAAAGTACATTACTGAAAACGTAACCGGTGCACTCTTTAAAGAAAAGTATGCCGATGTGTTTAAGGGCAGCGGTGAGTGGAACGAGCTTAGTGTTAGTGAAACGTCGGTCTACGATTGGCCTGATTCAACGTACATCAAGCATCCTCCGTTCTTCGAAGTGATGGAGAAAGAGCCGGCTGCGCTTCAATCTATCGACAATGCACGGTGTTTGGTAAAAGTGGGCGATTCAATCACCACAGATCATATTTCACCGGCGGGGGCCATTGCGCCAGATAGCCCGGCAGGTGAATATCTTCAAGCTCAGGGCGTTGATCCAAAAGACTTCAACTCTTATGGCTCACGTAGGGGTAATCATGAAGTCATGATGCGAGGTACGTTTGCCAATGTGCGCTTGCAAAACCAACTAGCACCTGGCACGAAAGGAAGCGCTACCACCCATTATCCAAGCGGCGATAGCATGTCTATATTTCATGCTGCTATGCGCTATAAAGACGATGGCGTACCCGCCGTAGTAATTGGCGGGAAGGAATATGGCACCGGTTCAAGCAGAGACTGGGCTGCCAAGGGGCCCTCGTTAATGGGGGTGAAGGCTGTGCTAGCAGAAAGTTATGAGCGTATTCACCGTTCAAACTTGATTGGCATGGGAATACTGCCGCTGCAGTTTAAAGAGGGCGACTCTGCATCTTCTTTAGACATAAAAGGCAATGAATCTTTCTCAATTGCTCCTGTAGAGCGAGGCCAGAAAGAGGTCAGCGTAACAATGGAAACCGATGACGGAGAGTCGAAAGTATTTAGCATGGACATTAGAATAGATACGTCTAATGAGTTTACTTACTTTGAGAATGGCGGGATCCTACATTACGTCATCCGTGAATATCTGCGTAAATAAAGAGATGCTTCGATAAGGCCTTAATACAAAAATGGGCCTTGTCGATATGAGCGCTCACAAAGAGAAAGGCCTTCGTTATTACGAGGGCCTTTTTTTATTCGCTTTATATTAGCCGGTTGTATTGGCCTTTTTGACTAATCTCCACTAACAATTTGCACTTGTGCCAAATCAGTATCGCCTTTAAGTACTTTAAAAATGGCGTCTTGTACCAGAGTACGCATGCCATCGTCGGTGGCTTGCTTTTTCATCTGCGCCACACTCGACTCTTTGTACACTAGTGAGCGAAGTTCGGGTGTCATACCAAGTAATTCATGAACACCCGTTCTGCCTTTATAACCCGTGTTACCACATTCTGAGCAACCTTTTGCTTTATAAAGCTCCGGAATCCCAGAGAGGTTGAGCTCATGCATTTGGTCTTTACCATACTGGCGCTCAATAAACGCCATATCGGTATCTGATGCTACGTATTTTTCTTTACACTTCCCGCACAGCGTTCGGATAAGGCGCTGGGCAAGTATACCTACACAGGCATCTGAAAAGTTAACCGGGTCTAACCCTAAATCGAGCAAGCGAGTAATCGTTTCCGGCGCCGAGTTTGTATGCAGGGTAGATAATACCAAGTGACCTGTCAGTGACGCTTCAATACCTGCATGAGCCGTTTCTTTGTCTCGCATCTCACCGATAAGAATAATATCTGGATCAGCACGTAAGAACGCGCGCAATGCATTGGCAAAAGTGAAACCAATTTTGGGGCTTACTTGAACTTGCTGTAAACCAGGCTGTGTAATTTCCACCGGATCTTCAGCAGTCCATATTTTTTTCTCAGGAGTGTTTAAGTACCCAAGAATGGCATGCAGTGTCGTTGTTTTACCTGAACCTGTGGGCCCTACGACAAGAAGAATGCCGTGAGGCTTTTTAATCATATCTTCAAGGCGGGCGCGATTATTGGGCGCCAAATTCATTTTATCTATTGGCATAGCGCCCCCCGAGGCCAATATCCGCATGACTACGCCTTCACCTGCAACAGTAGGAATAGTTGCCACACGAACTTCAACAAGCTGACCGTTCATTCTAAAGGCTAGCTTACCGTCTTGAGGAACGCGTTTTTCGGCTATGTTCAAATTCGACATTATTTTAATACGGGCTATTACCGCATTATGGTGAGAGTGGGGAACTTGGTTCATGTCTCGGCACACACCGTCTACACGCATACGTACGCGGGTAGGGGCATTTTTTTCAGGATCTATGTGAATATCTGATGCATTGAGTCGCTTCGCATCATGTAACACACGGCTTACTAAACGAACAACCGCCGGGGCGTCATCTGAAAGCTCATCGAATTGGTCTTCTTTTTCATCACTAGACGTACCGATTTCATCTAGGATATCACTCATCTCACCGGGGCCGCCGCCACCGCTGTTCTCACCCAGGTATTGCAGTATTAAACTTGGTAGGCTAACCGCAATCTCATAGCTCTCTATACCCATTGCAGTCTCAATTTCCATGAGAAGCGCTGCGTTATTGGGTTCTGCCATTAATACAATGGGCTTATCGTGTGCATCAGCAATAACCGCAACATAGTTGCGTTTTAGATACGACACATTGAGTTTACTTTCATTTTCAAAGCGATGATATTTGTCGGGCAAGTAAGGAATAAAGGGCACTTGGTAATGAATAGAGAGAGAGTTACCAATTTCTTCCTCGGGAATACGATGTTCCGAAATAAGCCGTTGCACAAACGCTCGAATATCTGGCGTCGATAAATTAAGCTCTTCTAATGTGTGCTCATCTAACAGGCTTTTGTGCACGAGTAAGTCGAATGGGTTATTCGTTCCACCTAGCTCGAAGCGAAATTTGTCCCCTAATATAAGTGCAAGTGCGTTACCCAATTTGAGATCATCTTGAGAAAAGGCACTATCGGTCTTGTTGATGATTTGAATAACACCCATCAACACCCCCGCGTTCATTATAGGAACACACAGAATATTTTGGGTTTTAAAGTCGTTGTCTTTGTCGAACTTGCCTTCAAAACGTAATCTTGGATGAATACTCTGAAGCATTGTCGCGTTGTAGGGGTCGTCAATCACAACCGGTTTTTGCGACAGCGCAACGTACCCGGCTATCGACATCGCATTGATGGGTACCTTAATCTCCAGCGTTTCTTTACCTGTCTTAAATCTTGCGACAAGATCTTGATGCTGGCGGCGACGCTGGAAAATACTCATCCGCTGAGCGCCAAACAACTCTAGAATAATTGGTTCGAGCAAACCATAGGCATCGAGTAACGTAGAGTGATTGTTTAATATGCGCTTGATTTGCGAAAATGTTTGTTGATTATTAACTACTTCCATATTCCCACTACTTAACGGTGTGAAACCTTGTGCTTCATCCCTTTCTTACGAAAATGTCTGCACGTTGCTATCATGCGGCGAACACGCTGCTAAATAGCTACTATATACCTACAACAACAGTAACGATATAGGTTTACATAAACTGGAGCAACAATGGAAGCGTAATAAGCGCTAGGCTACCCGTCTCAGGCCGAGGGCATTGCAATGCGCTAGGTTACAGGTAGCTTCGCTAGATGGCCTGTACAAAATCGCTTGATTTAAATCGAACGTGCGAATTTGAGTGTACTAATTCGATTGTGTCAGAGTAAATTCATTTTTCTGTCATATATACGGTACAAAAAGCAAACTAGTAGTTGCATTGATGGCTAGCATCTGTATAATTCGCGCCCACTGTCCTATTCGGGCAATGAGTTTTTAGCCGCAACCACACTGCTTTTAGGGTGGCTGCCGACGTAAGAGATTTGTCTTTACCGACCAAGCTATTACAAGCGTGCTAGAAATAAGAACAGGGTTCCAATTGGGAACCATCGGTTTACGCACATCCTTTCTCTCTGAACGAAATAGAGAAGAAGGGGTGAATTTTTTTGTTCTTTCGATTGGAGCTTAATCGATGCCAAATCAAAGAATTCGTATTCGTTTGAAAGCGTTTGATCACAAGTTGATCGATCAGTCTACGGCTGAAATCGTTGAAACGGCGAAACGTACTGGTGCTCAGGTCAGCGGTCCTATTCCACTGCCTACTCGCAAAGAACGCTATACGGTATTGACATCTCCTCACGTAAATAAAGATGCACGTGACCAATATGAGATTCGTACTCACAAGCGTTTGGTAGACATCATCGAACCAACTGATAAAACAGTTGACGCGTTGATGCGTTTGGACTTGGCTGCTGGTGTTGATGTTCAAATCAGCCTGGGCTAACAAGAGAGGGTTATAACAATGGCGATTGGTCTAATCGGTCGTAAAGTGGGTATGACTCGCATCTTCACTGAAGATGGCACGTCAATCCCTGTGACTGTTATTGAAGCGACCCCAAACCGTGTTACTCAGTTACGCACTGAAGAAACTGACGGTTATCGCGCTCTTCAGGTTACTGCTGGAACTAAGAAAGCAAACCGCGTCAACAAAGCCGAAGCAGGTCACTTTGCTAAAGCTGGTGTTGAAGCTGGTCGCACTCTAGCAGAATTCCGCCTAGAAGATAACGAAGGTAACGATATTGAAGTAGGCGGTGAAATCACTGTTGAAATCTTTAACGATACCAAAAAGATTGATGTCACTGGTACATCAAAAGGTAAAGGTTTTGCTGGCGCGATCAAACGTTGGAACTTTAGTTCTCAGCGTATGACTCACGGTAACTCTTTGTCTCACCGTGCTCCTGGTTCAATTGGCCAAAACCAATCACCAGGTAAAGTTTTCAAAGGCAAGAAAATGGCTGGTCAGCTTGGTAACAAGCAAGTGACTACGCAGTCTTTGGAAGTTGTACGTGTTGACGTAGAGAACGGCCTTATCCTTGTTAAAGGTGCCGTACCTGGCGCAACTGGCAATGACGTTATCGTCAAGCCAGCTGTTAAAGCGTAACGTCTGGGGAGTGAACTGATGGAATTAACATTGAAAGACGCGCAAAGCGCTCTTGAAGTATCCGAAGCGACCTTTGGACGTGAATTCAACGAAGCCTTGGTACACCAAGTCGTTGTAGCTTACGGTGCAGGCGCGCGTCAGGGTACAAAAGCGCAGAAAACTCGCGCTGAAGTTCGTGGTGGCGGTAAGAAGCCATGGCGTCAAAAAGGTACTGGCCGAGCTCGTGCTGGTACAATCCGTAGCCCAATTTGGGTTGGCGGTGGCCGTGCTTTCGCAGCTAAGCCTCGTGACTTCGAACAAAAAGTTAACAAGAAAATGTATCGCGGTGCGATTAAGAGCATTTTGTCAGAACTAATTCGCCAAGATCGTTTGATCGTGGTTGAGAAGTTCGGTGTTGAAGCACCTAAGACAAAGGAACTTATTGCAGCACTTAACGAATATGAACTGAAAGATGTTCTTATCGTTACTCCTGAAGTAGATGAAAACTTGTTCCTAGCGGCTCGCAACTTGTATAAAGTTGACGTTCGCGACGTAGCAGGCATTGACCCAGTGAGCTTGATTGCATTCGAAAAAGTGCTAATTACTGCTGATGCGGTTAAACAACTTGAGGAGGCGTTAGCATGAAAGAAGAACGTCTACTGAAGGTGCTAGTAGCACCTCACGTTTCAGAAAAGTCTACAATGGCTGCTGAAGCGAACAACACAGTTGTATTTAAAGTAGCCAAAGACGCGAACAAAGCCGAAATTAAAGCTGCAGTTGAAAAACTGTTTGAAGTTGAAGTTGAAGGTGTTCGCACAGTGAACGTTAAAGGTAAGACTAAACGTCACGGTATGTCTTTCGGTAAACGCAGCGACTGGAAAAAGGCCTACGTGGTTCTTAAAGAAGGTCAGGACATCGACTTTGTCGGTGGCGCTGAGTAAGAAGGGGATTAGAAATGCCATTATTGAAAGCTAAGCCAACTTCTGCCGGTCGTCGTCACGTTGTTCAGGTTACTAACCCTGACCTGCACAAAGGTGCACCGTACGCACCTTTGCTTGAAAAGAACAGCAAATCTGGCGGTCGTAACAACAATGGTCGTATTACTACGCGTCACATTGGTGGTGGTCATAAGCAACACTATCGTGTGATCGACTTTAAACGCAACAAAGATGGCATTCCAGCCAAAGTTGAGCGTTTAGAATACGATCCAAACCGTTCTGCTAACATTGCACTAGTATTGTATGCAGATGGTGAACGTCGTTACATTCTGGCTCCAAAAGGTATGAAAGCTGGTGATGCAATCCAGTCTGGTTCGGATGCTCCGATCAAGTCTGGTAACACATTGCCTATGCGTAACATTCCTGTTGGTAGTGTTGTACACGCAATTGAAATGAAGCCTGGTAAGGGTGCACAAATTGCACGCTCTGCTGGCGCTTACGCTCAGATCTTAGCACGTGACACTAACTACGTTACTCTACGTCTACGCTCTGGCGAAATGCGTAAAGTATTATCTGATTGCCGCGCCACCATTGGTGAAGTTGGTAATGCAGAACACATGCTTCGTTCATTGGGTAAAGCTGGTGCAACGCGCTGGCGTGGTATCCGTCCTACCGTTCGTGGTGTTGCCATGAACCCGGTTGATCACCCACACGGTGGTGGTGAAGGGCGCACGTCTGGTGGTCGTCATCCAGTATCTCCTTGGGGTGTTCCTACTAAAGGTAAGAAAACCCGAAGCAACAAGCGTACCGATAAACTTATCGTACGTCGTCGTAACAAGTAACAGCGAGGATTCACCATGCCACGTTCTCTCAAGAAAGGTCCATTTATCGACCTTCACTTGCTGAAGAAGGTAGAGGCTGCAGTGGAAAAGAACGAACGTAAACCAATTAAGACTTGGTCTCGTCGTTCCATGATCATCCCAGATATGATTGGGTTGACCATTGCGGTCCATAACGGTCGACAACATGTACCTGTCATTATTAGTGACGAAATGGTCGGCCACAAGTTGGGCGAATTTGCGCCAACGCGTACTTACCGCGGCCATGTCGCGGATAAGAAAGCTAAACGTTAAGGGGTAGGAAGATGGAAGCATTAGCTAAACACCGTTTTGCCCGCACGTCGGCTCAAAAGGCACGCTTGGTTGCGGATCAGGTTCGCGGTTTACACGTAGAGAAAGCATTAGAAGTTCTTACGTATAGCCCGAAGAAAAGCGCAGCGCTAGTAAAGAAAGTTTTGGAGTCTGCGATTGCTAACGCAGAGCACAACGAGGGCGCGGATATCGACGAGCTCGTCGTAGCCAAAATCTTTGTTGACGAAGGTCCAACTATGAAGCGAATCAAAACACGCGCCAAAGGCCGTGCTGATCGCATCTTTAAGCGCAGCAGTCACATTACTGTGGTTGTAGCGGATAACTAGGAGTAGATAATGGGACAGAAGGTACATCCTACAGGTATACGCCTGGGTATCAGTAAACCATGGACTTCTACCTGGTACGCTAATACTGCAGACTATGCGGACAACCTGTATAACGATCATCAGGTACGTCAGTATCTGACTAAGCAACTAAAGAACGCTTCACTTTCTAAAATCGTGATCGAGCGTCCTGCTAAGAGCATCCGTGTGACTATTCACACAGCTCGTCCAGGCGTTGTAATCGGTAAGAAAGGTGAAGACGTAGAGAAGTTGCGTAACTATGTATCTAAGCTAGCCGGTGTGCCAGCTCAGATCAACATCGCTGAAGTACGTAAGCCAGAGCTAGATGGTCAGTTAGTCGCTGACAGCATTTCTAGCCAGCTAGAGCGTCGTGTTATGTTCCGTCGTGCTATGAAACGTGCGGTACAAAATGCAATGCGCTTAGGCGCTAAAGGTATTAAAGTTGAAGTTAGCGGTCGTTTAGGCGGAGCAGAAATTGCACGTTCTGAATGGTATCGTGAAGGTCGCGTTCCACTGCACACTTTCCGTGCAGATATCGATTACGCAACCTCAGAAGCATCAACAACTTACGGCATCATCGGCGTTAAGGTTTGGATCTTCAAGGGTGAAGTTCTAGGTGGATTACCTACAACTCAAGAGCAGCCACCGGCTTCTCAACCTAAGAAGAAAGGCCGCAACGCTAAGCGAGAGGGCTAATCATGTTACAACCAAAACGCATGAAGTTCCGTAAGATGCACAAAGGCCGCAACCGCGGCATGGCTGCAGGAAGCACTGTAGCCTTTGGTACTTACGGCCTTAAAGCGACTGGCCGCGGTCGAATGACTGCGCGTCAAATCGAAGCAGCGCGTCGTGCTATGACTCGTCACGTTAAGCGTCAAGGTAAAATTTGGATTCGAGTTTTCCCTGACAAGCCAATTACTGAGAAGCCTCTAGAAGTGCGTCAAGGTAAAGGTAAAGGTAACGTTGAGTACTGGGTATGCCAAATTCAGCCTGGTCGTGTTCTTTATGAGATGGAAGGTGTTCCTGAAAATCTTGCACGCGAAGCGTTTGAATTGGCAGCGGCTAAACTGCCATTTAAAACAACCTTTGTAACTCGGACGGTGATGTAATGAAAGCGACTGAACTGAAAGAAAAAAGCGTAGAAGAGCTGAACGCAGAGTTGATTAACCTGCTACGCGAACAGTTCAACCTGCGCATGCAGCACACAACAGGCCAGCTTGAAAAAACTGACCAGTTGAGAAAAGTACGTCGTAACATCGCGCGTGTTAAAACCATTCTGACTCAAAAGGCTGATGCGTAATGACTGAGCAAAAAATTCGTACAGTGCAAGGTCGTGTGGTTAGCAACAAGATGGATAAAACCATTACTGTTGTTGTTGAACGTTTTGTTAAACACCCTATCTACGGGAAGTTTATCAAGCGCTCTACTAAGCTTCACGCCCACGACGAAAGTAACGTATGCAACAAAGGCGACTTAGTAACTATAAGTGAATGTCGTCCGCTATCTAAGAACAAAACTTGGATGCTTGTAGACGTTCTTGAAAAAGCAGGCGTATAATCGCTTACTTTTTTAAAGTCTTAAAAAAGCCGCTTTCGAGCGGCTTTTTTGTTTTCTATTACTGATAGAAATTCTGCAAATAAGTATACTTAGCCCCATACACCCCTTATTGTTACCTTCTACATGTTAGATTTTTCTACTGAGTGTTAAGGAAGATATATGTCTGCTGAAAAGCGAGACTGTGGCAAGCCCACACTCGTCGATGAACTTTACCGCTGGTTGTATTCGTTTTTACTCCTTCTTTTAATCCCCTTAGCAATAGTAAAACTTGCCGGTAAAAAACGGGACCAACACTCACTGTATCAACACGGAAATTTTGAGAGATTTGGCATTGTACCTACGCCAACCAGTCATAATGGTTATTTAATACATTGTGTGTCGGTGGGTGAGGTGGTTGCTGCTTCCTGTGTTATCAAGCAGTTACTGATTGATGAACCCCACACAAGTATTACAATTACCACAACCACCTCTACAGGCTCGGCTAGAGTAAGAGACATTTTTGGCGATAAGGTTAACCATTGTTACCTGCCATTTGACGTTTCACTATGTATGGCAATGATGCTCAAACGTATTCAGCCGAAAGCAGTGCTGGTCACCGAAGTAGAACTATGGCCAAACATGGTTCATATGTGTTGGAGGCATAAGGTTCCTGTCGTGGTAATCAATGCACGAATGACGGATAGGTCTGCACGTCGATATCAAAAGATAAGCAGGGTTTTCCAACCTATGCTTAATAAAGTGAGCCACGTATGCGCTCAAGGCGAAGGAGATTACCGCAATTATTTGGCTTTAGGGCTACCAGAGCAGAAACTAACCCTCACCAATAATATAAAGTTTGATCAAGCGGCTTCAGTGTCTACAGCGTCAGCTCGTTTTATGGGGCTGGAAAGTCACAACGGGCCAATTTTAGTTGCTGGCAGTACTCATGCCCCAGAGGAAGAAGCGATGATAGAGGCGGTAAAACGTCTGTGGAAAACTCACCCGACTCTTGTGCTCATTATCGTGCCTCGCCATCCGGAACGTTTCGATACAGTTGCTGAATTACTGGAGTCACATGATATAGCGTTTACAAGGAGCTCCTTTGCGAACACCTTTGAAACAAACAAAAAAGTAATTTTGCTTGATGAAATGGGGCGCTTGAATCATGCCTATTCGGTTGGCACTATCGCCTTTGTTGGGGGCTCTATAGCAGATAGAGGTGGACACAACGCACTCGAACCCGCTGCTTTTTCACTGCCTATTCTAATGGGGCCTAACACGTACAATAATCCGGTCATCTGCCAACACTTAATTGACCGCGGCGCATTGAAAATTGTTAGTAATGCACAAGAGATCGCACAAACCTGCGGCACATGGCTTTCGTCACAAGAGACTCGACAAAAAGCAGGAAACGCAGGCAGTCTGGTACTGAGTGAAAACAGTGGTGCACTGCATAAAACCTTATTGTGTCTAGCCCAGTCTATCTAATATTGGTAGTGATATTATTAAGAGGCGATAAGAGATGGGATATTTAAGACCTATTTTAACGAGAAAGGCATGTATCTAAAATAGGCTAAGCTAAGGCGAGATAAAGCAAGAAAAAGCAAAGAAGAGAAGCGCAACAGAATAGATGATGTCAGTAATTCATGTGTTCATCTTAGACTTTTGGTTAATATGTGAACCCCAGTACAGTGCGCAGGGTGCACCATGTTGAAACGCGGTGTTAACGGTGACCGTGTTGATTTCACTCGGAATTAGCCTAACTCATTGTAAATAAAAGAATTTTAAAATCTGGTTTAGCTTTTGCAAACAATGACTTCGACGATGTAACAGTAGTAAAATTCAAACAATAAAGTTCGTTCTAAACGTACACTGCGTTACGCGTTTTCCAGGGAGAGGCCTCCTGCCGATGGCAGGAGGTTTTCTTACTTTCTACTCAGAGCTACTCTCTGACGCGGGTTCCGGCTCCGGCTCTACCAAGCTAATTAAGCGCCATCCCGCCTTAGGTTCAATACTGTTCCCGTTAATAAAGGTAAAGCTTTTTCCATCACTATCAATGGCAATAAGCGGTGTGGCTCTATCCCCATACTTATGAATATATTGCTCATAATCAAATTCTTCTGAAAGTGGTGTGGTTTTAATCGTAGACCCTTTTGCAACCGCAGAGGCCAGATAACCGTAAGTCACACCCTCATCGAACAACATCAGCTTTTTCGCGTATTGGTTGCTCACTTGATGACTAGGACGTGTAGATTGCTCATTATTGGTTAGTGCCCATACCTTGTCTTTGCCCAGCGTATTCTCGAAGTGATAGGCAATAGGTGGATTCAACTGCTTATAGGGAGACATAATAAGCACAGTGCCAATAGTGGATAGTTCCAAATGACGAGCCGCGTGATCTGACATGGGGTTACCAAAATAAACTGGAATGTCCATCATTCTAGCTTCTCTAATGGCATCCCAGTTGGTGTCGGTCACAACGACATCGAGCTTCTGGTTTAACATTTCTGTTGCCAACATACGATTGAACTTACTGCCTCCGAAGAACAGGTAGCCAGTAGGTGCTGGCGCCCGAACCTTAAGTAGCGTAGCGACAGAGCGAGCGGTAATGCTTTGTACAACAACGGTTGCAATGATAACCATAAACACAATAGGCACTATAATGCCTGCGCCCTCGTAACCAATCTCCTCTAACTTTAACGAGAAAAGTGCAGACACTGCTGCGGCAACTATTCCACGTGGCGCTATCCAGCTGAGAAGCGCAATTTCGTTAAGCTTCAAGCCTGTACCAATACTTGAGACCAACACAGATATTGGGCGTGCAATAAACATAATTATGGCAAGCACCACTAGCGTACCCCAGCCAACGGCAACCACGGAGTCTAGGTTTAATCGTGTGGCCAGTAAAATAAAGAGGCCTGAGATAAGCAGCACGCTAAGTGTTTCTTTAAACTCTAAAATATCCTCTACATCAACATCTTTCATGTTGGCCATTACCATGCCAGTAATAGTAACCGCCAACAGCCCTGATTCGTGAGCGACATAGTTAGACGCGGCAAAGACACCCAGAATAATGGTTAGCACTGCGGTATTGAGGAGATAGTGGGGGATCCAGTCTTTGCGTACACACATGCCAAGGAAATAGCCTGAGGCAAACCCAAGAAAAGAGCCAATGCCTATGGTCTTGCCAAAGGCGATAAAGGTTTGAGTAATAGCGGTTTCTTGCGATGCCACAATAAACTCAAACACTAACACTGCCAACAGTGCCCCAATAGGATCGATAATAATCCCTTCCCATCTGAGTATATTTGCCAGTTTGGTGTGAGGTCGCACTGTTCTGAGCATAGGCACTATCACGGTGGGGCCGGTCACCGTCACGATAGCGCCGAATAGACAGGACAGTTGCCAGGTAAGATCCAGACAATAGTGCGCGGCGGCGGCAGATATGAGCCCTGTTATTAAAACGCCTACGGTACATAGGTTGCGTACCATGTTGCCATGCCCGGCAATGTCTTTAAACTTCAGCGTAAGCGAACCTTCAAACAAAATGATAGCAACGGAAAGTGAAACCACCGGAAACAGTAAGTCGCCAAATAACGCATCGGCATCGAGTATGCCAAACACTGGGCCTACCACAATACCAACAATAAGAAGAGGCAGTATGGCGGGAAGTCGAACCCGGTATGCCAAGTATTGACAGCCGATAGAGAGTAAACCTACCGCAACAAGAGAAAGTAAGGGATCAGACACGATTATTTCCTTATTAATATCGGTGTAGTTCCGTAGCTAAACATCACGCGCCGCTACTATTTTATTAATTTTCGTTAATACACATACGGGTGTTGATGGTGTTTAGACCAAAGACGGTCTTGCTAACACGTTCTTCTTGTAGGCACTCAGCCGTGCACTCTCTGCGCTCTTTTCAATGCACAAATAAACGCTTCAATAATACACGGTAAAGGTCAACACGCCCCTTAATATTTGCTATTCTTTCCGCTCCTTGTTAACAGTTCCATTGAGATAGTCTGTGACATATTCTTTCATACCTTCATTGCGTTTGGCTTACGCAGTATCAATACTCTGCGCAGTGAGCGGTTGCATGGCCCCGATCCCTTCCTCATCAAAGGGCCTACATATAGAAGAGACGATAACATTACCTCCAATGCTGTCAGAAACATCAGGGCTTTTTTGCGCAGATGACCATGTGCTGTCAATTAACGACTCAGGGAATGCGCCCGCTGTATTTAAAGTAAGTTATAGCGGCAAACTGAAACAAACAATTACTCTGCCCATTATTAACAATGACTGGGAAGCAGTGAGTGCAGACAGTGATTACTTTTATGTCGCCGATATTGGCAACAACAAAGGGCAGAGAGAGCAGGTTGCAGTGTATAAAGTGAATCAGCAAAATGTGAAAGAAGTCGACACGCTGTCAATCAAATACGCTGCTAATAATGTGAATAGCAACATACCCTACGCCCATGATTTCGACGCCGAAGCCATAGTGAAAAAAGGCAACGAATTACTGCTTTTCTCCAAGAGTTGGAGTTCGGGTATTACTCATGTTTATCGAATAAATGAAGGCGAAAGTCTGCAAGAGCTTACGCCATTCGCTGCCATATCTGGTTTGCCAGGAGTCGTCACAGGAGTGGACTATGATTCGGGTAAACAACAATACGTGATCGTAGGTTACAAATCAGACCCTTTTGGTAATTTTGCAGCCTTCATTGCTGAAGTGTCGCAAGACTTCACATTAACTGATATTTGGCCTTTAGAGGGTTACAAGCAGGTTGAGGGAGTGTGCGTAGATAAAGGCGGTAACTATTGGTTTACCGAAGAAAAAACCGAGACTCGTGCGGCATCTCTTACGAAAGCATCTGTTCAATAGCAGGTGGTACGTCTTTAGAGACCCGGCGAAGTAGCGCACTGGTTGTAACCAGTACGCTACTTATATTAAGCGCTAATTAAAACAAGTGCACTAGTTACACCAAATGCGCTATGCAGGTTTAAATCTTAAACCTATTTACTTCAATTGATAACGCCTTAGCAAGTTCATCTAGCCTGTCGCTCACACTCACTAAAACGTGAGTCGCGTTTAAGGTTTCTTCACTAGAAGCACTAATGTCGTTGATATTGCGGCTGATATCCTCTACCACAACAGCTTGCTGCTCAGTGGCTGTGGCTACTTGGGTATTCACATCATTGATGGTTGAGATTTCGTGAGTAATCTTTTGAAGCAAGGCGTCAATCTCGTTGGTGGCTGTCACCACGTCATCGGTTTTTGTACGGCTTGTTTCCATTTGATCTACCGCAGACTTAGAGTCTTGCTGGAATTTATCAATTTTCACCTGAATTTCATCGGTAGCTTGAGCTGCTCGCTGAGCCAATGTTCGCACTTCATCTGCTACCACCGAAAATCCGCGACCATGATCGCCAGCCCGCGCTGCTTCAATAGCGGCATTTAAAGCAAGTAGGTTGGTTTGTTCTGAAATACCTCGAATAGTATCAAGAATGCCACCAATAGCGCTGGTATGTTCATCGAGAGACTGAATGACTTCAGACACCGATTGTATCTGTCCGCTTAAGTCTTGAATAGCCACGACGGCCTTTTGCGTAACTTGTCGGCCTTGTTCTGAGTTTGTATTTGCTTGATTAGCGTTTTGCGCCGCGTGCGTTGCCGATTGAGCTACTTCGCTCACTGTGCTGCCCATTTCAGTTAATGCTGCAGCTGCTTGCAACGTTTGGTCGCGCTGACTCTTGGTTGAGTGCTCGGTTTGTTGTGACTGACGGGTAACATCAGCTGCGGACAGTTTCAGCTCTTCACTGGCTTTCGCTACTTTGGAAATAGTGGCGTGCAAATGGTCGATGAATTGATTGAAACCTTCAACGAGGCGCGCAATCTCCTTTTGCTCTGGAATCGGTATACGTGCACGAAGGTCGCCTTCACCTTTGCCTAGCTGTTGGAAAATATCTGCAAGTGATTCAAGAGGCTTGGTTAATGTGCCGGCAAGCCAAATACCGATGAGCGCAAAGCCGCCAGCGATGATCAATGACCAAATAATGATTTGCTGACTTCCTGCATTTAACGACGCGTAAAGCTCACTCTCAGGAACCTGAGCGACAACATACCAACCAGCCTTTTTTACATAGGTGCTCGCATACAGCATGTTGCCTTTTTCTTGTTCGCTGGTAGCCATGGCGAAGTCTTGTTTAGTTAGCAAAGCCGCTGCAGTTTTATTGTCACTGACAGAGGCTAATTTAGCTTTACCTAACAGTTTTGTATCAGGATGAGCGATAATCGTTCCCGACCCGTCAACGAGATAGACAAAGCCAGTTTGCGCAATTTTAACGGCATTGATGATGGTGAGCAGCTCATCAACGGATTTTGCAACACCTGACATGCCGCTACCATTAATTTGCTGATAATTTGCAAACAGTCGATATCCTTGGCCAGGTTCATTGTACAAACTGAGAGAAATTGGCTCGCCGCTGTCTTTATAGGCGAAGAACCATCCGTCGAACTCGTCATTTTTTAAGGTGCGTAAGAAACCATCTTGATTCCAATACTTGTAGGTGTTTCTATCCACAAAAGAGGCAACGGTAAGATCGTTAAAACTCACAATGTCGTTGAGATAGTTAAGCAATCTGCGTTCGCCCGCTTTATCTGCACCGCTGGCCGACCACGCTAAAATATCCGGGTTTGAGGCAATGCTATGGGCAACGGTAAGCATTACGTTTGCTTCGCTATCAACCCGGTTACCTATTTGCTTTAACTGAGCGGGAAGCTGTAGCGTTTCCATGTTCTCTTTAACGAGGTCACGAGCAATCCACTGGCTAATAGAACCAACTAAAATAGATGCTGCTAGTACAGCAACAATGAGTGAAATAATGAGTTTTTGCTTTATACTGAAAGTCATCGCTTTCGACCACGTAAGTTAATGCTGATACACGTCAAGTAACGCAACGTCCGAATTAAAACTGCGTCATTTGGCAGAGAATACTCTGTGTCAGTATTCTGTGTCATTATTCATCTTGTTATAAAGATATTCTTATTTCACAGTTTGAAAGTATTGAATATCTCACTCTTATGACATAGCACAAGGTCAACATGACACAGTCCAGAGTAAAGTGTATCGGCCAATGTTTGTCAAAGTTAATGATATTGATAAACAATATTTCGTTTTAGATTGTGCGGCATAACTGACTGAAGGGTCAATGGAAAAAGCCGCCAATTTATGGCGGCCTTGTTACTAAAAAGTGACTGATGTAAACAGGGTGTTTACTCGTCGTTTGAATTCGGAATTGGGAATCCTCTATCGCGCATTAGTGCATCTACTTGTGCATCACGTCCACGGAATTTGCGATATGCTTCTGCTGGGTCCATCGCATTGCGAACAGAGAATAGGTATTTCACCAAGCGATCGCCAACTTCCTTATCGTAAAAACCGCCCGGGGCTTCCATAAAGGCTTCAGCTGCATCGGCAGTCAGTACTTCTGCCCACATATAACCGTAGTATGCAGCGGCGTAACCTTCACCTGAAAATACATGACCAAAGTGTGGAGAACGGTGACGCATAACAATCTCTTCAGGCATATCGAGTTTGTTTAGCTCTTCACGCTCAAACGCATCTGGGTCTATATCCTCAGGGTTGGTGGTGTGGTATTTCAAGTCCATGATTGCGGACGCCATATACTCTGTCGTCTTAAAGCCTTCGTTGAACGTTGATGCCTTTTTGATCTTCTCAACAAGAGACGCTGGAATGGGTTCACCTGTTTCGTGGTGCACTAAGAACTGATTAATCACCTCATCGGTAGTTAACCAGCGCTCGAGTAGCTGAGATTGGAACTCGGTGTAATCGCGAACACCAGAGTGCGAAGACGGATACTTAACGTCAGCAGATAGGAAGTGAAGGGCATGACCAAACTCGTGGAAATATGTTTCTGCATCATCCCAAGAAATTAGCGTCGCTTCGCCCTCTGCACCCTTTACAAAGTTAGAATTGTTTGACGATAATACCGTCTTCTTACCGTCAAACGTGGTGTACGAGCGATACGTTGTTGCCCAGGCTCCTGAACGCTTACCTTTGCGAGAGAATGGGTCAAGGTACCAAAGTCCGATGTGCTCACCGCTGTCTTTATCTGTTACTTCCCAAACCTTGACGTCTTCGTGGAATACAGGAACTTTTCCTTCTTCTACCGGAGTGAAGTTAAAGTTAAATAAACGACCGGCGACGTAAAACATTGCTTCGCGAAGCTTATCAAGCTGAAGGTACTGCTTCACTTCGTTTGAATCTAAGTCGTACTTATCTTTGCGTACTTTTTCTGCATAAAAACGGTAGTCCCAAGGCTTAATAGTAATATCTGCGCCTTCAGCTTCTGCAACTGCCTGCATGTCTGCAACTTCTTCTTCAACCCGAGCAATAGCAGCGGGCCACACTTTCATCATGAGCTCCATCGCATTTTCTGGGTTTTTCGCCATGCGATCTTCTAAACGCCACTGGGCATAGTTTTCATACCCAAGCAGTTCAACGCGTTCGTCACGAAGCGTTAATATTCGCTTGATGATTTTATTGTTATCGAAATCATCTGCGTTATCGCCGCGGTTATAATAGGTACGCCATACCTGTTCGCGCAGCTTGCGGTTTGTAGAATAGGTGAGAAACGGGTCCATAGAAGAGCGGCTATTAGTAATGGCGTACTTACCTTCTTCGCCTCGAGACGAGGCAGCGGCTTTTGCTGCTTTCACAAATGATGCTGGCAGGCCATCTAGCTGCTCTTCTGTGATGTAAGTCACATAATTTTCTTCATCAGCAAGCACGTTGCTAGAGAATTTGGTGTGCAGTGTCGCTAGCTCTTTATTAATTTCTGCGTAACGCTTTTTGCTTTCGCTATCTAGTGTTGCACCGTTGCGTGCAAAGCTGTTGTAGGTCATCCACGCAATACGCTGTTCTTCAGCAGTAAGCGATGATAGCTCGTCAGATTCGTAAACCGCTTTTACACGAGCAAACAGTTTTTCGTTCTGCGTAATTTTGGTAAAAAATGAAGACAAGATAGGAGACATTTCTGCCTGAATTTCGCGGAATTCTGGGCTTGATTTGTTCGCGCTCCAAATGCCGTAGTAGGTAAATACGCGGCCTAATTCTGCGCCAGCACGTTCCATTTCCACAATAACATTGTCGAATGTTGGCGGTGCGTCATTATTGGCGATAGCATCTATCTCTTCTAGATTTAACGCCATCGCTTTTTCAAGAGCTGGTTTTAAATCTTCTAGTGACATCTTGTCGAAGGCCGGCACGCCGCCGTACGGACCTGTAAACTCTTGCAGCAATACGTTGTCGAACTGTGCGGTACTCGATGAATCCATTCCCGCTGTTTCAGGTACTGGCGCAGCCGAGGTTTCAGCAACTTTTTGTTCTGAACATGCACTTAGCGCAACGACAACAGCCATTGCGGTGAGTGACGACTTAAAGTTTCTCATGAGGTTTCCTGTCTTTTGTTATGATTTTATACCTCTTTATTGGCGAGGTATTTTGACGTAGTAACATACTAAGGCAATGTAAATATAAGTTAAATGCTCTTTACCGTAATAGTAGGTTAACAGACCTTCACTGTTATGATTTATCCTTGCCAGTGTAGGGCGTATAAACCAACGCGTCTAACTCGTATGCAATTCATCGAAATTGATTAAATTTTGATTGCATTTTTAACCTTAAAAATTAAACTTCGCTCGTTCCATATCGCTATCGTTTATAGCGCCTTTTTACCCCCTGTTTTTTAAGTGAAGCGCGATGTTTGAATTTTTACTGCATGCCTTTCCAGTGGCGTTCGCACTGGGGTCTTTCTGGTCTAATACCGAGCGCAAGTTGCTCCTATTAAATCTAGGGTTATGCGTGGCCATTGGCTCTTTATTGGTATTTGAACAGGCGTGGGGAGGTGCAATAGTTATTACGGTGGCAGGACTGAGCACCAGTTACCGATTGATTAAGCAAAAGCTACTGTCTCCCATTGCTACTTACGTAACATTGATAGGTATGATGTGCCTCGTGCTTACCGTAAATAACCTAACGGGTAAAACGTCCTTTATTGAAACCATGCCCGTGTTTACGTTTATGGCATATCGGTTTGGTGAATTACATTGTAAAGAAGCAGGCTTGAGAATATGTATGATAGTGGGGTCTATTAACTTCACCTTGTACGGCATTGTCACCCAAACATGGGGACTCGCAATCACAGAAGCACTTTTTGCGGTATCGAACCTGTGGTATTACATGAAGCTTAGACGGGCCATGCGCGTAAGCCCGGTATAAAAAAGGGCTTATTTAAAAGCCCTTTCTACGAGTGATTCTTTGTCGGCGCTGTTTACTGGCGCTGCTAATTGGCAGTGCTTATTCCCAGTGCTTATTCCCAGTGCTAGGGATTAAGCGAACGCCTTTCACGCAAATGTTTCTGAGCTACATTGGCTTACGCAAAGACCACCGTTTTATTGCGGTGAATAATAACCCTGTCTTCTAAGTGGTATCGAACCCCGTGGGCCAATGCGGTTACTTCGCAGTCCTTTCCTTTGCGTACCATATCATTAGCGCTATCGCTGTGACTGATGCGTTTCACGCTTTGCTCAATAATAGGACCTTCATCAAGGTCTTTCGTCACATAGTGGCAGGTGGCACCAATCAGCTTTACGCCGCGATCGTAGGCCTGCTGATAGGGTTTTGCCCCAGCAAAGCTAGGCAAAAAGCTATGGTGAATATTTATCGCCTTGCCTCGTAACTGCTGACACAGGCTATCTGGCAGAATTTGCATAAAGCGCGCAAGCACAGTCAAGTCGATGGCATATTCGTTAAGCAGCGTGGATATTTGAGCAAACGCAGCCTCTTTGCCAAGCGCTTTGAAATCAACCCAATGAAAAGGGACTTTGTACCAATCGGCAAATTGTTTCATTTGCGGGTGATTACCAATAATAACCGGAATGTCACAATGCAGTTCACCCGTATGCCAGCGGTGCAGTAAATCAACTAAACAGTGAGATTCCAAACTGCCTAGTAGCGCTACTCGCTGCTTTTTCGATGAATCGGTAAACTTCCAATTCATCTGGTATTCATTTGCTAAGGGCGTAAATTCTTTAACAAAGCTTTCTGCATTCAGCGTTAAAGAGCTCGCGCCTATTTCGTGGCGCATAAAAAAGCGACCGGTTTGCAGGTCGGTATGATGGCTTGCTTCCACAATGGTGGCATTGTGGTCGGCTAAAAACTGAGACACATTTGCGACCAGACCAACTTGGTCTGGGCAATCAATAACTAATTTATATGTTTGTTGCATGAATATAGGCAGGTTCGAAAAACGTCACACCTTTTTACCTGTCAGCCTAAGGGATGTAAAGGGCTAGCGCTGTCTCTTTACATTAATCAATAGGCTGACATCACCAAGGCAGTTTTCTGGCGTTAATCTGTAATGCCCCTTCTCAGCTTTTCTCTAATTGAAATATTGTGCTCCAGTGACCAAGAGTCACGTATGGGGTAGGCCACACCTTGAGGCGTAGATACAGACTCGAACAAATGAAACGCGCTGGCCTGTACATCAATACTTGGAGCAAAAAGTGGCAGAGGCAATGTAGATGTTGCTTTTCTCACCATCGTGATGTGCGGCTTATACTCTTTTCCCTCTACTTCAATACCGGCGCTTCTCGCACTCTTTCGTGTGAGCTTTGCTAAGTTCATAAGCTCATTGGGAGGCGAACTTGGGGCGCTAAATAATATTTTAGGGCCGTTCCATATACCCGTCTCATCGAGTGTAAGCGTAAAGGGTTCGGCGGTAAGCGCATCTAACTCAGCCATAAGGGCCTCATGTTGGCGATAATCGATATCGCCTAAAAAGCACAGTGTCATGTGATAATTGGCTGCGGGAACAGCGTAAGGCACCCCCGGCTCATTTTTGTTAATGCTTTTGTTAACGGCGCTTTTTGTTTTTTTACCCCGTGTTTTGCCTTTATTTTTATTGCGTATACCGGTATCAGAGACTGCGTCGTTGCTTCTCACCAGGTTTTTTGTCATGTGCCGAGGCAATACTTCGGGCATTGCCTGCTGCCGCCAGCTATCTAAAGCGAGCTTTTCTGACGCATTTAAATCTAAACCTATAAAACAACGCATTCTTTATCCTTTGAGCTTTTATATTCAACATATCCTAATCGCTATGCAATTAGGATAAATCCAGATCAGTATTTGAGACAGTATACGACGCTAGCAGATAGTGATGAATGCTGTAATATGCGCTCAACGATTTGCTCTTATTTATCACCCTAGGTCATTACCTTGATTGAACGTCCTTATGTTAGATAACTTATCCCATTTACCCGCATTTTCTCTCGTCGACGGGTTAGCCAAAGAGATTGCTACCAATAATGTCGTGATTGGTGCGCCCCCTGGTGCAGGTAAATCCACGGTGCTGCCTTTGTCACTGTTAAATACAGCCCTTGATGGCAAAATATTGTTGATGCAGCCAAGAAGAGTGGTGGTAAGGAATTTAGCAGACTATTTAGCCAAGCAGCTTGGTGAGTCGGTGGGGGAAACCATAGGCTATAGAATACGGGGTGAAAGCAAGGTTAGTGCGCAAACTCGTATTGAATTAATTACTGAGGGCATACTGACACGAATAATTCAAAACGATCCTGAGTTAACAGGTGTCAGCGCAATCGTCTTCGATGAGTTTCACGAGCGCAGTATTCACAGTGACTTTGGCTTGGCACTGGCGCTAGAGGTGCAAGCGGGGCTTCGCGATGACTTACGCATTCTTGTTATGTCAGCCACTCTTGCCTTAGAGCCCCTTAGTCGCTTACTTGAGAAGCACAGTGCACTGCCTATCAGTCACCTTAACACTAAAGGGCGGGCCTACCCGGTTGAAATTTTCTATTACAAAGACACCTTTGCCAAAGACATCGTGGTGAATACCACGCAGGTGGTTAAAAATGCCGTCACACGTCACGACGGTGATGTGCTGGTATTTTTGCCAAGTCGCGCAACGATAAATGCCGTTGAGCGAGAGCTTAATTCGTTCAGTCAAAGTCAAGATATAGCGGTGTACCCGTTATATGGCGCGTTGGGGAAAAGTGCGCAGCAGCAAGCGTTAGTGGCAGATAGTGAGGGCCGAAGAAAAGTTATTTTGGCGACCAATATTGCTGAAACCAGTTTAACCATTGAAGGGGTTAAAGTGGTAATAGACAGTCTTTGGGAAAATAGTGCACAGTACCACCCTGCAAGTGATATGACACAAATAACAATGCAGAGAATTTCCCAAGCCTCAGCAACACAAAGAGCAGGACGAGCGGGGAGAGTCAGTGAGGGAGTGTGTTATCGCCTGTGCAGTCAAGCAAGTTTTGAGCGTTTGGAGCGCCACAGTTCCGCACAAATTGAAAAAGAGGATATTAGCAGCTTTTTGCTCGATACTTACGCGTGGGGAAGTAAGCCGAGTGAGTTAGCGTTGCTTACCCCGCCCACTGCCACTCAAGAAGCCATTGCTCAGAAAAAACTGCAGCGCATTCACTGTATTGACGAGAGCCTGTCGATTACAGCTTACGGAAAAAAGGTCGCAGAGTTACCTTGCCAGCCACACCTTGCCAATCTTCTTTTGGTTTGTCAGAACACAAATCCGTCTCTTGATAAATCCACGCAGGGCTTATTCAAAAATTCAGCAATAGGCTCACTAAAAGGTGTTTCAAAAGAAGCAATGCAGGCAGCCGCCCCTTTTGTGGTGGCATTGAGTGAGAGTGGAACTCTCGGGCAAAATACGCCGCTGGTGAGTGAATTGCTTCGTACATTGAGTTCAGCAGAACGGACACAAATAACCTCGCAAGCAAAGCGTTACGCGCGTTTTATTGGCATTGAAGGTAGTAGTTTATCCATCTCTGCACTAGACGATGACGCCATTGGTTTGTGTATAGCGATTGCTTACCCACTGCAGGTGGCATTTTTACGAGAAGCGAAGTCTTCATCGCACCAAAGTACAAGAAAAGCAGATGGGTCTGGCCATATTATTCAAGACTATAAGCTAGCAAGTGGAAAGGGAGCACAAGTTAGCGGTTTGTCATCAAAAGCCCCGCCTCAGTGGTTGGCTGTGCTACATGGGCAGCATATTGAAAATACAGTAAAAATTCGTCAGGCTCAGCCTATTTCAGAGTCGCTGCTGCGAGGCATATTTCCACATGCGTTCAATCAGCAGCAGCGCATCAGGTTAAATCGTGTCAGCGGTCTCATGGAAGCGCGAACCGTAACTGGGTTTTATGATATCGATTTAGATATTACGCCGGTCTCTAAAGCTGCGCGCTCAAAAGATAGTGCGTATTGGGAGCAGGCAACTGTCGAGGCATGGTTAGGCTACCTTCAGTCCTTAGCGTTTAAAGAGTGGCCATTGTCTGAAAGTGACTGGCAATGGTGGCGTCGAGTTAAATTAGCTGCACAGTACGAGTTACCTCAGCCCCAGTCCTTTGGTGAAGACGCACCGTGGCCTAAGTCGTTAAACGATGTTGTGCATCAAGCCAAAGAGGGTCTTACCGGTCATTTAGCGCGATGTTCATCGTTGAACATGTTGTATAAACTACCATGGAAAACAGCGCTCAATAATGGACTTACTTGGCCCCAGCAAGATGCTCTTGCAACGCTCTTGCCTATAACAGTACGCATTCCTACCGAGCGAGAAGCCGCCTTAGACTATCGGGAGAGCGGCGATGTAGTGCTGTCCGTTAAGTTAACAGAAATGTATTCTCAGTCTGCCCCCATTATTATAGGCAATGGTCAGATAAAAGTGGTGTGTGAATTACTTTCTCCTGCCGGACGGCCGCTTCAAAACACCAGTGATCTCGGTACATTTTGGGAAGGAAGTTACAAGGAAATTCAAAAAGAGATGAAAGGACGCTACCCTAAACATTTTTGGCCAGACAACCCCGCTATATCTAAGCCGACAACGAAAACTAAAAAGCATTTATAGAGAGGTCGTGTTGTTCTTTGCATAATGCTTTCACCGACGATAGTTTCACCGACAAAACTTTCATCGACAAAAGTTGTATGTTATTGCATACCTTTCCAGGTTAGTATTCACCCTCAACAGTCAGTGTAGACTTTAAATCTGATTGTTATCTGTTCGTTTTTACGTTGTGTCTTGAAGAATCATTCTTTGATATCACTTTTTAATCGTTTTTTTTCGTTTTTTGTCGCAAGTGTCATAAGTGTACTATATTAATTTATGGCATAACTGCTTTTTTAGGTGATAAAATAAGCGATAGCATAAATGTAGCGTTTTTTTGCGGTACTTGGCATTGTATACGTAACGCGTATTGAAAGCGTGTTGACCCAATGTGAGTGGTCTAAGTGCTATCACACGCTGTGTGAATCAACACTTATTTGGTTAGTTGGCATTGTTACAGGGGTAACAGTAAGGCGATGAGTAGACAATGAAGCCTGAGTTGCATTCGAAGATTTTGCTCGTAGACGATGAAACCAGCGTGCTTCGCGCATTAAGCCGCGTACTAGCGTATGCGGGTTACCAAGTCGTTACGTCCTCTTGCCCGAAAGGTGCCTTAGCTATGGTTAAGGCTCACTCTTTCGATGTCATTATTGCTGACTACCGTATGCCAGAAATGAACGGTGTCGCTTTTTTACGTAAGTCTCGTTCCCATCAACCTTTTGCCTGTCATTTTATATTAAGCGGTGATGCCGACATTGATGACGTTATAGAGTGCATGAACGATGATGTAGCAGAGCGCTTCTTGCGCAAGCCGTGGGACAATAAACGTCTGCTCGATGAAGTGCGTACCGGTGTTGAAAAACGGCATAAAAACCAAATTCTTAGTGTGGCAATGAACAATCAACTGCAGTTGCAGTGCCCCAATGAGTCTGCGGATTTTTCTGTAATAACTTCGTCTTCTGCTAACGGGTCACAGGCTCACTCCAGTCAAAATAACGAGCTACTGGAACGTCTAAAGTCTGCAGTTTTTGAAGATGAATTCAGTTTAGTTTATCAGCCAAAAGTATGTGCAAGAACGGGAAGAATTGTCGGGTTAGAAAGTTTACTGCGATGGACGAGTGCGGATTACGGCTCAGTACCACCAGCGATTTTTATTCCAGTCGCCGAAGAGGGAGATTTTATTCAAAAGATCGGCGAGTGGGTGTTAAGAGAAACGGCACGTTTTCAAATGCGATGGCAAGCATTTACCTTGCTAGACGGTTTTAAGCTTGCTTTTAATGTATCACCAAAGCAGTTACACGATGACAAGTTTGTCGACGTTGTAAAGGCCTTGATAGCTGAGGGAAACCTAGTTCCTGAAAATTTATGTGTGGAAATAACAGAGTCGGCCGCTATCGAAGACTTCGACGGGTGCTGTAAGCAGCTTAGGCGATTAGAAAAGTTAGGTATTGATGTTGCCATTGACGATTTTGGAACAGGACATACGGCTATCAACTATCTTCTTAATTTGCCGGCTCAAGTAGTTAAGATAGATCGTAGTTTAATAGCTGATGTAGATAGCGAAGAAAAGTGCTACAACGTGGTAAAAAACTTAGTGTCAATGGCGCACTCAATTGGCATGAAAGTGGTTGCAGAAGGGATAGAAGTATCTCAGCACGCGTTGTGTTTACGGGATATGGGATGTGAAGAATTGCAGGGCTATCATTATAGTAAGCCGCTCGCAGAAGAGCCCTTGTTGAAAGTACTGGCAAAACAGCCTTATTTAATCTGAGGAGATAGGATGTCGAGCAATCAGGTTGTCATTGTTGATGATGAAGAGCTGATCCTTAAATCGTTGAAGAGGGTGCTAAGAAGGTTAGCGCCTTCATGGTCAGTCCACATTTTTGCTTCCCCAAAAGAAGCCCTTGATAAACTACAGCAGGGTGAAATACAACCAGACCTCGTCATGTGCGACAGACTTATGCCAGGAACACGAGGTGATGATGTTTTGCTTGAGTGCAGAGCTCATAGCCCAGAGGCGATTCGATTATTAATGACCGGTGATACTCGGATTGATATGAAGGAGATAGTCGCTTCAAACGTACATATTTTTATTTCTAAACCCTTTGAGCACGGCGATATCAGCGATGTATTCAATCGAGTGATGCGCATAAAAGCACTCCCTCTAAAACATTCAGTAAGGCAGGCCCTTGGAAGGTTAAAAGGGTTGCCTGTACTAAATGAAACCTATCAGAAGTTAGACAGGCTCCTTAAGTGTGAGGACGCCGAACTTGACGAGGTGGCCCGAGTAGTAGGAAAAGACCCAACATTGGTGGCAAATGTGCTTCAAGCCGCAAACTCTCCTTTTCTTGGGTTTCGCGGGCAGGTCTCTTCTGTGGACAAGGCAGTGAAGCGACTGGGTCTGAATACCATTGCATCTATAGCGGTTGCCTCTAGCTTGAGTCAAACCTATAGCATTGACAGCAAAATGCACCGAGATGTCGTGGTACGTGCACTTTCCTCTGCCTATATTGCAACTCGACTGATGCAGATGCGAGGCTTTACGCGAGAGCAGGCAGAGTATGCATTTTCAATGAGTTTGCTTGCTTCTATTGGCGAACTGTATTTGGTGGATGCACCTGAAACTGCAAATGATGTTGGGCTGAAGTCATCAACGAAGCCGATTAGTGCACTTATCACTTACTATCTTCTCACCATATGGGGAATAGAGGAGCGGTTGGTGGAAGATATTCTTTCGGCGTCATGTGCAGTAGAGAGTACTTTGCGCTCTTGTAAGGAGTCAGAAAAGCCGCAAGAGTCAGACAATTTTGAAGAGTCAAAAGAATCAAAAAAAGCAGAAGGGCTTATAGCATCTCAAGTGTTCTATCTCGCCCGTCGCCTCGCGTGTGAGGATTTTGATGAAGCGCTGGCGGATGTGCTAAAAATGGACGAATTTGCCCAATGGTACCCAGCACTTAATGCGCTTAAAGAAAACCCGCCTGAGGACATTAATTTAGCTGTGCCTCAGTAATTATCACCAGCCTAATTGATTATCTTGGGTCCCGACTCAGATAACACGCATCACACTCAGCAATGTGCAGCCTCGGTGGTTTCAAAATTCTGGTTAACCCGAAATACGGGTTAATCAAAAATATTTCCGATGGCTGCTAAGACGAGCACTTATGCGGACTAATGATATTAAGAGTGTTTATCTAGCGTAACATCAAGAGCGCTCATCACATCTAGCCCTGGAAACCCATCAGCGATCATACTATTCGCTATTTGATAATTGCGAATACCTTCGCGGGTGGCGGGTCCTATAATTCCGTCGGGCTTACCCACATCGAAGCCTAGCGTATTGAGCTTGCTTTGTAGCGCAATGATGTCCTTTCGGCTGTAAGCAGGAAGGTCTGGCAATGTGGCTTTTATGCCTGAGGCTCCGGTGATCTTATCAGCTAAAACACCGACTGCGATGGCGTAAAACTCAGAATTGTTCCAACGCATGATCACTCTAAAGTTTTTATAGGCGATAAATGCAGGCCCTTCGTGACCGGCAGGTACTATGACATAGGCAGAGGTATCTGCATTACCCAGTTCGCTGCCGTCTGCTCGCATTACCCCAAGTGCGTTCCATTCGCTAAGAGGCTGGCGGTTTTTGTAGCCAGAAAGTCGATAGTCAAAGTTCTCAGGTAGCGTAATTTCCCGCCCCCATCGAAAACCGGCGTCCCATCCTAAGCTTGCAAGAAAGTTAGCGGCAGAAGACAGAGCATCTTCTTCACTGGCCCAAAGGTTAATTTGACCGTCGCCATCCCCATCTATGGCGTAATGAGTATATGCCGAGGGCATAAACTGAGTGTGCCCCATGGCGCCTGCCCAAGAGCCTACCATTTCTTCCCGTTCTAGCTTTTCTCTTTCAAACAGCTTAACCGCGACTAAAAACTCTTTTGTAAAATACGTGCTGCGGCGCTTATCGCAGGCTAATGTAGCCAGAGAATCGAGCACCGGCATCTTGCCTTTGTAGTTGCCAAAGTTTGTCTCTAACCCCCAGAATGCCAGTAGATAATGTGGCGGTACGCCATACTCGTCACTTAATTTGTGCAGTAAGGTTTTGTGCTTCGCGTACATTTCTTTGCCTTTATTTGTACGCCACTCGGTGACTCGTTTACTGAAGTAACCCGGAAAGGTCTGCACGAACTCGGGCTGACTTCTATCGTACTTAATCACGTTGTCTTGATGTACCAATGAAGGAAAAATGGCATCGATGGTTTGTTGGCTCACGCCTTGTTGCATCGCCTCTTTTTCAAGCGCCGCTGTGCAAGACGCGAAGTTTTCGTTCGCACTGGCAGATGAAATAGAAACACTTATGAACAACACGGCCAACGAGACAGATGAAATCATCCGGGTTACTGAGAACGCAGAGCGACCGGTTACAAACGGCATTGTCGGGCGAAAAATTGATGATGAAAAAGCTGAACGCATAGTAAATTTCCTTTGTTACTTGCTTGCATGCTATCGCATTGTGACTGCAAAGTGCGAGCTAAATTCCATTGTAGGTCAGGGTTTCGTGCAGCTGCCGTTATTTCGATGTTGGTTAGATGGTGGTTAGCTGTTGTTGCATTAAGGGCGCAGTGGTAATGTTCACTGCATAAATTTAAGGGACGGTAAGCGATACGCGCTTACCTTTTTTATGGCGCTTCCTCGTGGCAAAAAGACAATCAAGTAACAGCTCAACAGCAAAAAAGACAGCAAGAAAAAGTAATTCAAACACAAAGCAAAAAACCAAAGGGAGTTGGGTGTTCGGTGCATTCTGGCGCCTATCATTAGTTGCGCTTGTATTACTAGGTGCATACGCATTTTATCTCGATGCACAAATCAAAAAAGGCTTTTCAGGCAATAAGTGGGAAGTGCCTGCACAAATCTTTGCGCGCCCGCTAAGCTTAAGTAAAGGTGAAGAAATAACACCCTCAGAGGTCATTGATGAATTGAACCTTCTGGGCTATCGAAAAGTGGCATTTGCCAATAATAGTGGTGAGTACAGCTATCAAAATAGAGTGCTAACTGTTCAGCGCCGAGCATTTCAATTCCCAGAGGGAACAGAGCCTTTAAGACATCTGATTGTCACTTGGGATGGCGCGAGGGTGTCTGAAATTTACGATAAAACGGAAGAGCGACCGTTTGGCACAATCAGGCTTGAGCCATGGCTAGTAACGCGCATGACAAGTGGTTCTAGTGAAGATCGCATGTTGGTGTCACTCGATACTATTCCCGAATTATTACCCAAAGCCCTAACACTGGTAGAAGACCGCAATTTTTATAACCATCACGGGGTAGCGCCGCTTTCAATTCTGCGTGCCTTGGTGGCGAATATCGCTGCCGGAAGAACCGTACAAGGCGGCAGCACGCTAACGCAACAGCTGGTTAAAAATATGTTTTTAACCCGAGAGCGATCGCTAGTTAGAAAAGCGAAAGAGGCGATAATGGCGGTAATTATCGACGCTCGCTATAGCAAATCTGAGATAATTGAAGCCTATTTAAACGAGGTCTTTTTAGGCCAAAACGGCAACATGGCTGTGCACGGTTTCGGCTTGGCAAGCTACTTCTACTTTGACAGGCCCGCCAATGAATTAAGCGTTCCTGAAATTGCGACCTTAGTGGCTATCATCAAAGGACCGTCTTATTACAACCCTCGAAAATATGCGGTGCGCACTAAAGAGCGAAGGGACCTGGTCTTGCGCATGTTGTTTGACGAAAATGAGATTAATCGCGATGAATACGAACGTTACGTAAATAGGCCTCTTGGCTTAGCGAGCGGGGCGAGTCTAGCCAGTGGAAAGCACCCTGCGTTTATGGAGCAAGTGCGCAGGGAGCTAAACGAAATATTAGCAGAGCCCAGCTTAAGAGATTCAGGGGTTAAAGTATTTACTACCCTTGATATTGTTGCACAGCGCCGCGCGGAGCGGGCTCTGTCCACTACCTTAGATGGACTTCAAAAAAACAGAAAGGCTGCACTACAGGGCGCAATGGTGGTCACCGATAGCGCAACAGGCGAAGTAAGAGCTATCATCGGTGATAGAAACGCAGCATATAAAGGTTTTAATCGAGCGTTAGACGCCAAGCGCCCCATAGGGTCGTTAGTGAAACCTGCGGTATATCTTACTGCCCTTGAAGACCCCACTCAGTTTAATTTGGCAACGCCGCTAGAAGATAAGCCCATTACCCTTGAAAGTAAAAACGGCAAGCCGTGGTCGCCCAAAAACTACGACAAAGAATTTAGGGGGCAAGTGCCATTATTGCAGGGACTGACAGAGTCACTCAACATTCCCACCGTAAACTTAGGAATGCAGGTGGGCTTAAATACACTGGCCGATACCATAGAGCGCCTTGGGGTAAGTACACCGTTAGAAAAAGTGCCTTCAATGACACTTGGGGCGTTTGAGTTAACCCCATTTGCTACCAACCAAATGTATCAAACCCTGTCTAATGATGGACGCTATATTCCACTGCACACGGTGACTTCGGTAGTCACATCGGAAAACGCGCTGCTGTGGAAAAAAGCGGAGTTTTACTCTCAACGAGTAGATGAGGCAGCCACTTACCTATTAAATTACGCGCTTTATAAAGTCACCACAGAAGGTACGGCAAAGCGAGTTGGGGCCACCTTTGGCAGCGTTAATATGGCGGGTAAAACAGGTACGACGGACGACTATCGCGACAGTTGGTTTAGCGGTTTCGATAGAAACCATGTGGTAACAGTTTGGGTGGGCAATGATGACAATAAATCGGTTAATTTAACCGGCGCTGGCGGTGCACTGCCGGTGTTTGTTAACTACATGAAGTCACAAGCGCCCAAATCACTTTCCAGAAGATTTCCAAGAGGCTTAGGCATTGCCCACTTTGATTCAAAAACAGGGGCAGTGGTTGTCGCAGGTTGTGCTGGTAGTTTGAGCGTTCCGGCCATACTAGATGTGCTTCCTCCACCAGAACAAGACTGTAGCGGGCGTCCGGTAGACGATGCCAAAGACGGTAAAAAGAAAAGCTGGTGGGAACGTATATTTGGATAAAAAAATGCTCCAGTAAGAAGATAGAAAGCAAATATTTACACTAGGGTTCTTTATTCCCTAAGGAGATTCCCTAAGGAGGGCTAATACCTGTTGCGAAATGTCTATCTTCTACCGGAGCTAAAAGCCCAGGGAGGCTTGGGGAACAAAAATGGTTAATGTCCTTTTTGAAAAAACAGGCGCGCGGTCGAAAAAGCGATAGCGCTAACTGCGAAAGCAATGAAAGGACCAAGTACTAACATCAGTAAGGTACTGGCAGCAATCATGACTATCTCCTTACGCATCGTTATCGTCAGAAGTTGACGGCGAGTCGTCTGAAGCCGCAGGCGTTATCAACATATCCACAACTTGTATATCCGCAATTAATGTCGTTGACTCGTCTGCGTTAGGCTCGAAGGTGTGGCTTGCCGTCATAACGTCAAACGTAATACGTGTTGAAGTTTCTTGTCTCACTTCGTTCATGGCACTTGCCACTAAATAATCGGTATGCGACTGCAGTGCAGACACATTGTCGTTAGCCATTAATGATGCGCTGAAAGTACCAGAAGTCAGTAGTAATGCAGTGATAAGATTGCGACGCGTAAACATAATATTTTCCTATTAATAAAAGTTGAACACTGCACTGATACATACTGCGTGGCAGCTTTCGATATTGTTAAAACTCGTGATTCTTAACGTAGAGCACGTTTGTTTCTCATTACCACTAACGTATTGCGAGTGTTGTGCCACTTTTGTTTTCTATTTTAACTATATGATTTTATTGATTTAGTTTTGTTTGGCGTAAAAGGGGATGAACGAGAGATGAATAGTGGAAGACTAAAAAGTAGTGTTTTTGAAACTGACTTGGTGAAATTCGCCAATCTTAATTTGGCCAATTGAATCTACTCAATTAAATGAGGTCTATGACCTATTAAATAAGGCTGGGACGGAATGCCACAATGATGTACGAGAGCATATTAGGCCTTCCATGCCACGAAGCTAACGATCAGCAGGATTTTAATTTCGGTTACCGTTGCAGTAAAAGCTACGATGAAGTTTTAAGCTTAGAAACGGCTGATACCGCAAAGGCAATAATAGCTCCCGCCACCACGCCAACTGCCCCATCGGCTAAAATAGACATAGCAAAGTCAGAACTGGGCACTAGCTCTGTTGCCCACACGGTTACGTGATGCAAAAAACCAATACTGTGAGTGAGGATACCGCCGCCCACGAGGAACATGGCTATGGTGCCTACCACCGCAAGGGTTTTCATAATAGCCGGAGCTGCTACAAGAAGAGTTCGTCCAATTAAGCGCTGCATGGTGTTCATAGTGCCGGTGAGCGATTTGCGCAGCATATAAAGACCCACATCGTCCATTTTTACCAAGCCTGCTACCAGTCCATACACACCAACCGTTATGGCTAAACTCAATGCAATTAAAACGCCCACTTGGGTTATTAATGTTGCGTCGCTAACGGTGCCTAAGGCAATCACAATAATTTCAGCTGACAGGATAAAGTCAGTACGTATTGCACCTTTTATCTTTTTTTGCTCGAAGGCCACCATATCAACATCTTCATGAGCAATGGCTTCTATTCGCGCTTCCCGCTCTTGAAGTTGGTCATCGTGAGGGAGATATTTATGCAGTAGTTTTTCAGCACCTTCAAAGCACAAGTACAGCCCGCCTAATACTAACAGTACGGTAATCAGCGAAGGGACAAAGGCGCTAATGGCGAGAGCCGCAGGCACTAATATGGCCTTATTCAGCAACGACCCTTTTGCTACCGCCCATACAACAGGCAATTCTCTGTCTGCCTTGATGCCTTGCACTTGGTCTGCGTTTACCGCTAAGTCGTCACCCAAAACCCCAGCGGTTTTCTGGGCCGCTACTTTTGACATGGTTGCAATGTCGTCCATTAAGGTGGCAATATCGTCGAGTAAGGCAAGTAGATTAGCTCCAGCCACAGATTATTCCTTTTTAATGAGAGAGTGATTAAATTATTGGGCTACTAGGGCGTGTTGATCTTTGTTGTACATTTTTGCAGCGGTCTGTGAGCTATTTAGACAAGGCGAATGGTTGAAGGTCTAGCGGGCTAAATCAAAACCATTCAACGCAGGATAAATAGCTCACAGGCGCTGCCCGAAGGGGGGCGTTATGGAAGCATTTTACTCTTTGTCACAGCCCTTTGACTTAGCCCACTATGCCTACAGGACTGTTCCGCGATTAAAACACTTCCATTTAGCCCAAAAATCGTACAGCAAAGATCAACACGCCCTAGATAGGCAGAATACGCCGTAATGCCAATGTTTGGCAACACAACATTACGACAGCAATGTGTTAATTTGTTTGCTCATCGTTTTCAGGTGTTTTGTTAATACGGGCATCGATAAACCGCTGATGTCCAACTCGTTCAGAGCATTTCATAGTGCCCCCAGCCCAGCCACTCAATGTCGTGAGTATTTTGTTTGTAGTGTCTGCACAGTTTACGATTTTTACTGGGCGCTGATTAAATAGCTTCTCATCTCTATCTTCGCCTTTTCTGGGGTCGATAATGTTTGGGCTGTTTTTATTTGTTGTATAAGAAGAAGCCGCATTAGCAGATTCTTCACCCATACGGGCTTCATTATAACTGTCTAAATAGTCGGCCGCAGCCTGTGCGCTAGACACATTTAAACGACCGGCTTCACGGTTAACGTTCGGCTTCGATACTTGGGAAGGTGATTCTTTTAGAGGTGCTTCTTTTGAAAGTGCCTCTTCTAGCTGTGATGGGTGAGCATCTGGCAGGGGCTTGGTTTCTGTAGACTGCTCGGGCTCAGCGTTTGGCTTGTCCAGAGTTTCAGCCGTTTTAGGTGCCTGTATTTCGCTGTCTGCTGATTCCTCCTCGCTTGTATCTTCATTGACTACCTCTGACGTTTGCTTGTCTACCACTTCCTTGTCGACGGCTTCTTTGTTTACTGCTTCTTTATTTAAGAAAAGGCTGGGCTCAATAGTTTTTTGGGCGGGTGGCTGAAACAGCACGGCCTGTATTGTGGGGGCAGGGGAAAGGCTGGCAATAGCCGCTTTCTTTTTTTCAATACCATATTGGCTTACTACAACAACTGTGATGATTGCCCCAGCATGAATAAGCAGTGACGCCAATGCGGTACGCCATGCATAACGCTGTTTGCGTGCATGGTCTTGTAAGGGGCGCTCGGGCGCGAAAAACATCGCTGTGTTTGTACTCATCAGAATTTACAGACCCAGTAACTCAATGATAGTTCCGCTTTATCCAGCTTTTGTACGCTGCGCCTTCATGCTCTTTTTCCCTTGCGGTATACAAACTCAATTTCGTGCATCAACATTAAACAATTCGCTTTACCTGAAAAGTCCGTAAGCGCTGATAGCGGGATTTGAAAAGGCCAATACATGCTTCTACTCGTCTTAAGTTATGGTGAATTGACCTTGTGCGCGTCATTGTTGGGCATTCTTTTCGCGCTGCACCTTAATGGTGCGTTGTTTTTGGCTTATCTTTCGTTAATTTTGGTTATCTATCTGATTTTTATTCATAATTATTTATGGCATGGCTCTTGGTATAGTAATCGTCAAGTACGCATTTTTGCAGAATAATCACAATAAACTGGGAGCATCACATGAAATTAGTCACTGCTATCATCAAGCCGTTCAAGCTAGATGATGTTCGTGAAGCCATTTCAGAAATCGGGATTGACGGTTTAACCGTTACCGAAGTAAAAGGCTTTGGACGTCAAAAAGGTCACACCGAACTCTATCGCGGCGCGGAATACCAGGTAGATTTTTTACCGAAAGTAAAATTAGAAATTGCCGTACAGGACGATCAGGTCGAGCGTTTGGTCGAGGCCATCGTTGGTGCTGCTAAAACAGGCAAAATTGGTGACGGTAAGGTCTTTGTGTATGACCTAGAACATGCCGTTCGTATTCGAACTGGTGAGTCGGATACCGACGCGCTGTAAGCCACAACGATATTTTTGCGGAGAAAACCATAATGGAAATCACTTTTGAACTTGGGTATGCGCTAGATACCTTTTACTTCTTAATTTGCGGCGCGCTAGTTATGTGGATGGCTGCAGGTTTTGCAATGCTTGAAGCTGGCTTAGTTAGAGCCAAAAACACCACTGAAATTCTGACTAAAAACATCTCGTTATTCGCCATAGCCTGCACCATGTATATGGTTTGCGGCTACGGAATCATGTACGGCGGTGGCGATTGGGGTCCTTTCCTTAGCGGCATCTTAAGCGACGGCGCAACAGGTGTTTCAGAAGACCCAGCAACATATGCACCTTCTTCAGACTTCTTCTTCCAAGTGGTCTTCGTTGCCACTGCTATGTCTATCGTGTCTGGTGCGGTTGCTGAGCGTATGAAGCTATGGGCTTTCTTAGCATTTACTGTGGTAATGACTGGTTTCATCTATCCAATGGAAGGTGCATGGACATGGGGCGGTGAAGCTGTATTCGGTCTGTACACACTTGGCGATTTAGGCTTCTCAGATTTTGCAGGCTCGGGTATTGTTCACATGGCAGGCGCAGCAGCTGCACTGGCGGGTGTGTTAATTCTTGGTGCTCGTAAAGGTAAATACACCGCAGATGGTAAAGTTAATGCTATTCCAGGTGCTAACCTGCCTCTAGCAACCCTAGGTACATTTATTTTGTGGATGGGATGGTTTGGCTTTAACGGCGGTTCAGTACTTGCCACTGCAACGGTTGAAAGTGCAAACTCTGTTGCCATCGTATTTATGAACACTAACGCAGCCGCAGCCGGTGGTACTATTGCTGCGCTTATCGTAGCGCGTATCTTATTTGGTAAAGCTGACTTAACAATGGCACTAAACGGTGCGTTAGCAGGTTTGGTTGCTATTACCGCAGAGCCTTCTACGCCTAGTCCATTAGAAGCAACCTTATTCGGTGGTCTTGGTGGTATCTTAGTAGTACTCAGCATTGTTGGTCTTGATAAGCTTAAGATTGATGATCCAGTTGGTGCTATCTCAGTTCACGGTGTTGTTGGTTTACTTGGTCTTCTACTTGTTCCAATTACTAACGACGGTTCGAGCTTCTCTGGTCAGCTTATTGGCGCGGCAACTATCTTTGTTTGGGTATTCGTAGCCAGCTTAGTAGTGTGGTTAGCGCTTAAAGCAACCATGGGCATCCGTGTTACTGAAGAAGAAGAGTTTGACGGTGTAGACATGAGTGAATGTGGTTTGGAAGCATACCCAGACTTCACCAGCGGTCGCTCATAAACTCACGGACCAATTTACATTGATGTAGGCAGCGACAAAAACATAATAATGCCTAATCATCATCACTTAAGCCTCGCATTTGCGAGGCTTTTTTCGTTCTGCGATAAACCTAGGCGTATCGCGCCTTAAACGCTACACTAGAAATGGCAGTGCAAAGAGATTTCGACACGCAACTACCAGTAACAAACGTAAGCACACCAACATTGTTTATAAAAAACGTGCTTTGGATTAAAAAGGGAAACGACGGGACTACTGTGATGATGGCTAAAATAACACACTCACTTTTCACGATGACGTTCGCAATGACACTATGCAGCACGCTTTGTATATCGTCTTCACACGCGTATGACAGAGTCACGGGCAAGCCATTTGCCAGCCGGTCTGAGGTTATAGCGCAGCATGGCATGGCGGCAACCAGTCAACCCTTAGCAACGCAGGTCGCTCTGGATGTGCTTAAGCAAGGTGGAAGTGCTGTCGATGCTGCCATTGCAGCAAATGCTATGCTTGGCCTGGTAGAGCCTACAGGCAGTGGTATAGGAGGGGACTTATTCGCCATTGTATGGGATGCCAGTGAACAAAAGCTAGTGGGTTTAAATGCATCAGGTCGTTCTCCCCGTTCACTGACTAAAGCGGTGTTTGCAGAGCGCGGGTTGAACAAAATCCCTAAGTTTGGTCCCTTACCTGTATCAGTTCCTGGTGCGGTAGACGGTTGGTTTGAGTTACATGAAAAGTTTGGCAAGTTGCCCATGTCTACTCTACTGACTCCTGCCATCGAATACGCAAAAAATGGCTTCCCAGTTTCCGAACTCATCGCGTATTACTGGCAAATGAATAAAGACAGAATAGGCCACTACGACGGCTTCGCTGAGACTTACCTCATCAACGGCAATGTGCCGAAAAAAGGCGACATATTCAAGAATCCTGGGCTTGCGGTTACCTATGAAAAAATAGCGACCGGTGGCCGCGATGCGTTTTATAAAGGCGATATTGCGCGTACAATTGATGCGTATATGGAAGCCCAAGGCGGATTTCTTTCTTATCAAGATTTAGCGTCTCATACATCACAATGGGTTGAGCCAGTGTCGGCAAATTATCGTGGTTACGATGTGTGGGAACTGCCTCCAAACGGACAAGGTATTGCCGCACTGCAGATCCTTAATGTGCTCGAACGCTACGATATAGAAGGCATGGGGTTTAACTCTGCCGATTATATTCACACCTTTGTAGAGGCCAAAAAGCTCGCATTTGAAGATAGAGCAAAGTTTTACGCTGATCCCGATTTTAATGATATTCCCGTAGATTGGTTGATCTCCAAAGAGTATGCCAAAAAGCGACAGGCACTTATCGATATGGAGAAAGCAGCGTCGCGAGTAGATGCAGGTATTTATGAGGGCGATACTATTTACCTGACCGTGGCAGACAAAGACGGCAATATGGTGTCGCTTATTCAAAGTAATTATCGCGGAATGGGGTCGGGTATGACGCCGCCGGGTTTAGGTTTTGTGCTGCAAAATAGAGGTGAAATGTTTACGCTAGAAGAGGGACACTACAACGAATATCGTCCCGGTAAACGTCCCTTTCATACTATTATTCCTGCATTTGTTACCAGAAACGGTCGCCCGGTGATGAGCTTTGGGGTAATGGGCGGTGGAACGCAGCCTCAAATGCACGCACAAATCATTGTCAATATTCTGGATTTTGGTATGAACTTGCAAGAAGCAGGTGATGCACCACGCATACTCCACAGCGGCTCAAGTAGTCCAACGGGTGAATTAATGCTAGACGGTGGTTATGTAAGCCTAGAGTCAGGATTCGATGAGGCGGTGCAGCGCGAACTTATGGAGAGAGGCCATAAACTCCAGCGTGTAATCGGTGCGTTTGGCGGCTATCAAGCCATTGCTTGGGATGCCAAAAAGGGCGTGTATTTTGGCGCTTCTGAAAGCAGAAAAGATGGACAAGCTGCAGGGTATTAAGCACACTGACTATGCTCGTCACAGCAAGGGGTTTAACCGTTTATAATAGGGGTTGAATAACATCTGTAATAACGGTTAATAAGCGCTGTTTGAATGAGTGATTTTTATAAGTGCTTTAATAAAACTTCAAATAATAACAAGAGCTGCAATGACACAACCACAAAAAGGCATTTGCGCAGAGCCAAATTTGCATGCGCAATATTTGATGCTCAATGTTGTCGATGAAGACAGCGAAGCCGTAAGAGCAAAATTAGCAAGAGTGCTCGATATTTTCGAGCACTTTGAAAATGAGCATTACGAAGCAATGGTTACCGGTGTAATTGCGGTGGGAACCAGCTACTGGGCCGATGTTTATCCAGGACTCATTCCCGTTGAGCTTGCTCCTTTCCCCGATATGCAATGTGAAGACAGAAGCGCGCCCAGCACACCTTGCGACTTGTTTATTCAAATTCGAGCAGACCGGCTAGATATTTGCCACGCCGTAGGTATAGAGGTGATGGACTTATTGCGTATTCACGTTGAGCTGGTAGAGCAGGTACGAGGGTTTCGCTATCTCGACGGTCGAGACCTCAACGGCTTTCTTTATGCCACTGACAACCCGAGGGGTATGGCGCGCAGAAAGGTCGCTATTATCAGCGAAGAGGACGATCCCGACTTTCAAGGAGGAAGTTACTTGCACGTGCAACGGTATCGACATGATCTCAGGCGCTGGAATAGCTTGTCTGATAGGCAAAAAGAACAGGCGATGGGAACTACTCAGCAACACAACTTGCCTAGTGTAGAGCAGTCTGGCTCATCACACTGCGTTCGCGCCGTAAGCGCATCTGCCGATGATGAAACCTCTAAACTTATGAAGCAAGGTATGCCCTATGGCGATATGGCATCTCAAGGCTTGTTTTCTGTCTGCTGTAGCGCAAGCGCGCGACCCTTTAAGCATATGTTACAAAGTCAGATATATGGCAATGGAGAAGGGGATTACGACCGATGGTTAGATTTTACAAGTGCAGAAACCGGTGCTGCATTTTTTGCACCCTCGGTTAACTTTATAAAAGCGCAGGCTACTCTATCGAACTGACACCTCTCTATTGCTTCGCTTTTACTGAAGCACGAGAGCGCCATCCCAGTTGTCATCTAAGTCTATATTTCGATAAATGCGACATACGTCAATATGGTGATGGGCTAGGGTATCATTTGGATTAACTGCCAGTGCGGTTTCAAAGTAGGCAATCGCTTCATCCCACTGCTTGTTGATACGACACGCCAAACCTGCTGCAATCTTGGCTTGAACAGAAATTCGCGCCGCTTGTTCAACATCGCTGAGATGACTTAGTACCTCATAAATCTCAATCGGTGCTTGACGGCCTTTTACCCGAACCCAATCGAGTAAGCGGGTCTTAATGGGATAGCCGGCCCCTAAGGTTTGCAGTACTTGAGCGCTCACAATAATATCGGCTTGGTATTTAGGAGTGAGTGCTTCGAGGCGTGATGCAATATTAACACTATCGCCAATCACGGTGGTGTCCATGCGATCGTCTGAACCTACCGTGCCCATAATCACATTGCCAAAATGTATTCCAATACCCATGTTGACCGCGGCATAGTTGCTGTTCTTTCTATGTCCGTTATAGATGGTCAATGCTTTTCTTAAATCTAATGCAGCGTTTAAAGAATCAATAGCTTTGTCTCTCGCTGTACCACCTGGGTGGTCGAATAAAGCCATAATGCCATCACCCATGAACTTGTCGATAAAGCCACTGTTTTGGTGGATAGGGTCGTTCATGCGGGTGAAGTACGAGTTAAGGAAATTCATCAACTCTTGAGGCGTTATGCGTTCAGAAAAACCAGTAAACCCTCTAATATCGCAAAACATGATTGCGACTTCATTTTCTGAGGCATAGCCTAAACCAAGATTGTCAACATCGGTATTGGCCATGTGTTCTACAAACTGCTTGGGCACAAATTTTTGAAAGGTTTGATTTAATCGCAGAGCCTCATCAGCAGCTTCTTGAAACCTAGCCTCCTTTTCAGTACCTAAGTTCGTATTGCGCCTGTTCTTTTTGAACTGCGTAACTCGACGCGCAAACCTTCGGCTGCGCCTAATCAGCAGCACCGTAATAACAGCGCTATAAATGAGGAGTAGAACTATCCCTATTCCTAAAAACCATTCCATAGAAGACATTAGCTACTCTTATTCAAAGTGACTTTATAACGAGAATGAAGGCATTAATACAAAATAGTCCGAAAAACGAAATACAAGACGTTCGGAATCTTGTCAATGCCTGCTTATGACTAAGGTAAATGTATACCGTAGTGCAATTCAAGTGAACAATAGTTGAGAGAAGAGATTGATCAAAAAAAGTCTTCAGCAACAAAGGGAACAGCTATTTACCGGCCGATACAAGATTACACTGTTTACTAGAGAGCACAGCATTTGATGTGCTCTCTAGGCATCTCTGTTTTGCATAGACAGCTTCAGTAAACACAGCCCCAATACAAGCAGGGCTACTACACCAATGCTTTAAAGCGTAGCAAATACCCTATCTGCTGCCGCTAGTGTTTTTTCAATAACACTGGCATCGTGGGCTTTTGATACAAATCCTGCCTCATAGGATGCCGGGGCGAGGTACACACCCTCGTTCAGCATGCCGTGATAAAACTTATTAAATTGCTCGGTGTTGCAATTAATAGCCTGTTTATAATTCGTCACCTTCTCAACATCGGTAAAGAATATCCCAAACATACTGCCCGCAACATTAGTAGTTAGACTAATATTGTGCTTGTCTGCCAGTGCCTGCATGCCATCTACCAGCGCCTGCGTATTCTCAAAAATTGAGTCATAGAGGTCTTCTTGCTGCAGTTGTTCCATAGCTGCAAGGCCTGCAGCCATCGCTACTGGGTTACCCGACAGCGTTCCCGCCTGGTAGACAGGGCCTGTTGGGGCTATGTGCGTGATAATATCTTTTCTGCCACCAAAACAACCTACTGGCATACCGCCGCCAATCACTTTGCCAAGGCAGGTAAGATCTGGCTTAACACCATAACGCTCTTGGGCTCCGCCGCGAGATACGCGGAAGCCTGTCATAACTTCGTCAAAAATAAGTACGCTTGAATACTCATCGCATACTGCACGAAGGCCTTCAAGAAAACCTTCCACAGGCGGAATACAGTTCATGTTGCCAGCCACTGGCTCTACAATAATACAGGCAATGTCGTCGCCATGAGCCTTGAAAATCTCTTTAACCGATTCGATATTGTTATATTCGACGGTAAGCGTATGTTCCGCCACGTTGTCAGGTACGCCAGGAGAGCTTGGTACACCCAGTGTCAGTGCACCTGACCCCGCTTTCACTAACAACGAATCGGCATGCCCATGATAACAGCCTTCAAACTTCACAATTTTGTTGCGACCTGTGTAACCTCGTGCAAGTCGTATTGCTGACATCGTCGCTTCGGTACCTGAATTTACCATGCGCACCATCTCCATTGACGGTACCATTTTACTCACCGTTTCAGCCATAATGACCTCGGCTTCGGTAGGCGCACCAAAAGATAAACCGCTATAAGAGGCTTCTATAACGGCCTCTCTTATCTTAGGGTTGTTATGCCCTAATACCATTGGGCCCCATGACTGAATGTAGTCAATGTACTGTTTACCGTCTACATCCCACATGTATGCGCCATCTGCTTTAGTAATAAAGCGAGGTGTTCCACCTACCGCTTTAAAAGCGCGCACAGGTGAATTCACACCACCTGGGATAGTTATTTGAGCTCGGGCAAATAGTGTTTCAGATTTTGTCATGTAATTACTTACTCTTATTGCTGTACCAAACGACGTCACGTTCATATTTTGTGACCAAATGCTCCACACCAAGAGTGAGGGCAAATAAGGCCATTCTCACCAACACCCCATTATCGGTTTGTCGGAAAATGGCTAGGTTTGGATTAAGGTTTAAATCGTTGTCTAGCTCGTTGGCTTCCATACGAGAATCTCGCGGAAGTGGATGCATAATGACGGTCTTAGACTGAAAGTGTCGTGTGTAAATCGATTGATTTAACCGAAACTTTCCGCGGTATTTATTGGCTTCATCTTGTGAAGGGAATCGCTCTTCTTGAATACGAGTTTGATAGCAAATGTCTGCATCCATGCTGCCTTCTAGGGTATCGGTAATGGTAAGGTGGTGACCTGCTTGCTCAATAGCATCAATGACAGGTTGTGGCATGGCTAATTCACGAGGGGATATTAAGGTAAAACGAACATTATTAAATAAACACAATAAACGGGATAATGAATGCACAGTTCTGCCGTAGCGTAAATCGCCTATCATAGCGATGTGGAGCCCATCGATGCCTTGGCCGTTGTATTCTAACTCACGTTTAATGGTAAATAGGTCTAACAGGGCTTGAGTAGGATGTTCATTTGCACCATCGCCGCCATTAATGACGGGAACTCGGCTTCCCTCAGCAAATTCGGCCACAGAGCCTGAAGCGGGATGTCGCATGGCAATTATATCGGAATACCCGCTTAATACTCTTGCGGTATCGTAAAGAGATTCGCCCTTTGCCAGCGCTGAACTCGACATTCCGGTCGTTTCTCGAACCTCACCACCTAACAAGTTGAAGGCGGTACCAAAACTCACGCGAGTACGGGTACTGGGTTCAAAAAAAAGGTTACCAAGAATGGCGCCTTCTAATACCGTCGTGCGTTTTTCTCGTCTTGCATAAGGTTGCATGGAATCGGCTACTGAGAACACCTTCTCAATGGCCTCCCGATCGAATTGATTAACCGAAAGAATATGGTTACCAGTAAAGTCAGACATGAGCCACTCAATCATTAACGAAAACGCCGCTAGTGTATAACAAACCGCGGTATAAGTAATCTGTCAGCGGCAAACTCTGAGCGTAATTCGCGCATTTGTTGCGTTATTCGTTGTGACTACTTATTGCGATAATGCGCAAACAATACTGCTATTTTTTCTGCTGCTTGGCCTACGTGTTCGTGTATGTGTTTATCGTTCATTGCGGGGTGAATGCCGCATAACAGCATGGTGTGAAATTCACCTTTCAATAGTGCGCAATAATCAATGGCAAGTTGATTCGCTTTCTGTTCAGTAATGTCACCTTTGCCTAACTGCCAAATGGTATGACCGAGGGCGTCTAGTGAGCGTTTCGGACCGGCTTGATAAAAGAGCGACGCCACGTGCGCGTTATTAACAGCCTCGGCAATGATCACCCTAAATATACCCACGGTTTCGGGGTCTTGAATAAGACGTATATATTGTCTGCCAATTTTATGGAGACACTCCGTAATGTCTGGCTCGTGTGACGCTGGCTCGAAAGCTTCAGGGGTATCGAGCTGATATGCTCTGCACTTAGACGATATGGCCGATTGAAAAAGGACGTCTTTGCTATCATAGTGGGAATAAACCGTTTGCTTTGAAACGCCAGAGGCTTTAGCAATGCCGTCCATAGACGTCTTAGTAAAGCCATCTTTCAAGAAAAGTCGCGATGCAGCCTGTAAGATAAGCCGAGATTTTTCTTCACTTTTTGGCCTACCTTGTTTTTTTATTTGCGACACCATGATCCTCGCTAGCGAAAAAAAAGAATATAAAGAATAAATAATATCATACTGGACGGTCTAGTATTTATATACTAGCATCGCAATATGCATTTGCAAACATCATCACTGAGTGTAAAAACATGAACATGAATTCTGCTGACACCTCGTCAACGGCAAGTAAAGCATCACTATACGTTGCAATCGTCGTTTTCACTGCCGCGTTGGTGCTGCTATTGGTGGCGGCTGGAATAGGTAATGCCGCGCAGACACCTCAGGCGAGAGCGCCCATGTCTGTTGTTACCGGTACAGTAAAGGTGCAACAGCAATTTGAAACGCCAATTAGTGTCTTCGGCTTAGTTGAATCGCCAAAATCCACCTCGCTGTCATTTGACACTGGCGGTCAAATAGAGGAAGTATTGGTTGAAGAGGGTGATGCCGTGTCTAAGGGAGATGTTGTTGCTCGGTTAGATACTCAGCGCTTAAGAGCACAGCAAGAAGAGCTTAACGCCTCCTTAGTGCGAGTAAAGGCAGATTTAAACTTAGCCAAAATCAATAACGATCGCACTCAATCCCTCGTTGACAGAAAACTAGAGTCTGCACAGCGTCTTGATGAAACAAACGCTTCCCTTAGTGTGGCCAATGCCAGAGTAGACGAAATTGAAGCATCGCTTAATTCGATGAAAGTAGCACTTGATAGAGCGGTGCTCTACGCACCGTTTGACGGTCAAGTTAACCGACGCTTCTTTGATGAGGGGAGTGTTGTAAACGCTGGGACTGCGGTCATTGGTATTACGAGTAACGAGCAATTTCAAGCTCGCTTTGCAGTGCCAGCAGATATTATCGACCAGTTTGATATTGGTGAGCCTGTCATAATTCAAATTGGTGAGCAAAATGCGGCGGGCGTGGTGACCCAACGCCTTTCTGTGAGAAATATACAAACCAGAACGGTTGATATTCTGGTAACCCTGAACAGCAATGACCAAGTACGACCTGGTGATATGGCTATTTTGTTTGGTGCGCGCTCGCACAATGAACAAGGTAGCTGGCTTCCTGTGACGGCATTAAGTAACGGGCTGCGTGGCCTATGGCGAGTATTTGTATTAGGCGATGCAGCTCAAAGTGAGAGCGGCACAGCACTTGAAGCAAGAGTGGTGGAGGTGGTTTACACAGACGGGAACAACGCCTTTGTCCGTGGGGCATTGAAAGAAGGCGACCGCTATATCGTAGACGGTACCCACAAGCTGTCTCCAGGACAGCGGGTATCCGCAGCCAGTGCGTCAACTCAAACGCAGACACAAACAGAGCGTAAATCTTACTCTGAGCGCAGTGCCCCAGAAAGCGGCGGTCAAAACAGCGCGCAATACGCTGGAGTACAATAATGAAAACGCCTCACGCTAGCGTAAGTAAAGACTTCCCTTGGTATACGCTTTTTTATCGTCGAGGACATCTGCTAGTGTTAAGTTTGGTGATCATCATTGTCGCCGGACTGTCAGCGCTAGGCTCGTTACCACGTATTGAAGACCCTAGGATCGATACGCGCAATGCGCTAATTATCACCCAGTATCCAGGGGCGTCGGCAGAGCGTGTAGAAGCGCTTGTCAGTGATGTTTTAGAAGACAGGCTGCGAGAAATATTTGAAATCAAAGAGGTTAAGTCTACGTCTCGGGCGGGGATTTCAGTCATATTAATAGAGACCCAAGATTGGGTTGATAACAGCACTAACGAAGAGCTATTCAGCGAGATACGCGATGCGATTGGGGCGGCGTCAGACCTATTCCCCGAAGGGGTTTTAGACCCTGTCTTTGATGAAAAGCGCGGGGCAACCGCCTTTACGCTGCTACTTTCTCTTCGTGCCGAATATCCAGACACAACGCCTATTACAGTTATGTCTCGCCTTGCTGAAGAGCTCACCGATCGTTTGAGAAACGTTAACGGCACTGAATTAGTCAGGGTATATGGCGAGCCTAACGAAGAAGTGAGCGTTAGCGTAGACCCCATTAAATTAGCGGCCACAGGTTTAACGCTACAGCAGGTAAGCACTATTATTCGCAATGCCGACCCTAAGCTGCCCGCAGGCATGTTAAATACGCAACAGAGCAACTTACGCTTTAGTGTGGGCGAGGGACTCACCGGTGTTGATATGATTGCATCGGTCCCCTTAGTCAATCGCGACGGTCGCTACTTGCGCGTTGAAGATATTGCGATTGTCACTCGAGGCTACACTACGCCACGCAGTGAAATTGCATTTTTAGATGGTGAAGAATCTATTTTTGTTGCGGCTAGAATGCAGCCCTCATTACGCTCTGATGTGTGGACCCAAAATGCCCTTGCAGAAGTCGAGCAGTTTAATCGCGATTTTGGCGGTACGCTTACCGCATCAGTCGCTTTTGAGCAAAACGAATACACGGCCACCCGTTTAGCCGATTTATCAATGAATTTGTTGATGGGTTGTGCGGTGGTAATGTTAGTTATTTTACTATTTATGGGTTTTAGGGCTGCATGGATTGTGGGTTTGGCGCTTCCGCTGTGTGCATCCTTCACGTTGTTCTCGCTGAGTTTTTATAACGAACAAATTCATCAGATGTCCATTTTTGGCATGATAATCGCCATTGGCCTTCTCATTGATAATGCCATTGTAATAACCGATGAAATTCGACTCAATTTACAAGACCCTCAGCTTACCCGAGTCGGTGCGATGGCGAAAAGTGTGGCGCATTTATTCGCGCCGCTACTCGCCTCAACTCTCACAACGGTGTTGGGGTTCATGCCAATATTTTTGCTAAATGGGAACATTGGCGATTTTATTGGGCCTATCGCTATTAGCGTGGTAATGGCCTTAATTGGCTCCTTGTTTATCTCTCTTACAGTTATTGCTGCGCTGGCAGCGCGGTTTTTACCGAAAAACGACGGCGCTGCATTAGATACAACGAAAGCTGCTGGCTCCTCGTGGTGGCAGGTGGGCATTCAGGCACCGGCGCTAACGTTAGCTTTTAGTCGCCAGCTAGGACGCTGGATAAAGCAGCCGAAGCTCGTTATTTCAGTTATTTGCATACTGTGCTTATCCGGCTTTGCTCTGTCTACACGCTTAGCAAATGTGTTTTTCCCTAGTGCCGACAGAGACCAGTTTGAAGTGTATCTGTGGACGAAAGAAGGCAGCAGTATTACCAATACGACTGACTATGCATTGGACGTTGATGCCAAAATTCGCCAGTACGAGGGCGTTAATCAAGTCACCTGGCTGGTGGGCGGCTCGGCGCCTTCCGTGTATTACAATCAAACCATGACAAGAGATAACATGCCGTATTTTGCCAATGCGGTGATAACCACCAACACTGTTGAAGAGGCATCATCTCTCGTTGGCAAGCTGCAGCAAGATTTAGATAGCGCATATCCAGAAATTCAAATTGTGGTGAAAGGATTTGGGCAGGGGCCGCCCATTGCTGCGCCGGTGGAAGTCGAGATATTTGGGCCCGACCTAAACGTATTAAACGAGTTAGGAGAGCAGGTAAGAGCGCTGATGTCAGAGGTTGACGGCATTTCTCAATCAATAGCCAGCATTTCTATGGGCGAGCCAGAGCTTAACGTTGTTACAGATAGCGATAGCTTGTCGTATTTAGGGATATCTTTGGCCGATCTTGCTGCGCAGATGCAAATCAACTTCTCTGGGATGACCGGCGGATCAGTATTAGAAAGTACTGAGGAGGTTCCCGTAAGAGTGAGGTTGGATGAGTCATTTAGACAAGATGTCTCCGGTGTCGACTCTATGCCCATACCTGTAGCTAGTGATAGCGCCCTCTCATGGTCACCTTTGGCGGCTGTGACATCGCTTTCGCTAAAGCCGGCTACAAGCAGTATTACCCGTGTTAACGGCGAGCGCCTTAATCGTATTCAAGCATTTTTATTACCCGATGTACCGGCAATAGATGCGAGCAATACGTTGAGAGAGAAGCTTGATGAGCATTTGGTGTTACCTCAAGGCTATCGAATTCATTTAGCAGGGGATGCCGATGAACAGCAGCAAGCGTTAGGTCAGCTTGGGACTTACGCGCCTGTCTTATTGGTATTAATGATTACAACGCTTATTCTCACTTTCTCAAGCTTAAGAATGGCAGGGGTAATTGGGCTAATCGCGATTCTATCCGTTGGTCTTGGTATGTTCAGTTTGTGGCTTTCTGGGCTCCCCATAGGCTTTAATCCGTTGCTTGGCTGCGCAGGACTTATCGGGGTTGCTATCAATGGTTCTATCGTGGTGATAGCGGCAATTAATGCTAACCCGCAAGCAAAACAAGGTGATACGAAAGCCATAGTGGAAGAAACAATGAGCTGTAGTCGACATATATTATCGACCACATTTACAACGGTGGGGGGACTTATACCGCTATTGTTATTCAGTGAGGGAAGCTTCTGGCCTCCTCTGGCTGTTGTTATTGCAGGCGGCGTGGGTTTCTCGGTCATTCTATCTCTAGTATTTACTCCAACTATTGTGGCTGCATTTAAGCGCAATCAGCACAAAAGGTTAGCGAGTGAATAAAACAACGCCATAGGCTGATTGGTTTAGATAGCAACGGATTTAGGTAAACTATCTGTTTTTAAATCGCGTATACAGAAGTTATCTTATCGTCAGCACGCGAGACGATTGTAAATTTTGTCATAGGATGTGTCGGCACATATGCAAACAAAGCGTTTTCTTTTTTCCCGCTGGTGGAAAACCGATTGTGCTAAGTGCAAGCGTGTACGATTATACCTTCTTTGGGCCGTTATTATGTTGGTAGTGTATTTTTATGTCTGGCAGTAGTGCAGAACCCATTTATATTAGAGCTGCATCTAAAAGCAATGGTATAACGAGCATTGTGATTGGCTGTGTGGGGTTAGTGGTGTCAGCCCTATGGCTTAGCTTTCTTCCCGAGTGGCTGTTTTTGGCAGGTATTTTTATGACCAGCGCAGCTTTGGTGTGCTTACTTATCGGTTACTTTAAAATACGTGAACCCAACTACAGCTTAGAAATTGCAAAAGACTACATCACTTACCGACATCGGTTAGGCAGCTGGCGTATTCATTGGGATAATTTACAACGAGCTGATTGTCCACGCATTCGCCATGGACTTGACCAGGTAGCGCTTGAAACCGTGGGTTTTAAGCTAAAAAATTATACTGATTTTTTAAAAACCATTTCACCGCGCCTTGCCACTCATTTGCTCATGGAGCAACGACCTTTGCTGCTGCATAACTCGGACAGTGATTGTGCTACGGGAAGCTGTTACGAGCAATCTATGTTCGACGATAAGCACTTTGTGCTAGAAGATGGCACTCCTGTCACTGGTATCAAAGCAATGTTGGCACACCGTATGGTAGAGCTTAGAAAACGCCTAGGCTATGACATATTCATAGCAAGCTCTGAACTTGACAGAGAAGCCGTAGATTTCGCTGCATTAATTGTTCAGTGCCAGCACGCTCGCTCTGCTTCATTGCAAGAAAGCTGAAGAGTCTGGAAAGCTAAAGTTTCTGCTCGCATAAGACGTTTTCTCTATGGTTAATGCAAGGCGTTGACGTTGTTTTCCTCAATAATTTTTTGTGCCTCTTTAATCAGTGCCGGCAAAAACTCTTCAATCAAATCTGTATGGTTAAGTTTAAGTGCTATTTCTAGTTCTTTGGCTAGGTTTTGAAGCCGTGGCAAACCAGTATAGCAGCACGCCCCGTGAAGTTTATGAACTTCAGCAGAAAGTTCGTCAAATGCGAGCCTCTCCATTTGTGACTCTAGGGCGTGTAGGGTGTCTGGCAGCATTGCAATGAAGTCATTCAATAACTCTTTTGCCGCAGCTTGGTTTTGATTTGCACGTTTTAGGGCCAGCTGCCAATCTACCGAAGGGAAAGTAAGTTCACCTGGCTCTATGTCATGACACCATGACTTGATCAAAGTGAGTAGCGAGTCAATTTCAATAGGCTTGGACAGGTAGTCGTCCATCCCTGAGGCAAGCAGTTTTTCCTGTTCTTCTTTTAAAGCATGAGCAGTAACGGCCACAATGGGTGTTCCCATGTTCATGGGCGACTTACGAATTTCGCGAGTCGCGTGAACACCGTCCATACCGGGCATCTGTATATCCATCAAAATCAAGTCAAACTCCTGGGTTTGACACTTGTTGACGGCATCTTGGCCGCTTATGGTGGTGGTTAATTCAATAGCTGAATCGTCAAGCCATGTATGAAGAAGCTTTAAGTTCATTTCTATATCGTCTACCGCGAGCAACCTTGCTCTTGGCAATGCATTTATTTTTTCTTTAAGCGGATTAACCCCAGAAATAATTTGCTCTCTCATCAAACTGTCTAGTTTGGTGATCGTCATAGGCATTCGAATTTGGGTGTAAAAGTGCTGGTATAAATTGGGGTATTTCATAAATGGATCTGGACCCGAATACCACAGCACCCTATTTTTAGCCGGAAACTCGACGAACTTACGTAGGTGCTGCAGCCTTGAGTCTATATGACTGACGGGTGTTGTCGCCATTATGTAATCATACTGTCCATTAAGGCTGCTGAGAAACTCGATAGACTCAACACAGGTGATTTCTGCACCCATCGACTTGAGGATGTTGGCACTCGCTTGTCTAGTGGTGGGGATAGGATCGAAAATTACCACTTTTTTACCTTGCCAGTCAGAATTGGAAGACAGTACATACTTCTGGCTAAGTTGATTCATCCTTAGCGTTACATTAAATATAGACCCCTGCCCAAGCGTACTTTTAAGAGTAAGCGTGCCGTTCATCATATTGACTAGCTCGCGACTAATCACAAGCCCAAGCCCCGTGCCTTGGTAATTCCGATTTAACGCATCGTCTACTTGGGAAAAGGCATTAAACAGCTTTTTCTGATCCTGACGGCTTATACCAATTCCTGTATCGCGAATAACAATATTAACCTCGTGAATGCCGTGCTCGAGTGCGCGACCGCTTACCGCCAAGGTAATGCTTCCTGTAGAAGTAAATTTAAGGGCATTACTGAGCAGATTATTGAGGATTTGCCTTATTCTAAATACATCACCTAAAAGCTTTTCCGGTAGGGGAGCGAGTTCAAATACAAACTCTATACGCTTGGTATGTGATGACTTTGCCATTATTGCTACCATTTCTTCAAACAGCTTATTGGGCGAAAACGGTTGGCTGTTCAAACTTAACTTGCCGGCTTCAATTTTCGAAAAATCGAGCACATCGTTAACAATGGTAAGTAGATTGTCAGCAGCGGTATTCACAATTCGTACCTGCTCTTGCTGATCAGGAGGCAGTGAGGCGTTATTTAGCTCTTTACTGAACCCTAAAATAGCATTGAGTGGTGTTCTAATTTCGTGGCTCATATTTGCCAAGAATTGAGATTTAACATGGCTGGCTTTAATGGCGTCTTTTCTGGCAATGTCTAACCGTACGTTTTGCTCTTCAATGAGCTCCATATTGTTGTGCAAGTCATTAGTGGCCTGCTCTATATCATACTCTAGCTGCCCACGACTTTTCTCCATTAGAGCAATAGAAAACAAACTAGCCTCAAGGAAAACACCAATTTGAAAGCAGTAGGTTGTGAAATCGTTCACAGGCGCAACTCCCAGTAAACTCAGAATACCGACAACCGCCCCAGTCGCTAATAAGCCCCAAGCAAAAATAAAGTACCTCGCAGGTTTAAACTTATTAAAGTAAGCCTCAAAACCCGCAGACACATAGCTCAATATTGAGACTAGTCCGACGCCATAAACTAAGTTGTTCTTCCACATTGATGGCAATAAGTCAGCAAAGCAAACGATGCCGATAATGGTTTGAGTCGCCAGCATTAACTGCAATATGGGGTGTAATGTTGGGGCGTGCCTTTCGCTTTCTAAAAAAGTAATAGTAAATAGGCCAGAGGTAATGCCAATGAAGACAAAAATAAGCTCAGTATGCGCTACCAACCATGCAGGAATACCGTATGCAAAAATAAAGTGTGTGTGCCCTCCCCAGACTACCTGCCAGAGAATAACAGTAAGGATATAACCAACATAGGCGATAATACTTTTTTCTCTGACTCCGAAATAAAGCACCAGGTTATAAATAGCGAGAATTAATAAGCCGCCATAAAATACACCCCATAGCAAACTATCGATCTGAAAATAGCGGCTGTGCTTTGCTGCGGACTGCGCGCGCAAAGGAACAATAATACTAGAAGACTGACTTTCAACACGAATGTAGAGGTCGACAGGGCTTGCGGAGTCTATCTGAGTTTGCAATGTAGGTATGCGAAAGCGCTGTTCTTTTTGCAACTTGCCTTGATGGCTTTGCGCAATAATATTACCGTTTTGAATAAGGTAAAAATCAACTTTATCCAGCTGGCTGAAATTAATGGAGAACACCCAGTCAGGTTCGTTTGATACATTGGTTACCGATTTGAGTAGCCAAACTGCGTTGTCTTGAAAACCAAAGTTGGGGTTTTTGCCTGAATGGGCTAAAAAATCGTTCTTACGCCGAGCAATATCGCTGATACTTAGCTGATAGTTAGTTTCGTATAAGTAATATAAAGAACCAGAAAGATCGAGCGTGCTATTCTCATCATATAACTGTTCAATATGCTGTGCATAGGCACCAGAACTGAATGAACAGCAAAGTGCGGCAGCCACAATACAAAAAGTCAAAAACAAAGTGCGAAAAAAAGGCATGACCAACTATTCTTCTTTTAATTTTATATTAGGGCGTGTTGATCTTTGCTGTACGATTTTTGGGCTAAATGGAATTGTTTTAATCGCGAAACAGTCCTTTAGGCCTAGTGGACTAAGTCAAAGGTCAACACGTCCTATTAAACCACTGTTTTATTTGTATAACAAAGAATTGCCAGGAATGGTAAGCGTCATGCTTTATTTAATAGTTCATTTATTCGTATTATTTGCACCTACAAGCGGTTTACCCCACAATGAAGTGATACGCTCTTGTACTTACTCAAAAAGGCGTGCTATCTCACTTTTACTGCGACCTCGCAAAAAAACAAGCGCATTGGTATTAATAACAAAACGAAAAAATTATCATGAGTGACGAGATCATTATTAGTAACGACGGTGTGGAACAGCTCCCGATGAGACGTTTCACGGAAGATGCCTATCTTAACTATTCCATGTACGTAATTATGGATAGGGCGCTTCCCCATATTTCTGACGGTTTAAAGCCAGTACAGCGCCGCATTATTTATGCAATGTCCGATCTTGGACTCAGTGCCAACGCGAAGTATAAAAAGTCTGCGAGAACCGTAGGTGACGTACTTGGTAAATTTCACCCTCACGGCGACTCGGCTTGTTATGAGGCCATGGTGTTGATGGCGCAGCCGTTTTCTTATCGTTATCCGCTGGTAGATGGGCAAGGGAACTGGGGGGCACCGGATGATCCTAAATCATTCGCGGCTATGCGTTATACCGAAGCTAAGCTGTCTCGCTTTGCCGAAGTACTATTAAATGAATTAGGCCAGGGCACCGTTGATTGGGTACCAAATTTTGACGGAACCTTAAACGAGCCTAGTACGTTACCTGCGAGACTGCCCCACATACTCCTAAACGGTGTGACGGGTATTGCTGTAGGCATGGCGACAGATATACCCCCTCACAATGTGAGAGAGCTAGCCACGGCCTGCGCCATGCTGCTCGACAACAGCAAAGCAGATTTAAACGACGTGCTCGAGCATGTTCATGGGCCTGACTACCCCACCGACGCAGAAGTAATCACGCCGAAAGCAGATATTCGCAAGCTGTATGAAACAGGGCGCGGCTCAATAAAGATGCGTGCTGTGTATCACGAAGAAAATGGTGACATTGTTATTACGGCATTGCCTCATCAGGCGTCTGGCGCCAAGATTTTAGAACAAATTGCGTCGCAAATGCAGGCAAAAAAGCTGCCTATGGTGAGCGACTTGCGGGATGAGTCTGACCATGAAAACCCGACACGACTTGTGATTAGTCCTCGTTCTAATCGCATTGATGTACTGCAGCTTATGCAGCATCTCTTCGCCACCACTGACTTAGAAAAGAACTATCGCGTAAACCTCAATATGATTGGGTTGGACGGCCGCCCTCAAGTAAAAGATTTACGTACTATTTTGGCTGAATGGCTACAATATCGAAAAGATACCATAACTCGTCGGTTACAGTATCGATTAGATAAAGTACTAGCTAGGCTGCACATTCTGGAAGGCTTACTTATTGCCTTTTTAAATATCGATGAAGTTATCGATATTATTCGCACCTATGACAAACCAAAGCCGGAGTTGATATCGCGCTTTGGTTTAAGTGATACACAGGCTGAAGCTATTTTAGAGCTCAAGCTTCGCCATTTGGCCAAGCTTGAAGAAGTAAAAATTAAAGGCGAACAAGAAGAGTTGGCGGCAGAGAGAGATAAGTTACAAACCTTATTAGGCTCTGAACGTCGCTTGAAAACGCTGATAAAAAAAGAAATTTTAGCCGATGCAGAAAAGTACGGCGACGATAGACGCTCACCTATCATTGAGCGCGGTGAAGCAAAAGCGTTGTCTGAAAAAGAGTTAATACCTGCCGAGTCAGTCACAGTGGTATTGTCTGAAAAAGGGTGGGCTCGTTGCGCGAAAGGTCACGATATTGATGCTGAGGGATTAAGTTATAAAGCGGGAGACGGTTACCTTGGTAGTGCAGAAGGTAAGAGTAATCAACCTGCGGTCTTCATGGATTCATCTGGGCGTACCTTCTCATGTGATGCTCACGGCCTGCCTTCTGCAAGGAGTCAGGGCGAGCCATTAACCGGACGCTTTAGCATTGTAGGTGGCGAGTCATTTGAACACGTCATCATGGCTTCAGATGAGAGTAAATTTTTAGTGGGTTCTGACGCTGGCTACGGTTTTTTGGGAACCTTCAAGGACATGGTGAGTAAGAACAAAGCGGGTAAAGCTTACCTGTCGTTACCAAAGGCTGCTAAGGTAATGACGCCAGTGCTGGTGAGTAATCCAGATTCTGACCTGTGCTTAAGCATCTCCAATGAAGGCCGTATGCTGATGTTCCCGCTTCGAGATTTGCCGAGTTTAGGTAAAGGCAAAGGCAATAAGCTTATAAACATTCCGTCAGCTAAGTCTCAGGCAAGAGAAGAGTATGTCAAAGTACTTACCGTTGTGCCTGCAGGTGCATCAATTAAAGTGGCTGCTGGTAAACGCAATATGACATTGTCGGCTGAAGACTTAGAGCACTACCAAGGTGAACGAGGACGCAGAGGTAATAAGCTGCCAAGAGGGTTGCAGCGAGTCGATAACGTAGAGGTTGTATTTGAAAAAAATGACAGCCAAATCGAAAATCTATTATAAATTTTGTTGTTATCGTGTGGTGTGAACTACACTTTTGTCACAACAGTGAAGGAAACCGGATATGCTGGGTATAGTTTTTACGTCGTTGATCGATATGTTAGAAGAAAACGTGTCACCTGAGTTTGCCGATGACGTGATTATGGAAGCTGAATTAGAAAACGAGGGGGCTTACACGGCTGTAGGCTACTATCCGTTTGAAGAAATGGAACGGCTATTGGCGGTGCTGATTGAAAAAACCGGCAAGTCTGCCAACGAGTTGCTGCACGACTTTGGTTACTATCTTTTTGGGAAGTTAGGCGCTGCTCATGGTGATGTACTAGCAAATACTGACAGTATGCTGGATATGTTGGGGCATCTTGACGATGACATTCATGTACAGGTTAAGAAGCTCTACCCTGACGCCGATTTACCACGTTTTAAGGTATTGTCGCGAACGGACACGACAATGCGATTGCAGTACTACTCTGAACGCAGTTTGTTCGCTCTAGCAGAGGGCCTTATGGATGGTGCAGCCGACTATTTTAATTGTAAGTTGGAGCGCGAAACGCGTCAGCTTAGTAGCCCTCATACTTATGAATTCAGCATTGCTGTAGTTTCATAGGTTGTATATGTCCGAAAATTATACGGATAGTGATAAGCGCATACTGATACTTGAACGCCGGTTAAAGCGTGAAAGAAATGCGCGCGAAGAAGCTGAAGGTTTACTTACAAAAAAGTCGCAGCAGCTTTATGATGCGCTCCGTGATAGTCAGCAATCTCAAGCTGATTTGGAGCTTGCGTTATGGGCGTCTCAGGAGTCTTTTTGGAGCTGGCGAGCCGATTCTGACATTGTGGAGATTCGCTCATTCTCGCTCTACAGCGGCCAACGCTCCACCTGGTCTGGTTCAGTGCTAGAGCTCATGGCACGTGTGCATGAGGATGATATTGAAAACCTTCAGCTTTATTGGTCTACGGCGATACACGGTAATAGAGATCGTATTGAGGTATCGTTTCGTCTGTATTTTAAAGATGATTATCAATGGATAAGGCTGCGAGGCCGGGTGCTCAAAAGAGGCAGCGCTAGCGAAGCGCTCAATATTGTTGGCACCACCAAAGACATTACTCAACAGCGCAAAGCAGAGCAATCCTTTGATTTAATGGCATCTGCGTTTGCTAGCTCACGAGAGCCAATGCTGGTGTTAACTCCAGATCTTGTGATCACAGAATGCAACGAAGCCTTTATTCGTTTGATAGGGGCTTCAGTAAAAGATAAGTGCATTGGCGAAAACTTTAATGAATTGTTGACTGCAAAACGGGTAAATAAAGAGCAACTAAAGCTCGATAAGCAGCTCCGTTTTGAATCAAAAATAGATTCGTTGTCGGGTAAAACACGGGTCTTGGATATTTCTGTGGCAGTTTTTGAAGCCCGTCAACAAACCTCCTCTTATTTGATTGCCACGCTTCGCGATGTTAGCGACAGAAAGCGCAATGAAGCGCGATTGAGACAGTTGGCACAGCACGACGACTTAACAGGTCTGTCTAATAGAAATTGGCTTCGCGAGTCCATTGATGCTTATGTCGAGTGTGGTGAGCCTTTCCTTCTTGTGTTTTTAGACTTAGACGGTTTTAAAGCGATTAATGACACCGCAGGCCACGACAAGGGTGACGCAGAACTTAAGCGAGTGGCTGCACTTTTAACCGCGATGTTTGGCGGTATAGGTGAGGTTGGACGGTGGGGCGGCGATGAATTTTTAGTGGTGCTCAAAGAAGACGCGTCTGGCAGTGTTAAAGAAAAGTGTGAGAGGCTAATAGAACAAATAGAAGAGGACGTAATTTATGCCAAAGGCACTGAATTGCGATTGTCTTCAAGTATTGGTATTGCCGCCTATCCAGAGCACAGTGACGGCATAAAAAGTCTCATTCAATGCGCCGATGCAGCAATGTATAGAGCAAAAGAATTAGGCAAAGGGCAAGTGTTTATTTACGAACCTGGCTTATACGAGAGTATGACGCAGCAGGTAAGTATGGTGAACGACTTGCGAAAGGCGGTAGAAAACCATTTGCTCGATTTTTACATACAAGGGAAGTATGACCTTCACGGTAACTTAAAAGGAGGAGAAGTACTGTGTCGCTGGATTTCGGGCCTTCACGGAGTGGTATCGCCTTCCGTATTCATTCCAATTGCTGAGGAGCACAATCTCGATAGCGCCATTGGTTTATATGCAATAGAGGCAGCTTGTGACTATATCTCTATAATGGAGTCGCAGCAGGGGGAAGCCATTCCCTTATCGGTGAACATTAGTGCGAATCAAATGCTCGATGAAACATTTCCAGAAAAAGCCTTAGACATCTGCCGTACGAATGACGTATCTCCTGAATACATTGAGTTAGAGCTCACTGAATCGGTGTTTGTACGCGATGAAAAAACCGCACTGCGCTCATTAAATGCATTGCGAGAGCTTGGCTTTAGACTATCGCTTGATGATTTTGGCAGCGGTTTCTCGTCATTAAACTATTTGCGTATGTTTCAGTTTCAGGTGGTAAAAGTAGACAGAAGCTTAGTGAGTGGGGTACATCAAGACAGTAAAGCCTATGCGTTATTTAGCGGCATAATAACCATGCTTAGAAGCTTAGACATTGAGGTTGTTGCCGAAGGTGTAGAGCTAGAAACTTACCTACCCTTTATGGAGCAGGCCGACGTGCAGCTTATGCAGGGTTTTTATTTTGATAAGCCAATGCCGTACGACCAATTTTTAGCACGACATACAGCAGATCCTAATTTAACTAAGCGCTAATAATATTTGCCTGTGTGTAAACTGCAACTAGCAGCTATTTATCTTCAAGCTCAAGTCGCTCTTGGTACAAATTGCGTGCATTAACCAGCTCGTTGTAACGCTCAAGTAATTTGGGGTTGGTTTTTAAATGTTCCATGATGTTGTTAAGCTGTTGTTCGCTGTAATCATCGGTTGCAACCTTCAGTTGAGAGCGTTGTACCGATAGGAATAGTGGGTTTTCACCAAGAAATTCACGTGGGGCTCGTTGCGAGGTCATTTTATCCATTTGCTCATACATAGCGATACTAGCAAATGCCGGAATACATTTTTTTTCCTTTACTCTTGAGAACGAGTTGCGAGCCACCCGCTTGCATTCAACCTTAAATTTTCGGTTTGTGGTAATGCTATTATACAGTTCGTAAAAATTTAACTCGGCGCTATTCACCAGCTTCTTAAAAAAGGAAACCGGACGTTTTCCAGTAACCTCTATGACTTCGACGTCATGAGAAGAGCTTTCGCTACCCAAGCTCATTGAAGAGAAACCCGTTGTTAATACAATTAATACACTCCATGTTATTACTTGCTTTAGATTAGTCATTACTTGCTGCGCTCCTTTTAGCTTCGGGTTTTAACTTCTGGTTCGATTTGGGTTACCGTAAATTGTGATTTTTGGCTCATAAAACAGTAAGAAATAATTTAAAAAAAAGAAAGCAATAACGTAAAAAATGATGTTTATTTGATTAATTACTTGTAACACTATTCATTGAGGCCAGATAAAAATTCACTTATTTAAGGTGTTAATCCCACCTCCTGTATGTTTACTGCTATGGCTCTCGTATTTCCAATAACCTGTATTTTCAAACACTATTTTTGGCAAAAGCTAGCAGTTTAAAAGGGTACTTCAAAATTATAGTGGAGCATGTTTACAATATGTTTGCAGCACTCACAGCGCAGTTTGACAGGTAGTCCGTAATATAAATATAATCAAAGTAAGGGAATAGAGAGACTAATTTATATGGAAATGAAACTGGGTAATTGTATCTTTGATGACAAGCTACAAACCCTCAAGAATGAGCGTAATGTTGTATTGCTTGCCCGCAAGCCTTCATTGGTGCTCAGGCAATTGCTTGCTCAAAAGAATGAGCTCGTTACCAGAGAAGTATTGATCGATAGCGTTTGGGATGGTCGTACCACGTCATTATCAACTATGAATCAAACGATTTATTTGCTCAGAAAAGCATTCAAAGCGCTCAATGATGACAGCGTCGTCATCAAATCAATCAGGCACTCAGGGTATGTGTTAACCAACGAAACAAACTGTTGACTGTCTCAATTGATTAAGCCCCAACATGCGAGTGAGTGCTGTCGGGGCTTTGAATTACTTTGCGTTCGTGCTTTCGAAAATCTTGTCTGCAGAGGCTGCAACAAAACCCTGATAACGTTCGCCGTTTGGCATGTCATAGCGCTGAGCAAATTCATAAAAGCAGCTTGGAATAGACAGCGTTTCTTCGCTAAATGAAACGTCGCTACGGTCGGCCATGGTCGATGACTGAGCTAGGAAAACCTCAGGGCCACCTTTTATTTCGCCGCCGGATGTATTTAAAACAACCCCAGCTTCTTTCAGAAGGGTGTTTACATCACTCAGCTCATTAGTGCGACTCAAGTGGTTAACACTTACCGTAAAGTGATTCGCTCTGAAACCCCATGCAGCCATCCAAGCAGCGTATTCAGACTCATTGATAAGCGTATCGTATTCAGCTTTACTCACATCCCAGTGCTTACCCGAGTACAGGAAATTGTCTGCATCAGTAATATCACTTGGCATTTGTGCCACTAGTTTTTTTATAATTGCTTGAGCATCGTCTGATAGTTCATCAACGCGAAGTTCGCTAATAAACACTTTAGGCTTTGTATCGTCTGGGTGCTCAAAGTGTTTTGCCGTTAACTTTTTCGCTTCAAAATCGTAGTCGCCTTTTGCTTGATAGCCCAGCGCTAGAAAGTGAGCTGCTAACTTATCAAGTCGTGTCTTATCTAACGCAAAGGTTCTAAACGCAACGTGGTCGTTTACAATATTGCTATTGTTTTCTTCACCGGCAAGCAGGGTATGAATCTTGTGCGCAGACGGCGTTATCTTTACGTAGTCTTCCCACATGTTGGCAAATAAGGTATCGATATTACTATGCATTTTAGTAGGGTCCTTGCATTTTTATAATGATAAGCCAGGGCTTAACTTGCCCGGTAGCGTCACTTTATCGAGCTCAACCGACGCCACAGGGTAGGCGCAATAGTCAGCGGCATAAAACGCACTGGCACGGTGGTTACCGCTATCGCCAATCCCACCAAATGGTGCAGCGCTGCTTGCGCCTGTAATCGGTCTATTCCAGTTAACGATACCTGCACGAATGCGAGCAAAGAAATAGCGATAGTCTTCTTCGCTATCACCAAGTAAACCAGCCGATAAGCCAAAGCTCGTATTGTTAGCTTCTGCAATGGCATCGTCAAAGTCAGTGTATCGAATAACTTTAAGTAGCGGACCGAAATGCTCTTCATCAGGCAATGCGTCAAGCATGTCTGTTACGTCGATAATACCTGGCGTGGCAAACCCTTTTTGCGGATCTGGTTGTTCTAATCTAACGAGCACTTTACTGCCTAATGCTTCAAGCTCGCTTTGCGCTTCAACCATAGAAGCTGCCGCCTTGCTTGAAATCATCGCGCCCATAAAGGGTTGGTCTTCTGCATCATAATCGCCCACTTTGATATTCTTAGTCATAGCAATTAAGCGCTCGAGGATTGCGTCACCTTGCGCGTTTGCGGGCAAAAATAAGCGACGTGCACAGGTACAGCGTTGTCCAGATGTAATGAAAGCCGATTGCACGATGTCATGAGTCGCGGCATCTATGTCACTGACATCTTTAACGATGAGGGGGTTGTTACCACCCATTTCAAGGGCAAGAATTTTGCCAGGATGACCTGCAAACTGTTCGTGCAGCACTCGACCCGTGCGTGAGCTACCGGTAAAAAACAAACCGTCAATATCGTGATGAGCGGCAAGTGCTTTGCCCGTTTCGACTTCACCTTGTACAAGGTTTAACACGCCTTTAGGTAAGCCAGCAGCATCCCACAGTTTCACCATTTCTTGCGCTACCATAGGCGTGAGGTCGCTTGGCTTAAATACGACGGTATTTCCCGCAATGAGTGCAGGCACAATGTGACCATTTGGCAGGTGGCCTGGGAAGTTGTAAGGCCCGAATACAGCCACGACACCGTGAGGCTTATGACGTATAAATGCCTTACCCACTGGCATAGGGTTTTCCACATCACCGGTACGCTCAAAGAATGCTTTTTCAGAAATGCCAATTTTACCCATCATGGCGCCAACTTCAGTGGCCGTTTCCCACTCTGGCTTGCCCGTTTCTTTCGCCATTACTTTAGCTAGGTGTTCTTTCGCTTCTTCTAGCTTGCTGCCGTAGGCTTTGATGATGTCTAGGCGTTGCTCTACGGTTTTTAAGCTCCATTCAACAAGAGCTGCTCTGGCTGATTTAATCGCCGTATCTATTTGTGATGCAGTTGCAGATTTCCCTTCCCAAATAACCTCATTTTTAGCTGGATCTATTGAGGTAAGGTCGTGACCTTCTCCGGCAATCCATTCACCGTTTATGTAATGTGTGTGTAGCATAGGGGAGTCCTTTATTAGTCGCGAAACGTAACGGGCGCAAAGCGCACCGAGTCGCCTTCATTAACATTTAAGGCCGCAGCAGCTTGACGAGACAGCACCGCAACACGTTGTTCTTCACTTACGGTCATTTCTGCAGCCACTGCGCGAAACTCGCTAATAGACGTGTTGATGATGTAGTGGGTTTGTCCCTGAGCCGCAGCCATGTCGTCAATAACAACAGGTAGCTTAAGACTAGACTGAGCGGTTCGAATATGACTAAGATTCGCTTCTACAGTAGGGCCTGCATCGAAAATATCCACATAGCCTCTGCACGAGAACCCTTCTTCTTCCAAGAGTTGCAGTGCAGGGCGAGTTTTGTCGTGAACCTTACCAATGACATCCTGTGCCGCTTGACTGAGCAAGTTCACGTAAATAGGGTATTTCGGCATAAGCTCGGCAATAAACACCTTATTGCCAATTCCAGTAAGGTAGTCGGCAGTAGGGAAGTCCATTGAGAAAAAGTGGGTTTCCAACCATTCCCAAAACGGAGAACGGCCCTCTTCATCACTCACACCTCGCATTTCTGCAATGACGGTTTCAGAAAAGCGCTCGCGATGTTCCATCATGAATAAAAATCGGACTTTCGATAGGAAGCGACCGTTAATTCCGCCTCTCGCTTGCTCACGTAAAAACAGCGTGCAAATTTCTGTAACGCCAGTGTAGTCGTTACAAAAAGTAAGAATATCCACTGTATTGTGGATGTTTAACTCACGAGATGCGTGCACCACTTTACTCAAGTGATAATGGTAAAAGGCATCGTCAATACCTACCGCGGCTTCAATGCCTGAGGTACCAACGACTTCACCGGTTGCAGTGTCTTCCATCACGAATAAATAAGACTCATCGCCTGGCTCAGTCACATTAGTCTTGTTAAATGTACTGTCGGCGCGGTCTATTTTACGCTGTAAAAGCTCATCGTTAACGGGCAAAGACGTAAAGCCAATGCCCGATTCGACAGCGATATCCTTAAGCGCATTGTAATCCGCTTTTTTTATAGGGCGAATGATATTCATATTCACTACTCTGGTAGAGGCTATTAGGCGTTTACAACAGCGGCAACCGCGCGCTCGAAACGTGCTAGACCTTCTACGATGTCTTCGTCAGGAATGACAAGTGACGGTGCAAAACGAATGACATTCATACCGGCAACTAAACACATTAAGTGCTCTTTAGTGGCTGCTGTCATAAAGTCCTTTGCGCGGCCCTGATATTTCTCATTCAATGCACAACCAAGAAGCATACCCTGACCACGAATTTCTTCGAACACGTGATATTTATCGTTTATTTCGCCAAGTATTTTGCGGAACAGCGCTTCTTTTTTCAGCACGCCCTCTAGTACTTCAGGTTGATTGACAATATCCAAAGCTTTTTCTGCCACGGCGCAGGCCAGTGGGTTACCACCATATGTACTGCCATGAGTACCCGGCTTAAGGTGAGCAGCAATATCTGTGGTAGTTAACATGGCACCAATTGGGAATCCGCCGCCCAACGATTTTGCGGTAGTTAAAATGTCAGGCGTTACGCCTAAACCCATGTAAGCATAAAGGTGACCTGTACGACCAACACCAGATTGCACTTCGTCTAGAATGAGCAGTGCATTGTGCTTGTTACATAACTCGCGTACGCCTTTAACAAACTCAATGTCTGGGGTAATGATACCGCCTTCACCTTGCAACGGCTCCATCATAACTGCACAGGTTTTATCAGAAATCATTGCCTCAAAAGCAGCAAGGTCGTTGAAGTCGCAATGCTCAACGGCGCCTGGCTTAGGTCCAAAACCATCAGAGTATGCTGCTTGTCCGCCCACTGTTACCGTGAAGAATGTACGGCCGTGGAAACCTTTATTAAACGCAATAATTTGATTCTTATCTTCGCCGTGCTTATCAAGAGCCCAACGGCGCGCAAGCTTAAGTGCCGCTTCGTTAGCTTCTGCACCAGAATTTGCGAAATAGACTTTGTCAGCGAACGTAGCGTCAGCCAGTTTTTTCGCCAAGCGTAGTGATGGCTCGTTAGTAAAAACATTACTTAAATGCCAAAGCTTTGAACCTTGCTCATTTAATGCTTTAACAAGCTCAGGGTGGCAGTGACCTAATACATTTACTGCAATGCCGCCTGCAAAGTCGACGTACTCAGCACCTTCTTGATCCCAGACGCGCGAGCCTTCGCCGCGAACCGGTACCATAGAAGCCGGGTTATAGTTAGGAACCATTACATCGTCAAACGTCGCGCGAGTTACCTTCATTATCACTACCTCTGCATTGAGCGCCTTACACCAAATCTGGTGTGAAAAAGCGCAAAAAATAAAACTATACTGGAACTTAGTATGCCATTTTTTTAACCATTTGTCTTGTCTTGGGGATGCTCTAGCCCTTTGTTTACAAGGACTGTGGCTTAATTTGCAAGAAAAGTGAATAACTATTAACTGCTAAGCAATATCATTTGGTAATAGAGGTTTTCAATAGATAATTTTCGGCTAAGGCATGCAGCAACGGGGCGCTACGACTTAAAATGAGTGACTAGTTTTTGCTTAAACGATTATCTCTTGTGTCGGCGGGCTGCATGAATATCCACTAAAAATTAATCTTCGGCATCACTTTTTACGAGAGGGAGTGTGAAAATATCAATATTTTTTAATTTTGCTAACATTCCCTGAGGGTATTTTAATACTGACAACGTGCTTTTTGCCGTTTTGGCGTCGGTGAGTTTGGTTTGATGCAGCGATCGAACTTGAGCGTATAATCGCGCTTGTGACAATGTGTCGCTTAATACTGAGGGTTCTGCGTGTGATGAACCCGCAACTGCCCGCATAGCAGGCGTGATAAACAGTCGTTTCAATGCCAGTTCGTCTAACACATCTGCGGTTAACGCATCGGCAAAAGTGTGCTGTAGCGCAATGAGATGATTGGCTGATGGCACTATTTTAACTAATGCATCGTGGCGCTTGTGCTCCTTGTCTTTCTGACACTCTTGCAAGAGGTGCAGCTGTACTTTGTCGAACATTCTAAAATAAAGGCGAATAACAGCGCATCTGCCTAAGTTACCTAACATGCCAAGCATATAGGCATCGCTCTTGTTTATTCCCTGTGCGATGGCGATGTGCTGCGCTGTTATCGCTACACCCGTTGAATAACTAGACAGCTTTTGTTTAATTAGCGGGTAGGGGTCGGTAATTTGCGGCGTGGCGCGTTTTACAATGAGTGACGGGATAAGCAGTCTTAAGTTTTCAATGCCTAAAAAGCTAAGCGCCGTTCGCAGTGTCTCAACAATGATGATGCGACCTCGAGAATCTTTTCTTCTAAAGCAAGCTGTATTCACAATGCGCGTAAGGTCGTCGACAAGCCACGGCATAGTGGCAACGATAGGTTCAAGTTTTGAGACAGAACAGGCTCTTACCGTTAGTGCATCAAGCAGCATACCAACATTGGACGGCAGGTTTAGCAGGTTGCTTATCACCCCTGGCGTATCTTTGAGATACTCCGACATTTCTTCAACGATAATATCGTGGAGTTGATAGCTGATTGATTCGATATAAGAAGCTTCGGAGGTTCTTTGTAGCCGCTTATTCTCAATGGCCACTTTTTCTACGTGCAGCAGCTGCCTGCGTGCATCGCCTTGCTCTGATTGTTCAAAGGTAACTTTGCCCGTTGGCGATTTTCCCAAGATCTCGAACACACGCTCTGTTGAGATAATAAAATTCTCAAAACAGTCGTTAACAGTGGGTTGCTCCGTGTGTTCTGTAGGGGCTGTGGGCACGTGCAGTCGACTCCGATGCTTAATAGTTTCGTACGTTGCTGTATTGTCGTACATTTTATGGCAGTTTCCCACTTTCGATTATCGCTATACCGCTCTTTCACCAAAAAGTCGCTTAATAGCCTGCTTCCTAAGCTTTGAGTCGATAAGGCCACTAGCTAGTCAGGCCACTAGCTAGTCAGAACTCTAGCTAGTCAGAACTCTAGCTAGTCAGAACGCTAGCTAGTCAGAGCTCTAGCTACTCAAAAGTCCAGCTAAACAGGCCTCAAGCTCAAGACTCGGCCAAGCACATCAACTTTGCATTTTAGGTAAGCAATGTATTTAAACACTATAAAAAATGGACTTTTTAAGTCCGTATTAAGGACGTATCGGCAAGAGATACAATTACTTAAGCTATGGCTTGATTAGGGCGTGTTTATCTTTGCTGAACATTTTCTCAGCAGTCTATGGGCTGTTTAGACAGGGATATAAACTTCGCTAGCACATCGTGACCATATTCGGTCAACAGCGATTCAGGGTGATATTGAACTCCCCAAATAGGCATACTTTGATGAGAGATAGCCATAATTTCTTTTTGACCAACATTGGTGGTGCACCACGCATCAGCATTGAGGCATATAGGCAGACTTTCGGGTTTTAATACCAGAGAGTGGTAACGAGTAACGTTGAACGCCTCTGGCAGTCCGTTTAGTAGGCCGGTATCGCTATGGTGTAGTTCTGATACTTTTCCGTGCTTTATTTCTTGTGCACCAACCACACTGGCCCCAAAAACTTGACCTATAGCCTGATGTCCTAAACACACACCTAAAATAGGAATAGTACCGGCAAATCGCTCTATTGCCTGTAAACTAATCCCCGCTTCATTCGGTGTGCAGGGGCCTGGTGATATAACGAGCTGAGATGGCGCTAGATGAGCAATCTCATCCAGCGTGATGGCGTTATTTCGCACTACTTTTACGTTTACGCCTAACTCTAAAAAATAGCGAGCTAAGTTGTGCGTAAACGAATCAAAGTTATCAATCAACAATAACACGGTAGTGCTATACCTCTGTGTGATATTAAAGCTATGTATTTTATAAAAACGAGTATGAAACACGTAGCATGATCAGTAAGTACTATGTTCAACAAGTACTATGCTAAACAATTATCATGTTCAACAAATACTATGTTCAACAAGTGCTATGCTAAACAATTATCATGATCAACACGTGAGTGGGTTACTTTACGGTAAAAGCGAGCCTATGGTTTAGGAATAAAACCTACCGCATCGTACACTTTCTTCAATGTCACACTTGCTCGTTCTGAGGCCTTATTGGCACCACTTTGCATTACCTCGTCAAGGAAAGCTCTGTCGGCACGAATTTTTGCGTATTCTTCTTGAATCGGTGTAATCAGTGACACAACTGCTTCAGCAACATCGCCTTTAAGGTGTCCATACATTTTGTCAGTGTACTCAGGCTCCAGTTCTTTTATCGATTTGCCCGTTGATAAAGATAGCAAGGTCAGTAAGTTAGATACGCCCGGCTTTTCTGTAGAGTTAAAATAAATATTGGCCTGCTCGTCTGAGTCGGTAACGGCGCGCTTTATTTTCTTCGTCAGCTTTTTAGGCTCTTCAAGCAAACCAAGAAAGTTATTCGGGTTTGTATCCGACTTAGACATTTTCTTTTCAGGCTCTTGTAAGCTCATGATTCGAGCCCCAAAGTCTGGAATATACGGGTCAGGTAGTTTAAATATATCGCCGTAAAGATTATTCACCCGAGTCGCGATATCGCGAGTTAGCTCTAGATGTTGTTTCTGATCTTCACCAACGGGCACTTTGTCTGCTTGATAGGCCAATATATCTGCGGCCTGCAATACCGGATAGCTATATAAACCTACGTTGATATTGTTTTCGTTTTTGGCAGACTTATCTTTAAACTGAGTCATTCGGTTGAGTTCGCCCATTTGAGCGTAACAGTTTAGCACCCAAGATAGCTGCGCATGCTCAGGCACGTGAGACTGCATAAAGATAGTGCTTTTTTGCGGGTCGATACCACAAGCAAGGTAGAGCGCTAGGCCATCTAAGCAGGCTTCAAATAACTGCCTGGGATCTTGGCGCACCGTAATCGCATGCAAATCGACAATCATATAAAGACAGTCGTAATCTGCTTGCATGGAAACCCATTGCTTAAGCGCACCCATATAATTGCCTAGGGTGAGTTGTCCAGAAGGCTGACAGCCACTTAATACAACGGGTTTATTACTCATTATTTTTACCTGTAATTGTGTTTAATAAATTATGCTTTAGTCAGCGATGCGAGCTCTTGTCGCATTTCGCTGATGACTTTTGTGTAATCGTCTTGAGAGAAAATGGCGGAGCCAGCTACGAACATGTCTGCGCCCGCTTCTGCGATGTCGCGAATGTTATCTACTTTTACGCCACCGTCAATTTCTATTCTTATATCGTAGCCACTTTCTGCAACGCGCTGCTTAACTGCACGTACTTTATCCAGTGTCGATGGGATAAAGGCCTGTCCGCCAAAGCCTGGGTTCACCGACATTATAAGAATGTGGTGAAGTTTATCCATCACATGATCTAGGTAATGTAGCGGTGTCGCTGGATTAAAGACCAATCCTGGCTTACACCCCGAATCGATAATAAGCTGCAAAGACCTATCGATATGCTCAGAAGCCTCAGGGTGGAAGCTGATATAGGATGCACCCGCATTGGCAAACTTTTCTATTAGATCGTCTACAGGCTTCACCATTAAATGCACATCAATGGGTGCGGTAATACCGTAGTTTCTTAATGCGTCGCAAATCATAGGCCCAAAAGTAAGGTTTGGGACATAGTGGTTGTCCATCACATCAAAATGAACGATATCCGCGCCTGCGCTGATCACTTTCTCGACGTCCGCACCAAGTCGAGCAAAATCTGCGGAAAGAATAGAGGGCGCAATTAAAAATGGTTTCATTTTTCATCCTTAGTCATTAATGCATGCACAGCGATTGATGCTGCAGTGTACATATACGCAATGTACACAGATGCAATGTGCATAGATGCAGGTTGATGAAAGTTTAACGAAATCCGTCGTGCTTTACTACGAACTCTGTGTTTCCTCCAGACAAATTAAAATGCCCCCCTATTTCGAAGAGTGAGAAATGCAATACAGCCTGCCCAATTTTGGGGAGTGCGCGTTAATCTGGTGCATTTTTATTCATTTAACCTGCATGGTTATTTTCATTAGGTTCTTTTGGATTGCTAATAAAGTTATTTAAATCAATAGATTGAAATTAATTCAAACTCTTTTTTACTTGTGCCATAAACGGGCATCAGTTTTGCGTTAGCTAGTGCAAATATAAAAATACAGACAGAAAAATAAATTAGAATTTGACTGGAGAACACACATGAAAACGTCTACAAAAAGAACTCTACTTGCCGCTGCTATATCAACAGCGTGCATTTTCACTGCAATGCCTACTTACGCAGAAGTTACTGCAAACGCAAGTTTCACAAGTAACTACATCTGGCGTGGTCTTACTCAAACAACGAATGATGCAGCTGTTCAAGGCGGTATTGACTATGCACACGAAAGCGGTTTTTACGCAGGTACCTGGGCGTCAAATGTAAACTACGGTGCAGACGATATTTATTCGTATGAGCATGACTTGTATTTCGGTTTCTCAGGTGAGTCTGACCAAGGTATCTCATACGATGTGGGTTACTTGTACTACAACTATGATTCAGAAGCTGAATTTGATTTCGCAGAGGTTTACGGCTCAGTAGGCATGGGTGGTGTTAGCCTTACGGTTTCATTGCTAGCGCACACAGAAGCAGATGAAGGCGAAGGACAGGATTTTGGTTTTGGTAAAGCAACCTATGTTTCATTAGACTACGGCATGCCAGTACTAGACGGTGCTGAACTTGGTTTCCACGTTGGTTACCATCAAGGCGACTTCGCAGAAGCGTTTAACGGTGTACCAGATGGTTACGCAGATTACGGTATTTCATTATCTAAAGACGGTTTTAGCTTTGCGGTTACGGGCACCGATTTAGACGATACTGGCGCAGATGCATACGACAACGATGCAGTAAAATTCACTGTTAGCTACGGTATGGACTTCGAGCTATAAGTGTATTGAAAAGTCTGTTTAGTAAAGACTTTTCTGTTAATTGATAAAAAAGCCCAGCATCATAAAGCTGGGCTTTCTCAATGAATACGTGGGTTAACAGCAGGTTAAAATAATTAGCTTGTTCATTAACCTATTTAGATTATACTAAGATGGAATTTTAACCGAGTGATAGGAGTGTTCAGGATGAAGGTTCTCCCATTTTTTGCCTTGTGTGGTGTCGTTGCGCTTGCTAGTGCGACAATGGTGTCAGCGCCCAACGCTCGCTCGTCTGTCTGTGACTTTCAGCCTGTGACAGAGTTCAACCCCAAGCTGCCCGCTAGTCATATCTTGAATCAATGTGCTCGTTATCAAGAAGGCGTTGAGGAAGTCAGCTGGCTCTCGTGGGTTGCAGGTAAGTCATCGTCATTCCAGTTTCATTTCCTCGATTTATTAGAGCTGTTACACAGCGACAATTCTCATCAAGACTTTTCTTCGTCTCCTAAAGACGCTCAGTAGTGAGTCACAAGTCCGACTCTGGCTTATGGGCGATAGTTGGCAGCGTTCTAGCTAGCTTGTTTGGCGTGCAAAGTCACAAAAATTACGAACGGGATTTTACTCAGGGCACCTTTATTACCTATGCGGTAATTGGTGTGGTCATGGTGGTATTGTTTGTGGTGAGTTTGTTTACTTTTGTGAAATGGTACGTAGGCTAGCCTAACTAATGCCTGTCTAATCTCTTCATAACGTCGTGTCTATGAGGTCTTGCTTTTACTTGTCTGCACTGCTGATATATTTAACGCAGGCCTTTTTGCTTTTCTCGCTCCCTTCTCTTTTTTCGCTGACGGCATCACCGGGGGGAAAAACGCGAGTATTTCATCGACAGGATTGCGCTTCGCGCCATTTTGACTGATGGAGCGTTTTACAGACAACATGCTGAAATCTGCCCCTTGATACAAGTCTCTGGTTAAAGGCAAGTCGTGATTTGAGACTAGCACTGGGATCCCTCTTTTTTGCGAGGTTTTAGCTGCAAGCTGCGCCAATTTTTCCTGCGCTTCTTGCCCAAAACTATGACTGGCGTAACTGGTAAACGCGGCAGTTTTACTTATTGGTGCGTAGGGCGGGTCGCAGTAAATGACATTACCTTGTCTCGCCCTAGTAAACACTTTTTCAAAGGGTAAGCAGGTAAAGGTCGCTTTTTGCGATTTTTCCGAAAACACAAACATTTCATGTTCTGGAAAATAGGGTTTTTTATAGCGCCCGAATGGCACATTAAACCGGCCTTGAAGGCTGTAACGACACAATCCATTGTAGCCATGTCTGTTTAAGTAAAGAAATAAAATGGCGCGGTAATACTCGTCTTCAGTTTTATTAAACTCTTCTCGTAACGCGTAGTACATGGGCTCATTGTTACGAGCAGCACTAAAAAAGTCACGGGCATCATTGATAAGTGCGTCAGGCTGCGCTTTAAGAAAGTTATAAAGATTAATTAAATCTGGATTGATGTCGTTTAAGAGATAACGTTTGTATTGCGTATTCAAAAACACAGATCCGGCGCCGACAAAAGGCTCAATAAGCTTATTTGCTTGCGGTAATCTGGCTTGAATATGCTCAACCAAGCTGTATTTGCCACCGGCCCACTTCAAAAAAGCACGGTTCTTTTTTTGCATCATGCGTAAACGTTACTACCTACACGGAATGAAGACGGTGGTTGTTCCTAACGTCGCCGTTCTAGGCGTATTGCTGGGGAAGGGAGCCTGTCGGCGTCACCACACTAGTCGGTAATTGTATCTTTCATCGTTTAAACGGACAACCGGCAAGTGCTGGCCATTTGATATCTTTTTCAAATCGCCTAAAAAGCCTTCAGTTAGCGCCCATTTACTGACTTTCAGATAAAGCTATTTCCTGCAATATTTGTTGTCCATTTTTTACAAACGCTGACCCTTTGCCAGGGTAATCAGGCAGCGCTTGTTTGGCTTGCTGAGCCTGTGTAGCAGATGAAAACGTTTGGGCATATAGCACGACATACCAATCGCCGCCATAGCGCCGTGTTTTATAAACTCGGATTTGCTGTGCCAAGTTATTTTCTTCAATAAAGTCGTTGAGCACTTGTTCGTTTTTCATTGCTAGCATTTGTAACGCGTACTCATTAAGAGCAATGAACGGAGCTTCTGTACTGCTAGTGACATCTAATTCAGCTCCGGTCGCAGATGGGGCAGTGTCTAAACTAGGTTTCGATTTAGGTTCAGCTAAATTCGCTGTGTTAGCCCCATTGGCGCTTTCGCTTGTGCCGCTGGCAGCCCTTTTATCCTGAGGTAAGGCACGGCCTGTCTTCGACAAGTCACTAGTATCTTTTGATATAGCATTTTGCCAACTGGTAATTAACGCCTCTGGTTGGCTTTGCGCGGCTTCATTGCTTTGCGTGTTCACACTCGCGTTTACTGTGTCATCAGAGGATGCGCGATTATTATTGATATCATCAGCGCCTTGTATTGTGGCTGCCCCACCGATTAGAGAGCCCTCAGCATTCACTCCCGCTTCATTACCCATAGTTTCTGCTGCAACCTGATCGTAAGCAGAACCAGGCGCAACAAGGTTTGCGTTAGCCCCATCTGCCTTGTCTATTGGCGCGAACAAAGAAGCGATGTCGTCGCCGTATTGCCAATAAACTAAACCTGAAAATGTGCTAACAAAAACGCAAAGCAACAATACATAGAGCCATCTCGACTTTAGCGGGTTGGAAAAGGTCAGTGCGCTTTGCTGCTGTCGGTTTTCAAGATGCGCTTGAAAGGCCTCTCGACGCGTTGCAATCATTTTATCTAAATCAGATGCAAAATTAGGTTGCTCATCGATGACAGACTGACTGCTAATAATTAAGGGTGTTTCCGTATTTTTGGCGGGTAGCCACTGCTTTGCTCGTTCTGCCCACTGGCTATCGGCAAACAATAATACGTTTAAATGCTGCTTATTGCCGGCAAATCGACTTTGAAGAACAAGGTCCCACAACTCTTGTAAAAAGCTATCCGGTAGATGATGAGATTGAGTAATGGCAACCAGTATAGGCCCTTCGTGATTATTTAAATCAACAAGTAGCTCGTTTAACGGTCTGACAAAACTGCCTACCACTTGCCCTAACAGCTGGCGACAGAGTTGGCGACGGTAGTCAGACACATCCATCGTCTCTTGTGCAGTCAAATAAGCTATTTCAGTATCATCATGCTGCTGAAAGACAAAGGCTTCTAGGGTTTTTTGTTGCTGAGCAATAGAGTCTCCACTGACAAAAATCAGTTGCGACGAGTAGTTAACTAAATACTCCAAACGTTCATGCAGTTCATTTTGCATGTGTTTGCCCCTATAAAAACCTTGCGGTGAGCAGAAAACAGTAACACCGCAAACGAATGTGTTTATTTGCGGTGTCGAATCTTAAAGGCTAGGAAAGTACGTTAGAAAGTATGTCGTCGGTCACTGCTTTTGTAACCACCGCATTGCCAATGCCTTTTGGAAGCACAAATCGTATGCTACCGGCTTCTACTTTCTTGTCTCGCTTCATATGCTTGACGTAGTCGGCTTTGTTCATACTCTTAGGACCTTCAACGGGAAGGTCGAAAGCTTTAAACAGCGCGGCAACACGACGAGTTTCTGACGTTTCAAACCAATCTAGCTCTTGTGCAGCTAAACAAGCAATTATAGTACCAGCTGCCACGGCTTCACCATGCAGCCAGTTGCCATAGCCTTGCTCTGCTTCTATAGCGTGACCAAACGTATGGCCCAAATTTAGAATGGCACGAAGTCCGCCTTCTCGTTCGTCTTTTGCTACCACATCGGCTTTTATTTCACAGCAGCGGTGGATAGCTTGGCTTAACACGTCGTTGTCGAGTACTTTCAGCGATTCTACTTGAGACTCAAGCCAAGTGAAGAAAGGTGCGTCGTAAATAATGCCATACTTCACGACTTCAGCCATCCCAGCGGCGAATTCTCGCTTTGGAAGGGTGGACAGTGAGAGTGTGTCTATTGCTACAAAAACAGGTTGGTAAAATGCACCAATCATGTTTTTCCCAAGAGGATGATTGACTGCTGTCTTTCCACCCACTGATGAATCAACTTGGGAAAGTAAGGTAGTAGGAACCTGAATAAAAGGGATGCCGCGCTGATAGGTTGCTGCTACAAAGCCAGTAAGATCGCCAATTACCCCGCCGCCTAATGCGATTAACGTGGTATCGCGAGCGGCATTTAGCTCTAACAAACAGGTCATAACGACTTCGAATTGTTCGAGGTTTTTATACTGTTCGCCGTCGGGCAGGATAATGGTTTCTATGTTAACGTCGCCACAGGCAGCTTTTGCTGTCTCTAGGTATAATGGCGCAATGGTTTCATTGGTAACGATAACAGCGAGAGGCCCTTTTATATAAGGGCTAAATAGAGCAGGCTGCGAGAGCAAACCTGCTTCTATCTGTATTGGATAGCTACGGTCTCCAAGTTCCACAGTTAAGGTTGACATGGGCGCAGCACCTCCTAATACATTATGCTATTTAAAGACCGATTTTACTGATGATTTGGTTTGCTACCGCACGAGCAGATTGGTCGTCGGTATCAACTACGTAGTCGGCTACCTCTTCGTACAAAGGGTTGCGTGAGTCGGCTAGGTCGCGAAGTACCTTCTCAGGATCTTCGTTTTGAAGAAGAGGACGACGCTTGTCACGTTGTGTACGAGCTACTTGCTTGTCGATAGTGGTTTGCAAGTAAACAACGATACCGCGGGCAGATAAACGGTTACGTACTGCTTTAGTCACGATAGAGCCACCGCCAGTAGCAAGCACAATGCCTTGCTTGTCGGTTAAATCGTTGATGACGTTTTCTTCGCGTGCTCTAAAACCATCTTCACCTTCCAAGTCAAAGATCCAGGCGATATCAGCCCCAGTGCGGCGCTCAATTTCCTGATCCGAATCAAAAAAATCCAAGTGAAGTTCGTCTGCTAGATGTCTACCGATAGTGCTCTTGCCAGCACCCATCGGGCCAACTAAAAAGATATTACGTTTTTCAGCCATATTTGCTTATATCACAACTTAATCATGTTAGGGGCAGTGCACTGTTGCCTTACCAGCCTACCCATTGACTCGTGCCTATTTAATGTCCAATAAGCACCACTCCTTAAACCTCGTTAATATTTCGAGGCGGCGATTATCTCAGTTTCCTGCAAGGCGTTGCAAGTTTTGTTACCAACAATATGCATATACCTGTAATTTCACTCAAAAAAACAGGGTTAAAACAAAAAACGTGCAAGGTTATGCACGTTTTATTTGGCAACTCGGGAAGGGGTTACGGTTTTTCAGTAATTATTTTGGGCGTTACAAAAATTAATAACTCGCGCTTTTGCTGTAGCTCAGTGGTATTTCTGAACAATGCACCTAGCACGGGAAGGTCGCCAAACAGAGGGACCTTGTTCACGCCGTCACTGCTTGTTTGCTGGAAGATGCCGCCTAGAACGATAGTTTCTCCATTCTCAACCAGCACCTGTGTCTGTATTTCCTGCGTATCGATTGCCACTGCATCCCCAGTTGATGTGGATACTGTTTCACCTCGTGTATCTTGTGTTACTACCAAATCTAAAATAATTCGGTTGTCCGGTGTGATGTGCGGCGTGACTTTAAGCGATAATACCGCCTTTTTAAATTCAACCGCTGTGGCGCCGCTTGAGGTTGCCTGCACAAACGGAATCTCTGTACCTTGCTCAATATACGCTTCGTGTTGATTGGCAACCGTGATTCGCGGGCTAGCAATGATTTCACCCTTGCTTTCAGATTCTAATGCCGACAGCTCTAAATCTAATATAGTGCCATCGATTAAGCTTGCCACTTGAAAGCCTATGGTGCCCGCAGCACTGCTCACCGGTAAGTTAACGTTTAATCGGTTGTTGATTGAGGGAACAATGCCACCTGCAATGGTATCTGCACCTTCAAGAGAACCTGATACGCCGTTGTCGTCCTGTCTATCACTGAAGCCCCATCGAACGCCAAGTTGTTCATCTACGTTATCCAGTACAGTTACCATACGGCTTTCAATAAGCACCTGTTTAACAGGAATATCGAGTACTTCGATGGTCTTTCTAGCTTCGTCGATAGACTCCAGTGTGTCTCTTATCAGCAGCGTATTGGTGCGCTCATCAACGGTCACTCCGCCTCTATCTGAAAGAATACCACCTTCCGATGACTTTAAAATTGCAGCCAGTTCTGCTGCTTTTGCGTAGTTAATCGCAATATCCACTGTTTGCAACGGGGCCAAATCGGCCACTTGCTGACGAGACTGCAGCGCTTGGGTTTCTCTTGCCGATAATTCTTCTGCCGGTGCAATAAGTAAAATGTTCCCTTCTAAACGCTTGTCCAAGCCTTTCACTCGCATGATCATATCGAGGGCTTGATCCCAGGGAACCCCAGAAAGACTAATGGTGACATTGCCTGTCACCGAGTCGGTTGTAACGAGGTTAAAGCCATTAACTTGAGCAATAATCTGCAATACCTGACGTACCGGAACGTCTTGGAAGTCGAGAGATATGGGTTCGCCAGTATACTTTTTCTCGCTGCTAAGGGCTTCTTGCTGTTCTTTACCCATAGGTACTATTTCAATGTGAAGCTGCTTCCCTTTTACCGTGTTTCTCACGGTAACCGCGCCTTCATAATTCACTTCAATACGCGCAGACTTGTCGTCTTCAAAAGTTTCGATAGTAGAAACCACGGTGCCAAAATCAGCCACATCAAGCTCTACAAACTGATCTTCGCCCAGTTTAGTAGCCATTAAAGTAACTGATACTTTGCCCTTAGATTCAATAAGCTGTGTCTTAGGGACTTGGCCTTCAAACGTCACCATAGTAATCGCGGTGTTGTTGGCGTTTTGCGTAAAATCAACATCAATGATGGTGGTGGTCACGCGCTGTACATCGCTCATAGACTGCGGGTCGACTAAAACTGGCTCTTGGGCTTTTGAGGGAGCAACAAACAAAGTAAAAGAGAGAAGCGCAGCAATAGTACCTGCTAACCAATACCATCTAGGCGCGCTACGATTTAGAGATTTATTAAATATGTATCGCTCGGCCATGTTTACTCTCCCGCCTGTGATGCTGTTGTCATTGTTGTTGTTTTCCTTTGCCAGCAGCCAGCACCATCTGGTAATAACTGTTCTATAATAATTGATTCTTTGCCGATTTGCGTAATGCTGCCGTAAAATAGCCCAATGCGGCTTTTGGCTTTTGCTTTGTGCAGCATGCCGTCGTTACTTTTTATGAGCGCCCATTTTTCGCCCTGAACGGTAAAACTTCCAGTGAGTGCGAGCGCGTCTAAGCCATAGCTTTCTAACGCCTGTTTGGGGCGTTGAAAATCAGGTTGTAAGCAATTTTCAACCCGAGTTTGGCTCACTACCGCAGGTATCCCTCTGGGCTGCTGAAAAGGGCTTCGCAACGAACTTGCGCTGTATGCAAAAGGCGGTTGAGTTTCAAATTTAGTGTATGGCTCTACGCTCGGCTGAGCTCGGCTTTTTACGCTTTCTGTGTAAGCCTGTAAATCATTGATTTCAGGGGCGCATCCACAAATCATAACAAAAATACACAAAGATAAAAGATATCGCATTAGTCTTCTTCTCCCTCTAAGAGTGAGGGATTGTCAGAACGGTAGGTTCTTGCCTGTAATCTAAGGGTTAAGCCACCTTCATTGCGGGCAATATCAAAGTCGTGCAAAGTTACAATACGAGGTAAATCTGCCACGTTAGAGACGAATTCACCAAAGTTGTGATACCCGCCGCTTACTTCCATCTCTATAGGCAGTTCTGTGTAGAATTCTTTTGGCACTTCTTGCTGCCAGTTGAGCAGTTTAAAGGTTAATCCTGCCGAGGTGCCCACGTAAGTAATATCGTCAAGTAGTCCCGGTGTCTCATTACTGGTAGGTAGACTTTTCAGCATAGAAGAGAAGTCTTTTTTGATTTGCTCTAGTTGGGCTTGATAAGCATCGAGGTTTGCAGCAATTCGGTATTTAGCTTCAAACTGAAGCTTTAATTCGTCTTCTTTTAATTTTGCTGTATCTAAGATAGGAAGCTTTGGACTTATCAGCAGGTAGTAACTTAATGCGCCTATGGCAATAGCCACAAATGCTGCAACAACAATGCGTACTTCGTTGGGCCAAATGGCAATTTGTTCGAAATCGAGTTCGTTGAGTTCTTTTAGTTTTGAGACATCAAATTTCATCTACTGAACCTCACTTTCTGCATCTGTCATTGGCGCTAGATTGGGGGCGATAGAGAATGTAAGGGTAAAGTCACTCACTGCACGCGCGGCGCTGCTATCCGATTTGATGGTAGACAGTTCAGCAGACACAAAGGTGTCAGAGCTGTCTAATGCACGCATGAAATCAGATAGCCTGTTGTTTGAATCACTCGTACCCTCAATTTTTATGCTGTTTCCAGTGCGAGCCATAGTGTTAAACGCTACGCCTGAGGGTACAAGCTTGGCTAGCTCATCAAACACAATAGGCGAGATATTGCGACTTGCCTGAAGTTGTTCAATCAGGGTCATCCGTTGTTCAATGGCGCTTTTATTTTCTTTCACTTTCTTTATATCGCCAATTTGATTGTCTAGGGCGGCAATTTCACGTTCTAGAAATTGGTTTCGTGAGTTTTGATGGCTAATTTGCTGGTCGATTGCTTGCCCAACAAACCAAAATATTAGCCCAACAATCGCAGCTACGGCCACGAGTGCTGCCAGATACTGCTGCTTTTGATGTTGGCGCTGTTTTTCGCGCCAGGGGAGTAGGTTTACATGTGCCACGGGGTAAAACTCCTACTCGCTAGGCCTGCTGCTATGACAAGTTGAGGCGCTAATTTTTGCAGCTTTGCCGCATCCAATTTTGGATTTATTGTCATGCCTGCAAAAGGGTTAAAGCGAGCGACATCAAGGCCTAAGTCTTGGTTTAAAATATCAACCAAAGGCTCAATGGTTGCTGCGCCTCCGGTAAGTAAAATTTTCTGAGGACGTTCGGCGTGGGTGGTACTCATGTACATTTGTAATGCGCGATTAATACTTTGTTGAAGATTAGCGGCAAAAATGGGTAGGGTGTCTTCAACCCAATTTCCTGCTAATGTGCCGTCTAGCAACTGGCGCTCTGCAGTTTCTCGCTCAATCATGTGGATGGCGCTAATATCGTTTATGAGGTTATTCAGTCCAAAGGCGTGCTCTTTGGTATAGGCAACGTTGCCGTTTTTTACCACACAGACCTGGAGCAGTGAGGCACCTACATTCACACAGCATAAAGACTCGTCGGTTGCCGGATTGGCGTGAAAAAAGTCGATGGCATTGCCGATAGCGTAGCTTTCCATATCGACAATTTTAGGCTCGAAATTGGCTTCTCTTGCTAGCAGCAGTCGACTATCTACCAAATCTTTATGTGCAGCAGTCAGCAGAACATTTACTTTGCCTGTATGCGTAGTACTTGGGCCGATTTCTTCAAAGTCTAAATAGACTTCTTCTAATGGGTAGGGAATGAGACTGTCAGCTTCTATTTCAATTTGGTTTTCTAAATCGAAATCGCTTTGCTCTGGATCCATGTAAACGATTTTACTGATAACAGACGTGCCCGCAACAGCCACGTTGGCTAACTTAATTTTGGTCTTAAGTGCTTTTCTGATTTTTTTTAATGCAATACTGACCGATTCATAATCTTTTATGTCGCGCTCTGAAAAAGCAATTTTACTGATGGGTTCGCAGGCATACCCTTGAAGTAAAAATCCATCTTTTGTCTGCTCTATCCATACCGCTTTTATTTGACGCGTTCCTATGTCTAAGCCCACAATGGGCGGCAGCTTTTTTTTCAGTAGCGATTTCATTTATTCGTGCCTAGTTCCAAAGGTAGTTGCTCTAAAGTACAATATTACGCTAAATAATTCATATGTATGGTTCTATTGATAACACATACGTATAGAATATACGTCATTTCATCATAATTTTCCTTGGTACCCGTTACAGTGAAGTACATTAAACCGTTAATCCTTTTCAGTTTCTTATCCGGTCTTCTTGGCTTTGCTGCGCTGGTTGGTATTTACTTTTATATCAAACCTGACCTGCCTAGTGTCACTGTCCTTAAGGATGTTCGCCTGCAAACCCCAATGCAGATATATACCAAAGATGGAAAACTTATTTCCCAGTATGGAGTTAAACGGCGGATACCGGTAAAACTTGAGGAAGTTCCTAAGCAATTAGTCGATGCGATAATTGCCACTGAGGATAGCCGCTTCTACGAGCATCACGGTATTGATCCCATTGGTATCGTTCGAGCAGCAGTAAGCTTAGTACTGACGGGTGAAAAGCGACAGGGAGCCAGTACACTTACCATGCAGTTGGCGAGAGGTTTCTTTCTGTCTCGGGAGAAGACGTACATACGTAAGGTGAAGGAAATATTTATCGCTCTTCATATGGAGCAAGAGCTCTCGAAGCAAGAAATCTTGGAGCTATATTTAAACAAAATCGAATTAGGTCATCGTTCGTTTGGTTTTGGCGCCGCTTCACAGGTGTACTATGGAAAGCCACTTACCGAGCTGTCTTTAGCACAAATTGCCACTATTGCGGGTCTTCCCAAAGCGCCCTCAGTGCTTAACCCTATCAGCGGACCAGAGCGCTCTGTTGAAAGGCGACGCGTGGTTCTTCTGAGAATGCTCGATGAGAACTACATTACCAGAGCGCAGTTTGATGAAGCCGCTAGCGCTCCTGTTACTGCACGTAAACACGGCGCTGAAATTGAAGTTGATGCGCCATACCTAGCAGACGTTATTTATTCCGAAATGGTAGAAACCTACGGCAAAGAAGAAGCAGAAACAGGTGGATACCAAGTTTATGCAACGGCCACATCTGAGCTACAGCTTGCGGCCCAAAGGGCAGTGGTAAGAAATCTACATGATTATGACGAGCGCCATGGCTATAAAGGGGCATTAGGCTATCTGTGGGACATCCCTAAAGCTGAGTCAAAAGACGAGAAAATCCCGCTTCTGTCATTGAGTTTTGACGTGAGCAATCGCACAGAGCGAGCGATGTGGGATGATCCGTCGTTAATATCCGTATTAGAAGAAATTCCCTATATTAAACCGCTAGTGCCGTCAGTGGTGAAAGTGGTAAACGAAAAGTCCATAGAGGTACTTACTGTCAATGGCGAAACTCGCACCATAGAGTGGGACGGCCTAGATTGGGCGCGTCAATACATAACTGACTTCAGGCAAGGAAACGACCCTGATACCGCTGCTGATGTGACGCGCGAAGGTGCCGTCATTTATATTCGAAAGCAAGACAATGAGTGGCGAATTGCGCAGATCCCCGAGGTAAGCGGTGCGTTTATCGCGCTTAACCCTAAAAACGGTGCCGTGGAAGCGGTTGTGGGCGGCTATAGCTTTTATCAAAGTCAGTTTAACCGCGCCACGCAAGCTAAGCGTCAAGTTGGCTCGAACATTAAGCCTTTTATCTATTCAGCCGCTATTGATAATGGTTACACATTAGCGTCTATTATCAACGATGCGCCAATAAACCAGTGGAATGCTGCAACCGGTGTAGCATGGCGGCCACAAAATTCACCTGCTGAATACGATGGGCCTATTCGCATGCGAAAAGCACTGGGTAAATCGAAAAACGTGGTGTCGGTTCGACTGCTCCGTGGTGTAGGATTGCGCGAAACAGCGAATTATCTGACTCGTTTTGGTTTTAACAAGGAGGATATTCCTCTCGATGAAACCGTATCGTTAGGTTCAAGCTCTCATACTCCTCTTGAAGTGGTGCGCGGCATGTCGGTTATTGCCAACGGCGGTTATCTAGTAAACCCTCACTTTATCAGTGAAGTGCTCGACGAGAGTGGTGAACAGTTATGGCAGGCAAACCCAGTATGGGCTTGTCATCGCTGTGAAGAGGAAGATGAGACCCCATCGTCCCAGCCCTTAGATGAAGATGATATTGAAGCATTGCTTGCGGCTCAGTTTAATGAAGATGCTGGCACGGTAGATTTGACCAATGATGTTGAAGAAAAGACTATAGCGCCTCAGGTTATTAGTGCACAAAATGCGTTCCTCGTCGCTGAAATGATGCGAACGGGCGTGAGAGCCAACGGTAACTGGAATAAGAAAACCTATTGGCTTGGCACCGGCTGGCGCGCTAGAAATATATTACAGCGTACGGATATTGCTGGTAAAACTGGTACAACGAACGATTCAAGAGATACATGGTTCAGCGGGTTCCACAAAGATATTGTAGCGACCGCTTGGGTCGGTTTTGACAATATGAGCCGCCAGCTTGGGCGTGCTACTCGTAATCAAAATTTAATTAATAAAAACCCTGAGAAGTTTAATTGGATTGGCAATGCGCTTATCGGAACAGAAGATGGTGCCAAAGCCGCAGGTCCTGCCTGGATCCGCTTTATGGAATATGCACTGGCCGACAAACCTTATTCTCCGTTACCTGTGCCTGAAAATATCGTTCGCGTGCGCATTGATCGTACCAGTGGAAAGTTGACCAATCGCACAGACCATACGACACTATTCGAATACTTCCTTCAAGGTACAGAGCCTACCGTATACGTTCGTGACAACGATGTGGTAGACCCAGCCGAGCAGGATGAAACAACAACGCCAGAGTCAGAAGAAATATTTTAAAAAAGGGAAGGGCGCGCAAAACCACGTCCTTTTAGGCTTTGGCGCTCCATTTGCCTGAACCCATAACCGGAAAAAACATGTCAGAAGATTCACAGCGCTATCTCTATATCCCACATTCCGGCCCTTCATTGCTGGAAACTCCGCTACTTAACAAGGGCAGTGCCTTTACTGCCCGAGAAAGAGCTGCATTCAATCTAACGGGGTTAGTGCCGCCGCGGTATGAAAGCATAGAAGAGCAGGTTGAACGCGCTTACATGCAGTACAGCAGCTTTGACGAAGCATTGAATAAGCACATTTACTTGCGTGCAATTCAAGATAATAACGAAACTTTATTCTATCGCCTCATTCAGAAATACATTGATGAAATGATGCCGCTCATCTACACCCCTACTGTGGGGGATGCCTGTGAGCAGTTTTCTGATATTTACCGCAGCTCTCGTGGTTTATTTGTGTCTTATGAAGAGCGTCATCAGATAGATGACATTGTTCGCAACGCCACAAAACGCAAAGTGAAAGTCATCGTTGTGACAGACGGCGAGCGCATTTTAGGGTTAGGTGACCAAGGTATTGGTGGCATGGGTATTCCTATAGGGAAACTGTCGCTGTATACCGCCTGTGGCGGTATTAGCCCAGCCTATACATTGCCGGTGATGCTTGATGTGGGCACTAATAATGAAAAGCTGCTTAACGATCCTATGTACATGGGAGCTCGACACCCTCGTATTGAGCAAAAAGAGTATGACGAGTTTGTCGACTTGTTTGTACAAGCAGTTAAACGACGCTGGCCTGACGTACTTATTCAATTTGAAGACTTTGCTCAGCCAAACGCCATGCCGTTACTGAATCGCTATCGCAATGAGATCTGTTGTTTCAATGATGATATTCAGGGCACCGCGGCAGTTACTCTAGGCACAATATTAGCCGCCTGTAGAACAAAGCAACAAAAGCTCAGTGAGATGAAGGTTGTTTTTGTGGGCTCTGGTTCGGCCGGTTGCGGTATTGCTGAAATGCTCATTCAGCAAATGGTATTTGAAGGGTTAAGTGACGAGGAAGCGCGAAAGCACGTATTTATGATCGATCGCTTTGGTCTGTTAACAGAGGGCATGGAAGGTCTCCGTGATTTCCAAGAAAAGCTTCAGCAAAAACAAGAAGACCTTGCCGATTGGACCTTCAGTGGCGATTATGCGTCGCTTCTTGATGTTATGCATTGTGCACAGCCCGATATACTCATTGGGGTGTCTGGCCAGCCAGGCCTATTCACTGAACAAGTCATTCGCGCCATGAAGCAAAACTGCGAATTGCCTATTATCTTTCCGCTGAGTAATCCTTCACGCCAAGTGGAAGCGCGGCCAGAGCAGGTCATTGAATGGACAGATGGAGAGGTGATCATTGCCACCGGAAGCCCATTTAAGCCGGTTGAGTACAATGGCAAGGTGTTCCCTATTGCCCAGTGCAATAACTCTTATATCTTTCCCGGTATCGGTTTAGGTGTTGTTGCTGCAAAGGCGAAGCTAATAAGCGATGAAATGTTAATGGCTGCCAGCAACGCACTCGCTAAAGCGTCGCCATTAGTCAACACTGGTGAAGGTTCGCTGTTGCCATCCTTGGTACAAATTGCAGAGCTTAGTCGAGATATTGCTTTTGAAGTTGGCAAGGTAGCAATGCAGCAAGGCTTGGCCTTAGAAATGTCTGAGGAAGCACTTCGTGCAAGCATTGAAAGGAATTTCTGGAAAGCAGAATATCGACCCTACAAACGGGTGAGTATTTAACTATTCAAAAGCAGGCGCAACGCCTGCTTTTTTGTATGTACTTCAAGGTGGAACATATTCTAGCAATCGCCTTTCTACCTCCCTCGGTAAAACATTGTCACCAATGTGCAACATTTTCCTCTATTTCTTCCTGACTTTTTCACTTTAAATTTTTCAACGCTATGAAAATATTCGTTTTTTTGGAGTTGGCTTAATTATTGATATCTAGATATTACATGCACATAAGTGCAAGCACGTGTGATGAACAAGCGCGGTGCTAATGCAGTTAATTGATATGTACGGGTAGATGAGCGCTAGTGTAATCCGCTCATGTAATTTGCTAGCTCAACTCGCTAACGCTATTCGTACACTACCGCTTTGCGTGCAATGGAGTGTGCGCCTTTTAATGTGGGCCGAGCTGGTGAATTTCACCGCTCGGCTTTTTTATGTTGGTGAGCCTATAACCTTGTTTATTGGTCGACACAGGTGAGCTCTATCTCTTTAAAAGTTGTTCTTAGTTAATAGAACTAGTTTATTAGCAGAGACAAAAGGAAAAGCAATGTCAGCATCTGATAACTACACCCCTCCTAAAATATGGACGCAAGACAAAGACGACGGCAATAAGTGGGCTAGCATTAATCGCCCTGTGTCTGGTGCCACCCATGAAAAGGCCCGTGAACAAGGCGAACATGGATTTCAGCTTCATTCTTTAGCCACACCAAACGGGCAAAAAGTAACCATTATGCTGGAAGAGTTGTTGGCCGCAGGCGTGGATGAGGCTGAGTATGACGCTTGGCTGGTGAATATTGGAGAGGGCGATCAATTTTCTTCAGGCTTTGTGGATGTAAACCCAAACAGTAAAATACCTGCGATGGTGGATACCACAACCACGCCGGAGACAAAGCTGTTTGAGTCTGGCTCCATCCTGATGTACTTAGCTGAAAAGTTCGATAAATTTATTCCCAAAGATGCTCATGCTAAAGCAGAATGCATGAACTGGTTGTTCTGGCAGGTGGGCAGTGCGCCTTATCTCGGTGGTGGTTTTGGCCATTTTTACAGCTACGCGCCATACCCAATGGAGTACCCCATTAACCGCTTTACTATGGAAACGAAACGTCAATTAGACGTTTTAGATAAACATTTGGCGAACAATACATTCATGGCGGGAGACGAGTACAGCATAGCGGATATCGCGATATGGCCATGGTATGGCAACCTCGTGCTAGGTAATTTGTATGACGCCGCTACGTTTTTACAGGTAGAAGAGTATACCCATTTGCTTGAATGGGCTCAGCGTGTTGAAAAGCGCAAAGGTGTGCAGCGCGGCCGCATCGTCAATAAAACGTGGGGCGAAAACGGGCAGTTGGAGAACCGACACAGCGCTGCTGATATTGATAATGCCCTAGCGAATGGCTAAAGACGTTTAAAATAAGAGTAAAGCGACTGTGTAAAGCGCCATCATTGACGTAGTCGGTGGTGGCAACACAGCTGTTTTGCGTGATGCTAGTGACATTGAACTAATGCAGCTAAATAAGCGCAGTTAGACAAGCACTGCTAAATAAGCACGGCTCGGCTTTTATAGTAGGCTTTTTGCAACGGTTTCAGATCCCAATCTTCAAGTGATACTGAAAAACGAAAATCGCCAACGCTTCCTTCCCATCGTGTTTCTGGAGGTGTCGCCCACGACTTCATAAACACCAATTTTCCTTGAATGCAGTGCAGCACATCAATATTTTGCTCACCGTCGACACCGTAGTATTTAGTTTCTGTAATAGCAGAACCTTCTTCGCAGGGCTCGTCAAAGAATACGAAACCTCGATAACGGCCATTATCGCTAATGGTTAAAAGGGCCGCATAATTTTCATCTACGTATACCTTACGCAAGGCAGGTAAATCCCCTTCAACTCTTTTTATTTGAACACGCCGCTTTTCGTCAAACCATGACCAACCTTTGCTGCCCATAAAATTAAGTTCTTCTCGTTTCAAGGCGTGTTTACTCATACTTTTATTTGAAAAAAAGGCACCCGCGCCTATGGTGAGAAGCACAAAGACAATAGCAACAGTGAGTAGTCGTGATGTATAAAGCGCCATAACGATAAAGAAAAATGAGTGATAGTACAGTTAATGAATATACGTAGATAAAGTGGTAAACGTTTGTGTATCGCATCCAATTAACCGGAATTTAATGTTTCAGGGTTGGGTGTTTGCTCTGCGCTAGGCAACACTATTAAAGTACTCAGTTACTTTGGGCCAAAGATGTTGGCACTTGCGTGAGAAGAATTTCATGTGACCAATGTCTTTCACGTTGTGCTCGGCAGGGTCGAGCTGCTCTACTTCAGCCTTCATATTGGGGAACACACTTATCATGTCATGCACATTTTTAATGTTGGCTATGTCATCATCAGTGGCAAGTAACCATTTTGAAGGGATACAGATATCGTCAAAATAATGGTTTCTTACTTCCTTCCCAAAAGCGGTTTTTATGTATCCACTGCCGTTACACCATTGTTGCCACTGGCGAGCAACCTTTTTTGGCAATGGCTCACCCATACCAACCCATTGTGAGTTCGTGTAGCCAAACACAAAGTTACTTAAAGGAATAAAGCCATTCATAAAAAAATGCGCTTTGATTAAATATCCCTTACGCATATTACGTAAGCTACCTGATGAGCTACCAAAGTTACAAAACGCACTCAGGTCGTGAACATTGTGCATGAGACCTAGCAATTGCCCACCTGCGCTATGGCCCACTAAAAAATAATGACAGTGTGAAAAGTGAGATTTGAGCGTTGATAATACGGCAGGCATGTCTTGATCGCCCCAGCTTACCAGCGACGCATTGCTGTGCTTTAACGGAACGTTACACGATCCTCCAATACCACGATTATCAAATGTGATAACACCGTAGCCCTGTTCGCACAAATACGTGGCGAAGGCGCGATAAAATTGACGTTTTATGCCCGTAGCAGGGCCCACCATGATAGCCGCTTTCGCTGGGGTACTAGGTGTAAACAAAGTGGCTTTTAGCTGGGTTTTGTCTTCGCAGGTTACAAAGATATCGTCGGTTTTTATGTCTGTCACAAATAGGCCCGCTCGCAGTTTCTGGTCTTACCAGTAAAGCGAGTTTGCCGTTAATTTGCAACAAAGAGGGTATTTTTTTTGATGATAAATGCCTATGCCAAAGCGGTCTTTAGAGCCTTTTTGGCATAGGAGAAAGGCTACTCTACGTTTAGTGTAAACACCTTCGAATTACGCTGGAAGTTGTACAGCTCTTTTTTCACTTCCGGCAAAGCGCTGATATCTGCAGGCTGGAATCCCTGCTCCAAAAACCAGTGAGCCGTCACTGTGGTCAGTACAAATATACGATTGATACACGCTTCTTTAGCACGCCTGCATACTTCTTCTAGTATACGTTCACCGCGGTTTTTGCCGCGGTAATCTTGATGTGTTGCCACACACGCAAGCTCGCCGCAGTCATCTTCGGGATACAGATAAAGTGCTGCGCAGGCGATTATCATTCCATCGCGTACAATGATAATAAATTGATTAATTTCACTCTCAAGGCGTTCGCGAGAGCGTTTGACCAATACTCCACTGTCTTCTAAGGGCTTAATAAGATTCAGTATGCCGCCTACATCGTCAATGGTTGCAGCTCTTAACTGCTCGTAATGATGTTCCATCACTAACGAGCCTGTGCCATCGCGAGTGAACAGCTCTTGAAGCAGTGCACCGTCGTTTTCATAACTAATGCAGTGTGCTCGCGGCACGCCAGCTGATACGCTGGTGGTGAGAGCTCGCAGTACAGTGTGTTCCGTGGTAATGCTGCCGCCCATTATCATTTTCTCTAACTGAGGGCGCTCAATGGTGCGAAGCAATTTACCATCGCTGTTATACACGCCATCGTAATTTGAAAATACAATGAGTTTATCGGCTTTAAGTGTAATAGCTGCTTGGGTGGCCACATCTTCATGAGACAGGTTGAACACCTCTCCTGTTGCTGAATACCCCATGGGCGAAAGCAAAACGATTGAACCGTCATTTAAATGATCGTTAATGCCCGTTATATCAATGCGTCTCACTAAACCGGTATTTTCAAAATCAATACCGTTGCGCACTCCCATGGGTTTTGCCACCACTAAATTTCCAGAACACACGCGAATTTGCGCGCCGTGCATAGGAGAGTTTGGTAGGCCCATGGTTAACAAGGCTTCTACTTGAGAACGCACCGAGCCAGCGGCGTCTTTTACGCACTCAAGAGTTTGCTTGTCGGTAATTCTTACGCCGTCTTCAAAGCGCCCTTCAATATTGCGAAGGGCCACTCTTGAGTCTATTTGCGGCCTCGCACCGTGCACAATAACTACGCGCACGCCAAGCGTATTCAGCAATGCGATGTCGTGAATAATATTAGGGAAATTGGGATGTTCAATGGCTTCGCCACCGAACATCAGTACAAAGGTTTTTCCCTGGTGGGCATTAATATAAGGCAGCGAGCTGCGAAATAATTTAATGCCATCGTGATGCGCTAATACCATGCGAGTATGTCCCTACCGCTACCCTTGTTTATCCAAGCTTTCCAGCTCCTGATCCAAGCTTTCCAGTTCTTGATACAGCGCTTTAGTCACTGTTTCTTTACTGGTTCCGCCAAGTATATTTCGCTGATTAACGCCAAACTCAAGCTGCAGCACCGGATACACATCGTCTTCAATCTTGTCGCAAATAGCCTGCAGCTGGCTAAGGGGCAAATCTTCAATGGCACAACCATTATCAATAGCCTGCAGCACCACGCGACCTGCAATATCATGACCGGTTCTAAACGGAATGCCTTTGCCTACCAAGTAGTCAGCAAGTTCAGTGGCATTGGAATACCCTTGCGCTGCAGCAACGCGGCAGCGTTCTTCGTTTAGCTGCAACGAGTCGAGTACTTCACTGGCGATGCACAAACAAATATGCCATTGATTGACAGCGTCAATAGCACCTTCTTTGTCTTCCTGCATATCTTTATTGTACGCAAGAGGCAGCCCTTTCATTGTGACTAGCAGTGCTTGTAGTGAACCGAAGACTCGGCCGCATTTTCCGCGCATTAACTCTAGTGCATCCGGATTTTTCTTCTGAGGCATAAGTGAAGAGCCCGATGTCACGCTATCACCTAACTGCAGAAAGCCAGCTTCGCCAGAGTTGTAAAAAATCATATCTTCAGCTAGGCGAGATAAGTGCATCATGCTGGTGCTTGCAGTAAACAAAAGCTCAAGCACGAAGTCGCGATCTGAAACCGCATCTAGGCTGTTTAGACAAGGAGAATCAAACCCTAACTCATCGGCAATGGCATGGCGGTCAATAGGGAATGTTGTGCCAGCTAATGCACCAGAGCCCAGCGGACACTGGTTCATTCTTGCTTTTAGGTCATCAAGTCGACTTAGATCGCGCTTTAGCATTTCAACGTATGCCAAGCACCAATGTGCAAAGTGAATAGGTTGAGCGCGCTGTAAGTGGGTATAACCAGGAATAATAGCTTCTTGGTGGCGACTTGCAGCGTTTAGCAGCGATTTAATGACGCCAAGAACGTCGCTGCGAAGTGAAGCAATATGTTCGCGAACCCATAGCCTAAAATCGGTTGCTACTTGATCGTTACGGCTTCTACCCGTGTGCAGCTTTCTGCCAATATCACCCAGCTTTTCGATAAGCGCAGCTTCTACAAAGCTGTGAATATCTTCTTCGCTAGAGGCATCAAAATCTAACTCGCCGGCATCAGCTTGCACTTTCAGCTCGCTAAGTGCTGCTTCTAGCTGCTGCTGTTCATCACTAGTCAGCACACCCGCTTTTTGCAGCGCCCGTGACCAACTTATTGAGCCTTGGATATCTTGGCTCGCCATAACACGGTCAAACGGTAAAGAGTCGTTCACCTGCTTAAACATACTACTTGCACCGGATTCAAACCGGCCACCCCACAACGCCATGTGATACTCCTTTAACCTTTGTGATTAGCCTTGGTTTTTTAATGCTTCAATACGACTAGACAGGCTGAATAAACGGATAAATCCTTCAGCGTGTTTTTGGTCGTAAACATCATCGGCGCCAAACGTGGCAAAGTCTTCGGAATACAAGCTGTTAGGCGAGCGACGCTGGGTTACTGTTGCCTGACCTTTATACAGTTTAACCACGATATCACCCGTCACTTTTTTCGCGAACGATGCCGCGCCAGCAAGCAGTGAATCGTTTAGCGCAGTAAACCATCGTCCGTCATACATAACGTGGGAAAACTCTAAGCCAATCTGCTCACGGTATTTAAGCGCTGCTTTGTCAAGTACCATGGTCTCAAGTGCTTTATATGCTTTTAGCAGTACTGTGCCGCCAGGAGTTTCATAACAGCCACGAGACTTCATGCCCACTAAACGGTTTTCAACAATATCGATACGACCCACGCCGTGTGCCGCCGCTACCGTGTTTAGCTTTACTAACGCTTGATATGGCGATAGTGCTTCGCCGTCAATGTGGGTCAGTCTACCTTCGTTAAATGACAAATTTATGCGCTCTGGTGTGTTTGGCGCATCTTCTGGGTCTACCGTCATAGTCCAGACTTCTTTCGTCGGCTCTTGCCATGGATCTTCAAGCTCACCGCCCTCGTGAGAAATATGCCATGCGTTGGCGTCACGGCTGTATATCTTTGTTGCTGAGGCCGTAGTGGCAATGTTGCGCTCGGCCAAATAGGCCAATAAGTCTTCACGGCTTACCATATCCCACTCACGCCATGGTGCGATAACCGTTAAATCTGGTGCTAGTGCAGCAAAGGTACTTTCAAAGCGCACTTGGTCATTACCTTTACCGGTACAGCCGTGACACAGTGCATCAGCACCTACTTTTCTTGCCACTTCTACCTGCGCTTTAGCGATAACAGGGCGGGCCATTGAAGTACCTAATAGATACTCGCCTTCATATACAGCGCCTGTGGTGATTGTTGGAAAGATGTAGTCGTTAACAAACTCTTCTTTCAAATCGATGATGTGGCACTCGCTAGCACCTGAAGCGATCGCTTTTTCATGAAGGCCTTCAAGCTCCTCATCGCCTTGACCTACATCAGCGGCAAACGCCACTACTTCACAGTCATAGTTTTCTTTAAGCCATGGGATGATAGCTGAGGTATCAAGCCCGCCTGAGTAGGCCAACACGATTTTTTTAACGTTTTGCATCTAAGTAGTTCCTCTTAGGCACTGAGTAATTGAGTAAGGATGGCGTTTTGGCCATGCATTCTGTTTTCGGCTTGCTGCATTAATAGCGACTTGTCACTATCAATCAGTGAGCCAGTAATTTCTAGGTCACGATGGGCCGGCTGGCAGTGCATTACGCAGCTTGCACCTGATGCCTCCATAAGCGCTTCGTTCACTTGATACGGCATAAACGTTGCCTTAATGGTTTCAAGGGGAGTGTCATCACCCATGGAAAGCCAGGTGTCGGTGTAGATGACATCGGTACCATTTGCGGCTTCTAATTCGTTGCTTTCAACAATGGTTGCGCCGGTCTTCTCAGCTAACGTTTTTGCATGAGCGACAATGCTGGCATCTGCTTCGTGACCTTTCGGGGTAATCACAATTTGGTTGCAACCTAACAGTGCGCCAACAATCAATAGCGAATGGGTTACGTTGTTGCCATCGCCGATATAGGTCATGGTCAAACCCGTCGTTTTACCAAAACGCTCGAACATGGTGAGGTAGTCGGCCAGGCCTTGGCAGGGGTGGTATTTATCGCACAATGCGTTAATCACAGGTACATTTGCCGCTTCAGCATAGGTCTCTAATGTCGAGTGAGAAAATACGCGAGCAACAATGGCATCCGCCCAGCATGAAAGATTGGCAGCGGTATCTACCGAGTCTTCACGACCTGCCAGCTTGCCCGATTGCACATCAAGATACACCATGTGACCGCCAAGTTTGTTAATACCAATATCAAAGCTCACTCGGGTGCGCAGAGACGGTTTTTCAAATAGCGCAACAATCGACTTTCCTTTTAGCACATTGCTATAACTTGCCGGTGCTTGCTTTATTTCAACCGCAAGTTTAAGTAATGATTCCATCGCCTCTGGGGTCCAGTTGGCAAAAGTTAATAAATCCTGTTTCATTCGTTGTCTCCCAAGACGCCATTTAGTGACGAGGTCTCGCAGGGTATAATTTGTGTACCCGTGTTTTTATTAAGTATGTCAGTGATGTTTGCGGTCCAGCTGGCAATGTAGACCGCACGCGATAGGGTGTTTGCTGACTGAAGGGCTGCGTCGACCTTTACCTTCATGCCATCAATAATAACGCCCGCAGCAGAGTATTCTTCTATACGCGTTGCGTCTAACTCGCCAATAAGCGCTTTGTTACCATCGAGCACGCCATCAACGTTGGAAAGCAGCAATAGTTCGGCATCGAGTAATTCAGCAATTACCGTTGCTGCCTGGTCGGCGTTGATGTTGAGTAATCTGCCTTGTGCGCTTGAGCCAATAGAGCTGATAACCGGCAGCACAGACTGGGCTAATACGCTTTTTAAAAAGCTCGCGTCGGCAGTGGCAGGCGTACCAACGGCACCGTATTTATCTGCCAGTGGTTCACAAACTACCATGTTTCCATCAAGTAGTGATAAGCCCACGGGCGTTAATCCCGACGCTATTGCCGCAGCACAAAGCTGTTTGTTTGCCGAGCCAGCCAACGCGCCACAAATGTAAGGCATATGTTCATCTGGGGTTACCCTTAGCCCATCTATCTTGGTACTCTTAAGTCCTAAGCTAGCCATTAAGGTTTCCACCAATGGTCCACCGCCATGCACAACCGCAACAGGACGGCTTTTTTGTACTTCTTTAACGCTTAAAAATAACCGGGTCATCGCAGCGGCGTCATCGAGTAACGCGCCACCAACCTTTATGACAATGGGGGAACGGCTCATAGTACTAACCCTGTTTCTATTGGCTGTTTAGTCATAATGTTTACGCATTGAATGGCCTGCGATGCTGCGCCCTTCATAACGTTATCAATGGCTGATGTGACAACGGCATAACCTGATGACTCATCAAGCTTCCAGTAAAGGTCAACAAATGGCGTGTGCGCTACATCATCTATTTTAGGGAAGCTGCTGCGCAAACGAACAATAGGCTTATCAGCATAGGCAGCTTTATAGGCTTCATCAAGTTGCTCTTGAGTGACACCTGATTTTAATTTCACCGTTACCGTAGCTAAGATCCCGCGTTTAAAATTACCTAGATGAGGCGTGAAGATAACGGGGGTGCCGAGGTATGCCTCAATTTCCGGCGTATGGCGGTGGCCTAAAACACCATAGGCATGCAGGCTAACTTCGAAAAAGCTGGTGGTAAGGCTTGCTTTTCTACCAGCACCAGAGACTCCGGACACTGCATTAATGACGGGACGAACAGCGCTATCTAACAAATTGTTTTCACCCAGCGGCTTAAGTGCACTTAGGCTGGCGGTGGGGTAGCAGCCCGGTACAGCAATAATTTTGGCTTGCTCAATAGACGAGGAATACCATTCAGCCAGTCCATAAACCGCATTGTCTAAACTGTCTTGCTGCTTGTGAGGAAAACCATAAAAGGCCTCGAATATCTCAGTGTCTTTTAGCCTAAATGCGCCAGAGAGGTCGAGTACTTTTGCTGGGCCTGAGGTAAGCAATGGCATCCAGTCGTGGCTTGCTTCATGAGGCGTTGCTAAGAATATAAAGTCAACATCATGCGCTAAAGACTCTAAAATGCTGTCGCTAATAGGGATGAGTGTTGCATCAACGTGGGCTAACTTTCCGTGTAGCTCGCCAATGGGTTTATTGGCATCGGCGCTGTTCGATGACACATAGGTTCCAGACAGCGTCAATTCAGGATGCTGATGTACTAACTCTACAAGCTGTGCCCCTGTGTAACCACTGGCACCAATAATGGATACGTTATACATAATAAGTCTATTTTGAATAAAGAGAAAAAAATCACTTTTTACCTTTGTAAACTGATTGGACTCTATTGCCTAACCGCTACCACATTACAAAGGTAAAAAGTGTGCTACTGCAACAGCATAGATGAACGCGAGCGTCGTCGCACACTATGCAAAGTGTAGCTAGCCAGGGGAGTGGTAAACATGGTTACGTTGCTATTAAATTCAGCAGCGTAAATCGATGTTGTCATTATGCGTTCCTGTATCGTGCCATCCTCTCAGTGGATGACTGTTTTGACCGTGGATAAGTCTACCAATTTTGAATTTATATGCAATATTAATGTATAAATATTTTAAATTGAGTTGTCGTTATCGCTTTTTGCTGTGATATATTCGTTAACTAATATAGTACATTAGTATCTGTTACATAAATTTGACACGGACTTCGCTGATATTGAATATTTATACATACCGTTTTGGCGAGGATGGCTATGTAAACAGCGTAAGACGCTGTACACTTTCCCTGTTGTCATAATCGTATTTATCGGTTTACACATAAAAAGGCACATTCAGCAATGAGCAAGCTTACTTTGGCCCTAGTCGCCCACGACCACAAAAAACCTGAGTTATTAGCATGGGCTAATCAGCATAATAAAATACTAGAACAGTGCAACCTCGTAGCCACTGGAACAACAGGCGGGCTAGTTGCTGATGAAATCGGACTTACGGTAAAGCGCTTTAAAAGCGGCCCGTTAGGTGGTGATCAGCAAATTGGGGCACTGATTGCTGAAAATAAGTTAGATGCCTTATTCTTTTTCTGGGACCCGTTAAATGCCGCTCCTCACGACCCTGATGTAAAAGCATTGTTGCGTTTGTGTTCCGTATGGAACGTACCTGTGGCGTGCACGCCGGCAACCGCCGATTTAGTTGTGACGTCACCGCTATTTTTGTCGCCAGAATATAAGCCAGTAAAGCCTCACTTTTAAACATTGAGTCGAAGTGACCTAGAATCATTGCCCTATTGCTTAGTAAGCCCTGAACAACATATGCTAAAGCAAAAAGCCGAGAGCAACGTCTCGGCTGTGAATGAACGAAAGGTTAAGCGCTATTTCGATAAGAGCTTTATTTAAGTAGGTCCATCAATTCTCGCATTTCTCGCTTCCTGCTTTTAAGCTCTTCTTGTTGCTCGTCGGTAAGCACGGCCATTAATGTACTTCTGAATTTAACCTTTTCAACGCCAGCAGCGATAAGGTCGTCTTCATATTTCGCGCTAAGGGCGATAAAAGCATCTTCAGAGAATGCATCACTTCTTACTAAGTCGCGCTGTGCTTGTTTGAATGTTTTCAATGTTTCGCGATGAAATTCTGCACTTTCTTTACGTAAATCAATCAACTGTGCAATCTCGGCCTTTTGTTCCTCAGACAAAGACAGGCCAGCAAACTGTTTCATCTCTCTTTGGCCGCGCTGCTGTTTGTCGCCTCTACTATCTTTATGCGACTGCATAGTCTGCTCTCTGCGTTCACGCTTCTCTTCAAACTTAGAATGACGCTCATCGAGTTCTGCTTGCTGCTCTGTGGTTAACACGGCAAAAACATCATGGCGTAATGTTGCAAATTCAAGCTGCTTTGACGATTGCTTTGCAACACGCTGTGCCACTATCTCAGTAATTTCAGCGTCTGTTGCTGTTGTTAAATCCAATCTTGGCGTTGAGTTAGCATTCCTGCGCTCTTCTTGTGAATGGCCCTTGGTTTCATCAGAGTTGGCCTCTTTAAATTGAGTGACTAACGCTTTAATTTCACTTTTTTGTGCTTCACTAAGAGAAAGGCCGCGAAGCTGTTTAACCATCTGTTTGACTAAAAATTTCGCTGATTGATGGTGACGCATTTCTGTGTCGTGATGCTTGGCATAAGCAAAACCACTGATACCTACAGTCGCTACAATTGCGCTAGTAATTAGTAATCGTTTCATTTTCGTCTCCTTTTATTTGACACTGATAGATTAGTACCAATTGTCTAGCTATACAGTCAGCAAACTGTAAAGCTTGTGTAAAGGCGATACGATATCAAGACTAGAAAGAGTGGAAGCGATATAGTGGCTATATAGAAGTTATATAGAAGCTTTATAAAAGCTTTATAAAAGCTATGCAGTCCAGTAATAGCATTGTTTAGGTGTGTGCAGTTTCAATCAATGGGCACAGCGTGTACGGGAATAAATCATAGAAAGGTGAGTGTGTTTTCATGAGCAAGGAGTTCCATCTACAGTCTGTTTTAGTCATCGATGATGATATTGAACTAACAGATATGTTGTCGACTTATCTCTCTGGTATGGGATATAGCGTAAACGTGAAAAACGACGGTGAGGCCGGATTATCTGAAGCAATATCCGGCCATCATTACGACCTTATTCTTCTCGATGTAATGATGCCAAAAATGGACGGTTTCGACGTGCTCCAAAAACTTCGCGCTAGCCATACTACACCAGTGCTTATGTTGACGGCCCGCGGTGATGACTACGACAGGATATTAGGTCTTGAATTGGGAGCCGATGATTATTTGCCTAAGCCCTTTAACCATAGAGAGCTAGTAGCGCGAATTAAAGCCATAGTGAGACGCTACACTCTATCTGCTGGTGGTGGAGGTATCGAGCAAGACCTTCTCATCAATGATATTTTCCTAAGTCCTAGTAGTCAGCAGGTCAAGGTGAACGACATAGCCCTAGAACTGACTACCACAGAGTTTATGGTGCTCAGGCTTTTAATGCTCAATGCCGCACAGCGGGTTACAAAAGAGCAAATTAGTTTAAAAGTACTGGGCAAGCCCTTACAAGCTTTTGATAGAAGTATCGATATGCACGTGAGCAATTTACGCAAGAAAATTTCTGCGGTTGCGCCCGGTGATAAGATAAAAACCCTGCGCGGTGTGGGTTATATGCTGCTGCCGGAGTAATGCAGATGTTCAAAAAATTAAATCCAACACGCAAAATTATGGGGCGCATTTTTTTGTGGTTTTGGGCTACATTTCTTGTGACAGCAGCGCTTGCCGTTGTGGGGACACGGTTTTTCTTCGAAGAGTTAGAAGTTGTTGATATTAAACCTCAAGATGTGCGCTCACTGTCTGTTTCTGTCAGGCGAATTCAGCGTGACAAAGCACAACAAGTGCCTCTCATTAACCTGCTTAAACGCCTTGAGCGAGAAAGACGATGGCGTTTAATTGCTGTTAATACCAGTAATCAAAAAATCATTGGCCCTTCGGGCCCGCCGATCCGCGACATAGATGCTCGCGCAATCGTTAATTTAATAGGACAAGAATCTGCTATTGCTATTAAGCGCGGACCGGTGAAGTTTACTGGCCCGGTTTTTTTTAATCATAGCGGAGAGCGTTATGCGCTCTTTTCAGCAAAGTTTGATGGTGCTAAAGAAAACAAGCCATCGCTTTTACTGCTGTTTTTTATCGCCATCCTTACTACAACTATACTGAGTTGGTGGTTTGCACGTTCATTGACTTCACCTATTCTGGATATACAAAGTTCTGCCAAAAAACTTGCCAGCGGGCAGTGGGACACGCGAGTTGGCTCTGCATCGAATCGCCATGATGAATTAGGTGAGCTAGCCCGAGACTTCAATACTATGGCCGCACGGTTGCAAACCATGTGGGGTGCACAAAAGCGCCTCTTAGCTGATGTGTCTCATGAATTGAGGTCGCCACTGGCTAGGCTACAAATGGCATTAGGACTGGCGTATCAACAAAACGTAGACCCTGACACGTTAAGCCGAGTTGAGCGAGAAGCTGAACGCATGGAGGCCTTGGTGGCACAGCTACTTACGCTAAGTCGTGTTGAGGCTGGTCATGCGTCGCTTACCAAGCAGCCCCTAGGGGAAGTGCTCAACGATGTATTTACTGACGCTAACTTTGAGGCACAGAACAACAATAAGCAGCTGTGTATTGCTGAAGTACCACAAATAACCGTAGAGGTTGATAGCAACATGCTCTGTAGGGCGGTGGAAAACGTGATACGAAATGCTATTCGTCACAGCAAAGCGCTTACCTCGGTTACTTTTGAGCATGACGAGACACAGTGGCATATTACTATTTCAGATGATGGTGATGGTTTGTCACTCGAAGAGTGCGAGCAAATATTTTCGCCGTTCTACCGGGCGACACTCGCTCGAGAGCGAGAGTCTGGCGGAGTCGGCCTTGGACTCTCTATTGCCAAGGCCGCTGTAGAGTTACATAACGGAGTTATCTGCGCTGAACCTCAAAGTGACACAGGATTAAAGGTGACTCTATCTTTTCCCCGGTAGTTCATGGAGTTACCCTAGTCTGCTATTAAATAAATAAAACTTTGTGAGTATGTTGGTAAAGTACCTAGGTTTTTAGGTATCATTTCAATATAACAACTTTATAACAAGGCAAAGCACATGGAATGGACGTTCACGTCTGAAAATGACCTGGCGACGACGTTTGCTACGGCAATAAACCCATTCTGGCAAGAGCACGTCACTGAAGGGGCTTTCAAAGGCCAAGAAGGTTTCAGTGTTCGGTACGCGTTTTGTATTCCAAAGAACCCGCGTTCCACGGTGGTGTTAAGTTCTGGCAGAATTGAGTCTTACTTAAAGTATAAAGAGCTTATTTTTGACCTATACCAAAATGGATTTGCCGTCTTCATTCTTGATCATCGAGGGCAGGGGCTGTCTGACAGGCTAACTCACGACCCTCAGCATGGCTATGTAAGCAGCTTCGATGATTATGTGGACGACCTGCTCACCTTCGTTAAAGAAATAGTAAAGCCAAAACAGTGTGGCGAGTTACAGCTTGTGTGTCACTCAATGGGTGGAGCAATTGGTGCTCTTACTCTGCTACGGGTGCCTACTTTATTTGGCAAAGCCGTATTGGCTTCGCCTATGTTTGGTATTAAGCCAGCCTTGCCTGACTGGGTGGCTAACGGACTTATTCGTACCGGCCTGGCCGTAAATAGAATGAGAAAGCAGCAGTCGGGGTACTTTTTTGGCCAAACGCCTTACATCGCATTTCCCTATTCATTGAATAAACTCACTCATAGCAAATCTCGCTATTCCCTGTTTAGGTCGCTGTATGATGAAGAGCAAGAAATACAGCTGGGCGGCGTGACGACAGAATGGCTAGCTGCTGCACATGAAGCTATGCACCGAATAGAAGATAGTGCTAGGGCCATCATTACACCTATGATAATTTTTAGTGCCGATGGTGACAGTATTATTGATAATACTCGTCAGCGCCGAGTGGCAAAGAAAATGCCAAATGCCGAGTTAGAAGTCATACCAAGGGCCTATCACGAGTTATTTACCGAGTCGGACTCCATACGCGAGCCTGTGCTTAATCGACTATGTGATTACCTGTCTAGCTAAACGCACTGGAAGTGTCGCAACGCATTTCGTAGCCCTTAACTTTATAGCAGTAAGTAGAACTCACAGCATGTTTGATATTGTACTTTACCAACCTGAAATTCCACCTAATACAGGTAACATTATTCGTTTGTGTGCCAATAGTGGTTTCGCGCTACATCTCATTGAGCCTCTTGGCTTTGAATGGGACGATAAACGAGTACGACGAGCTGGTCTCGATTATCATGAGTTTGCCCATGTGAAACGATATGCCAATTTAGACGCCTATATTGAAGATGCAAAACCCACGCGAATTTTTGCATGCACCACAAAAGGAAAAGCGTTTCATAGCGATGTCAGCTATAAAAAGGGTGATGCGCTAATATTTGGCCCTGAGACGAGAGGGCTACCTGATGAATTTATTCAGTCTCTTCCTGAAGGGCAGCGAGTGAGGATTCCTATGCTGCCGGACAGTCGCAGTATGAACCTTTCTAATGCCGTGTCTGTGTTTGTTTATGAAAGCTGGCGACAGATGGGATACGAAGGAGCAAGATAGTCTTTTTTGCAATAACCGAAGGCAACTAGCCTTCGGTTCGAAGGTCGCGCCCTAACAGCGCTAAAGCGGCCTCTTTAGGGTTTTTATCGTGATAAAGAACGGCATAAATTTGCTCACAAATCGGCATTTCTACACCCACCTTGTTCGACAATATATGCACTTCTTCGGTATTTCTGTAACCTTCAACCACTTGCCCAATTTCTTCTATGGCAACATCAACGGATTTACCTTGACCTAGTGCCAAGCCAAAGCGGCGGTTTCGAGATTGATTATCTGTGCAGGTAAGCACTAAGTCGCCAAGTCCAGCCATACCCATAAAGGTTTCAGGGTTGGAGCCAAGCTTTACGCCTAAGCGGGTTAGTTCGGCAAGACCACGGGTTATCAGCGCGGTACGAGCATTTGCACCAAAGCCTAAGCCGTCGGCCAATCCCGCACCAATCGCGATAACGTTTTTCACTGCACCGCCAAGCTGTACGCCGGTAAAATCTGAGTTTTTATACACTCTGAATGATTTTGCACAGTGAAGCTTTGCCGAAAATTCATCAGCGAGAGTATCGTCAGTAGAAGACAAGGATATAGCAGTGGGCAATCCCGCTACCATCTCTTTGGCGAAAGTTGGGCCAGAGAGTACCGCTAGAGGGTAATCAAGACCTAAAATCTCTTCTGCTACTTCTCGCAACAAACGCCCTGTTTTTGGTTCAAGACCTTTTGTCGCCCAAATAACTCTGTGATGAGGTTTTAGCAAGGGCTTTAAGGTTACAAGCATAGCCGCAAAAGCGTGGCTTGGAACCACGACTAATATGTCTGCGCTTGCTGCCACAACGCTTTCTAAATCAGCATCAACCTGTAGCGCATCAGGAAACGTCGCTCCTGGTAAGTATCGAGCATTTTCTCGAGACTCTGCGAGTGCTTGTATATGCTTTTCGTCCCGCCCCCACAACAGTGTTGGATTACCATTTCTGGCAAGACAAAAAGCAAGAGCGGTGCCGTATGACCCCGCCCCCAACACCGAGGTAGAAGGTACCGAGGTAGACGGTATTGTGGTAGAGGCAGCAGAAACCGAAGATTCACAAGCCGTCTTTGTGTTCACGTTGTTTACGCGTCCATCTTAGGCGCTTGGCCCTGTGCTTGTTGCGCACGTTTTTGCACATAAGCTGCAAAAATTGCATCAAAGTTTACAGGTGCAAGGTTAAGCGGAGGGAAAGTCCCGCGGTTAACCAAGTTAGAAATGGTTTCACGCGCATATGGGAAAAGCATGTTCGGGCAGAACGAACCAAGAGTATGTGCTTTGTTCTGATCTGGCATTTCGCCAATAGCAAAGATACCTGCTTGCTGAACTTCACAAAGGAACGCTGTTTCTTCGCCAAGAGACGCAGTAACGGTAACAGAAAGTACCACTTCGTATACGTTCTCTTCTAGCTTGTTCGTGCTAGTGTCGATATCCAGTTTAATTTCAGGCTTCCACTCTTTTGTGTAGATAGCCGGCGCATTGGGTGATTCAAAAGAAATATCTTTGGTGTAAATGCGTTGAATATTAAACTGTGGTCCCTGCTGAGCCTGTTCGCCTGCAGCCTCGCCGTTATTTGTCTGATTTTCGTCAGCCATGATAGTTCCTATTTATTTGTTGTTTTATTTTAAATTTAGAGCGTTGCTGTCGTGCTGACGCTTTAAGCTAAACCCAGCATTGGGTCGAGTTTACTCGCGGCTTCTAAAGCCATCATCTCGTCACAGCCGCCAACGTGCTGATCATTGATAAAAATCTGCGGTACTGTCCAGCCACCGTTTGCACGCTCAATCATAACGTCGCGCAATTCAGGCTGCACGTCGATGGGATATTCAGTAAATTCCACACCTTTTTGCGTGAGTAGTGCTTTTGCACGATGGCAATAGGGGCAATGGCCCTTGGTGTAAAGTTCAACGTTGCTCATAAAAGGTTACCTATTATTTTGAAACGGGAAGGCTGGCGCTTTGCCACGCATTCATACCGCCTTTCAATACATTCACATTTGCGAAACCGTCTTTTTGCATCGCACTTGCTGTACCACGAGCTTGATTACCCATAGCGCATACTACGATAATGGGTTTGTCTTTGCTGTTTTCAAGCTTCTTGAAGTTTTTCTCGCGAAGCTCTTCTGGTTTTATCTGTCTAGCACCGAGTATGTGTCCGGTTTTAAAGTCTTTTGCGGGACGAGTATCAAATATCACCGCGTCTTCTTTATTGATTAAAAGCGTTGCTTCATGGGTGCTTAATTCTTTTACCGACGAGGTGAGTCCGCTGACATAACTAAATATCAACATTGCCACTAACGCCACCCACACACCAGCAAGAACAATATTGTTGCTGGCAAATTCAATTAGTTGATCCATTACTGCTAACCCTGTCTACAGACCTTGAAAAGAGTGCAAAGTATATAGAAAAATCGGCGAGAAACCAGCCTGCCGTTATTCGTCGCTCGCATCAGCATTCCCATTTGCTTCAGATGGTTGATATTACGGCGAAATTGAACTGGGATTATGACAAAGCCTCAGATACACTGATTTTTAAGCGAACACCCGCGCTTTGTCATTAAATGCGCGCTATTTTAGTTCAGGTTCGTTATTTTTCGATGCTCGATGAGTTCATCATTTCAAATTTATACATAGCCATGCTTGTTAACAGGATATCTTCACCGTTTTTATGTTTTTAAGAACCGCGCTTTCTCTACTGTCTTTTTGCTTGCTAATGCTTGTCTCGCCCCTTGCGTGCAGTCAGGACTCTGGTAAGGGCTCTAGTCAACAAGTTAGGCAAGCACAACAAAAAGAGCAACTGGCACAACTACAGGCCGAATTAGTCGCTAGGCAGCAGGTGCTTAAAAATAATAAAGCAAGTGCAGAGGAGCTTGAGGGTGTGCTTAAGCAGTCTGAGCTTGAAATAGCCAAGGTCGCAAAAGCACTGAGTAGCACTAAGCAGTCTTTAGATAAGATAAAAGACGAGCAACAGGCGCTGCAAAAAGAGCAGGGCGAATTAAAGACTGCGATTCGTCAGCAGCAGTCGTTACTTGCCAGTCAGCTTAAAAGCGCCTTTATGGCAGGGCACTATGACTATGCAAAAATGCTGTTTTATCAAGAAGACGCAAAGTCTTTTGAACGCGTCATTACCTATTACAAGTATGTTGCGAAAGCACGTCAAAAAGAGATTGAAACGTTTAGAGATAATGTGGCTCGCTTAGAAGCCGTAAACGCGGAATTAGTTGAAAAAGCAGAATCGTTAGCGCGCCTTCAAGATGAGCAAGAAAATCAGCGGGCTATCTTGCTTACTCGCCAGAACGATCGCAAAGCTACATTGAATAAGCTCAATCAAACGATTGCGTCAGAAAGTCAACGAATTGCTTCTCTGCAAGCAAACGAAAAAGCATTAATGGACGCTATCGAAAAAGCGCGCATTGCGGCAGAGCGAGCGGCAAGAGAGGCGACAATTACGCTAGACGGGCTAGCCAAGTTAAAAGGTCAGCTCGATTCGCCAGTGAAAGGTCGCATACGCAAGCTGTTTGGAAACAGAAGGCAGGGGCAGGTGCGATGGAAAGGCATTGTTATTGATGGTGCAGAAGGCGACCCGGTAAATAGTATTGCACCGGGCAAGGTACTGTATGCTGACTGGCTACGCGGTTTCGGGCTGGTCTCTATAGTCGACCACGGTGACGGCTACATGAGTGTTTACGGGCACAATCAGGCGCTTTTAAAGCAGGCGGGAGACGAGGTGCGAAGGGGAGAGCGTATCGCTTTGGTCGGGCGAAGCGGTGGGCAAGAGTTTCCTAACCTCTATTTTGAAATTCGTCATAAAGGCAAAGCAGTTAACCCGACGATTTTCATAAACTAGCTAGTGATTGTATTGAGTGGCCGTGTATTAAATAGCCATGTATTGAGTTGCTATATATGAGTAGCTATGCTGCACGGTGAGTTGTGTCAAATTCATTACTTGGTATGCTAGGTCAACACTCTTAGCACTTTGCTTAGCTGGTTTGGTGCTTATAATAAGCGCTGGTAAATACCAGGAACAAATAATAATAAATCAATGGATATTGTTAGGTGCACGTGCGTCGTTTTTTAATTAGCGTAACTATAGCGATGAGTGCTGCTGTTAGCAGCCTCACAAGCTTATCTGCTTTTGCAAAGCCTAATATCATTGTTATTCTCGATGACCTTGGCTACAGACCTACTGACGTGGCCGCATTTTCACTTCCCAAAGAGGTGGCGTTTTCTATTCTTCCGCAAACGCCGCTGTCAACAAGCATTGCTCAACGCGCTGAAAATGAAGGTCGCCCTGTGATGTTGCATATGCCAATGCAAGCCACAAATCATAAGTCCATGGGGCCCCTGGGTTTGAGTACAGACATGTTTCCTGGTGCCATTACCCACACATTGCGAAAAGCCATCAAAAGTGTGCCTAATGCCATTGGGGTAAATAACCACATGGGGAGCGCCTTTACCGGGCAAGAAGACTCAATGAAAGCGCTAATGGAAGAAATTAAGCGCCAAGGTTTGTTTTTTGTAGATAGCAGGACAACTGTCTTAACCAAAGCTCAAGAAGTTGCTGAACGGGTGGGGGTGCCAAATGCCAGCCGCCAGATTTTTTTAGATCATCAGCGCAACACGGCATTCTTCGAACGCCAATTTAAGAGAATGAAAGATATAGCAAAAGCCAAAGGCTATGTGGTCGTTATTGGTCATCCCCACCCTGAAACAATCGCCTTTTTAAAGCAGCAATTACCTTCTTTAGAGTCTGAGGGATTTAACCTGTTATCCATTGCAGATTATTTCGCAAAAGACGAGCAAAGCGACCAGCTGCTCGCCACTTATTCCACCGATAGCGGCGCATCCTCTTTAAACGAGTAGCACGCCGAAGTTCAATCGAGCAGAAACTGCACTAATTCGATATAAAGTTTAATGCGAAGAAATTTTTCATTTCTCCCAATTTGTTATATTATAACGTCTCTGACACGTTTTAATATAAGGTATCCATGGCTCCTCTTGATGACAATCCAGCGAAATTAGACAAACTAGGCATTTGGGTGTCTGGTCTGTGTGCGCTGCATTGCCTTGCGCTGCCCGTGCTTATTCCTTTGTTGCCGTTGATTGGGTCGACCTTTTTTGCTCAGGTGTGGTTCGAGCGCACCATTTTGTCATTTTCTTTATTGGTTGGCGCGGTAGCCCTCATTAGCGGTGCAACCCGTTATCACGGTCGGTATTATCCACTTGCTTTGCTGTTAACCGGTGGCGTAATTTATTGGAATAAAGATATATTTGGCGAGTCCTACGAGCCCTTCACTATAGCGACGGGTGCATTTTTGATTGTAGCGGGGCATTGGGTAAACATGCGTCTTTGCCGTCAATGTAAGTGCTGTAAAAACTCCGTATTGTCGAATCATCTATCTACGGAGGCAAAGTAGCAGGCTTTCTCAGGTTTTAAACCTACCTCAGGTTTTCTAATCTCCTTCAGTATGTTCAACTTACCTTAAAACCTCTATGGCTTTATTCGGTACATTGGTAAATATACCTGTTACTCCCCACGCGGCTAATTGCTGCATATCTCTTGGTTCATCCACCGTGTACACATACACGTCAAAGCCTTGAGAGCGTACTTCTTTCACAAAGTCTTTTTCTACTGCGTCCAATGCAATATTCACAGAGTAAGCGTTGAGTGCTCTTGCACTTGCTGTGCAGTCCAGTTCAAAGCTTGCGGTTAATGCGCCTATTTTTACTTCGGGCCACCGCGCGACAATACCAGCAAGCCAATGATGGTTAAATGACGATATAAGCACCTGCTCTTCTGCAACCGCACTTTGTGCGATGGCCTGTTTAGTTTGAGTTACCCAGGTGTCGATACACTGAAGGTGCTTTATTTCAATATTGCACCAGCGCCCTTTAGGTACCGTAGCCAAGGTGCTGTCCAACGTAGGAATGCACTCACCTTCACCAATATCTAAGTGGCGCAAGGTAGACCATGGCGTATCTAACAAATAACCAGGAGTACGGGCTCGTCGAAGCAGCAGTCTATCGTGAAAAACAATAATGCCGCTGTCGTGTTGATAAGTATCAAACTCAATGCCATCAGCACCCTGCTCAAATGCTAAATGAAAGGCTTTGAGTGTATTTTCGGGAGCGGCTTTACTGGCACCGCGGTGGGCAAAAATACGCATGACTCTTCCTACTCATCTTGTACGTTTGATTGATGGAGTTTGTGTGTATTTAGCGTTTCGTAAACCGATGCCGATGTAATAAGAACACCGCCAATGAAGGTGCGAAAAGTCGGGCTTTCATCAAGTACAATGATAGCGAGTGCGACGCCGTATAGGGGCTGCATGCAAGCGATGAGAGAAAAGGTTTTTGCGCGCAAGTGGCGTAAAGTAGCAGCAATAAGGGCGTGTGGCAGCGCAGTGAAAACAGTACCTAATAGCAGTAGCATAAGCCAATCGCGGGTTGTTGCTTCGCCAATGCTGCTACTTATGGTTGGCAGCAGCACCGCGATGATCACTAGTGTTTGCCAAGCCATGGCTTTTGCACCGCTATACTGCTTGAAATGCTTGCGATGAATAATATTTCTAAACGCGTACAAAATAGCCGAGCCAATGCCTATCAACACGCCAAGCGTGACTTCATTTTCCAACGAAGACTCGGGCACAATAAGATACACGCCTACAATAACAGTGAGGGCCGACACAATGTCTTGCCATACCAATCCTGTTTTTTCAAAAAACGGCTCAATGAGCACGGTGATTACAGGAAAGGTGAAAAGGGCAATCATTCCTACCGATACGCCAGCGTACTGCATGGCCGCAAAATATGAAATCCAATGCAGTGCCATAAGCACGCCCAGTCCGGCAGCAATTAGGTAATCACGGCGAGAACGAAGTGATAGCTTGTCTTTCGTTAAGGTTAGAAATGCAAATAGGGCGATACACGCAAAAACAGAGCGTATAAGCGTGATATCGCTAGCACTTAACGGGATAAGACGAGAAAAAAGCGCCGTACCACCAAGCAGAACAACAGTAAAATGCAGCGATATCAGGCTTTTTTTAACAGCATCCATACATTAAGTGTCAGTGGTATCGGCACTGCGTTTTGCTGCCATTGGCTCACCGAGACGGGTGACCATACCCGGCACAAGATCTTCAAAATCTATGGTGTCTTTCTCGAAACACACCACAATAGTAGAGCCCAGTTTGAAGCGGCCTAATTCGGCACCTTTTTCTAACTTAACGGCAGCTTCACTGTCTTGCTCGTAAGTCCAGTGCTGCACATTTTGACCCGCTGGTGGTGTAACCGTGCCCGCCCACACCGTCTCAATACTTGCCACAATGGTGGCACCAACAAGTACCATTGCCATTTTGCCCACAGGGGTATCAAAGATAGCGACGACCCGCTCGTTTCGAGCGAATAATCCAGGTATGTTTTCTGCGGTCAGTGGATTAACTGAAAACAGTTCGCCAGGAACATAAATCATATCTGTTAGGGTGCCTTCAACAGGCATGTGAATACGATGGTAGTCTCGCGGCGCTAAGTAGATAGTTGCAAACTTGCCGTTCTTATACGGCGCGGCGATATCTGGCTTGCCACCTAGTAACGTGGTTAAGCTAAAGTCGTGTCCTTTGGCTTGAAAGATACTGTCGCTTTCAATATCGCCAAACTGACTGACGGTTCCATCTACAGCATGGATCAGCACATCGTCGTTGTCGTCGATGGTGCGAGCCTCAGGTTTTAAAGGGCGCGTGAAAAAAGCATTGAAGCTTCGATAATGAGAAGGGTCTTCGTGCAAGGCTTCTGACATATCCACATTATACTGCTTTATAAAAAGCTTGATTAACGACGTGGTTACGCTACCCATTTCTGCTTCGGCAAGCTTTCCCACCAAGCGTGATATGAGGTGCTTTGGTGTGACGTACTGCAAATTAACTTTAAGCCAATCTAACACTAAAAATTCTCCATTTTTCTAACAAGGCCCTTTTAACGGGTGGGATTGTACCTTATGTTGCGCAGCGACAAACTACTTAAAGATTATGGATGCTTCCAAGTCGATATAAGTACGCGAGTAAAGGTTTGGACGCTAGGGCTTCTATGCACCCGGAGGCTGACTGTGACTCGGCCTATTTTCTTCCATCGAGACTAAAATTCGATGATAACTTTCAAAGCGCTCAGTGCTTATTTCGTTTTCTTCAACTGCTTTTTTAATTAAACACCCAGGGTCGTTTAGGTGTTTACAGTCTCTAAACTTACATCCGCCAAGGTAATCTCTAAATTCAATAAACCCCCAAGTGATACGTTCGCTGGGAATATGCCAAAGCCCAAACTCTCGCACGCCGGGAGAGTCTATTAAGTCTCCTCCCGCTGGAAGATGCAGCAACTTTGCTGTTGTGGTGGTGTGCTGACCTAACCCAGAGTTATTTGAAATCTCGCCAGTGAGTTCATCAGCGTCAGGCAACACCTGATTAATTAGGCTCGACTTGCCCACGCCAGACTGGCCAACAAATACGCTTATACTGTTATTTAAGTAGTCGTTAAGCGCTTCGATGCCTTCGCCAGTTGCACAGCTAGTGTATAGCACTTCATAACCCAGTTTTTCATAGGTGGTAAGCTGATTTGCTACCACAGTTCGTTCTTCGTCGCTAAGTAGCTCAACCTTATTAATGACTATCAGAGGCGTTATGCCTATGTCTTCACAGGCAACAAGATAGCGGTCAATAATATTGGTTGAAAGCGAGGGCAGAATAGCACTCACTACAATAATTCTATCTATGTTCGCGGCGATGGGTTTTACGCCGTCATAAAAGTCGGGGCGGGTCAGTACGGAGTGTCTGTCTTTAACAATTTCAATAACACCGTTTACACCGGTGTCAGTGGTATCACCTTTACTAAAAAAGACTTTGTCTCCACACACTACAGATCCCACCGTGCGGCGAATGTGACAACGTGAAATAGTGCCGCTAGTGTCCTCTACATCGGCATGCTTGCCAAAGCGACCCACGACGGTGCCGCTCAAAAGTGCGCTCTCATCCGGTGTTGAGGATGATGAGTTTGCGTGTTTTTCTTGTAAGCGTTTGCTACGGTTCGTTGCAACTTGACGCTTTTGTCTTTGAGTAAGTTTTGGTTTTTTCGCCACGATTATTTTCTAGTTTCACGTATACTAATACAATAATAACGTTTGTGGGGCATGGTTGCCATGTCTGTAACGCATAGAGGAATGATATGAGTAAAGATAACAGCAACCTTGTTTGGATAGACATGGAGATGACAGGGTTAGATCCCGAAACCTGTGTGGTAATGGAGATTGCTACCATTGTGACTGACGCACAGTTAAACATCCTTGCCGAAGGACCTGTTATTGCCGTTCACCAGAGTGATAGCGTGTTAGATAGCATGGACGAGTGGTGCACACGAGTGCACGGTGAAAGCGGCTTAACAAAGCGCTGCCGAGAAAGTACGGTGAGCGAGAGCGAAGCTGCTGAGCAAACTATAGCGTTTTTACAGCAGTGGGTTGATGCTGGCAAATCGCCACTATGCGGAAACACCATAGGGCAAGACAGACGCTTTATGGTGAAATACATGCCAGAACTCGAAGACTACTTTCACTACCGCAGTATTGATGTCAGTACAATTAAAGAGCTAACTCGTCGTTGGAAGCCTGAGATATTGTCTGGTTTTGACAAAAAAGGCGTTCACCTTGCACTCGACGATATTCGTGAGTCTATCGAAGAGATGCGCTATTACAGAGAGAAAGTGTTTACGATTTAAGCACTCAAGGGCAATGGTACTAAAAAAGTAGAATAAAAGGTTGCGTTACCCCAAAATTTTTGTAAAATGCGCACCACTTCAAACGAAGTGCCTTTTTGTTGCGGGAATAGCTCAGTTGGTAGAGCACGACCTTGCCAAGGTCGGGGTCGCGAGTTCGAATCTCGTTTCCCGCTCCAAATTCAAATCTAACTAACGAGTAAAACGATAGTTAGTGAGTGTGAAAAGCGAGACCCCTTATGGGCCCGCGACCGAGTGTCGGCCAGTTGGCGAATCTCGTTTCCCGCTCCAAATTCAAATAAACTTACTCTAAGTAAGCACCAAAAGATGCAACAGCATCGACTCTATGCGGGAATAGCTCAGTTGGTAGAGCACGACCTTGCCAAGGTCGGGGTCGCGAGTTCGAATCTCGTTTCCCGCTCCAAATTTTTACACCTCAAATTATACCTTTGTATTTGCACCCTATGCTATGCGACCCCTAATGGGCCCGCGACCGTGTGTCGGCCATTGCTTCACAACGAGTTCAAATCTGTTTCCCGCAGCGGCCTGTTTGCCTCATTTTCATAAATTAACGATTAGTGTATTCATACTTAATGCATCAATATGCATCGTAACTTGCCTTTTATTGGTGCGCTAAAAATGCGGTTTTCGTTATTCTTCGCGTTTTCTCTGCACTCTATCTCTACTTAATGCCGATTCAAAATGACTCAAGCCCATTTAATTGCACAAAAATAGTGCAGTTGATGGTTTTCTTAGTTGATTGTTTGCATATTAAATAGATTTTTATAAATAAGTATGCATAATCCCCAGCCTTTGTGGGCTGTCGCAGTGCAAAAGTGAACTTATACCGGGCACAGTGCTTGCTAAAACATAAATGCTAAAAGTAAATAAATAAAAATTGCTGGACAAAGTCAGAAAAAATGCCAGACAAAAAATGCCAGACAAACAATGCCAGATAAACAATGATAGTACCTCACGTGAGCACCTTAATGTTGCTCATTGTAGAGGTATGCAAAACAAGTATTACTGCCGTTAGCTATCAGCAAGAATAGTGGCTTAAACAGACAAGAAAATATTCGGAGAAACACACATGGCTTTTGATTTATCAAAGCGCAATAACATTTCTGTACTAGCTTTTGCCGTATCGTCGGCATTGGCAATGAGTGCAGGAGCAGTTCAGGCTCAGGAAGAGACTGAAGTTAAAGAACGGGAAGTCGAAAAAGTAGTGGTAACAGGTTCTCGTGTTGCGCAAGATTCATCACTAAGTGCGGCAAGTCCAGTACTGGCAATTAACGCGGGCGACATTAAAACTTCAGGTCAAATCGATCTAGGTGCCATGTTGCGTGAGTCTCCACAGCTACAGGCATCACTGCCTGGTTCATTTTCAGCGTTCAACGGTACGCCACTAGGTGCAAGTTTGTTAGACTTGCGTAACCTAGGTAGTGAAAGAACCCTAGTCATGGAAAATGGCCGCCGCCACGTTTCTGGTATTGAAGGGACAGGCTCTGTTGATGTTAATGCGCTATCAACTGCACTGCTTCGCAATGTAGAGGTATTAACGGGTGGTGCGTCAGCGGTATACGGCGCCGATGCGGTTACCGGTGTTGTTAACTTCAATATGCGCGATGGCGCATCTTTTGATGGCTTAGAAGTTCGTACGCAAACCGGTGTTACTGATGATGGTGATGCCAATGAATTCTTCTTGTCATTAGCAAACGGCTTTACCAGCGATCGCGGTGACATTGTTTTTGCCGTTGAGTATCAAGAAACAAGCGCCGTATTTGCTCGCGACAGAGACTTTGCTGGTTCAGGTTTATTCTCTCAAGTCGCTAACTCAGCGGCTACTCAGGAAGCTTTTGGTGTAGATGCCCGCTTTGATAATACATGGGTACCTAATTACCGGCTGCCTATCTCAAGTGATCGCGGTGTAATCTCACTCACTGGCAGTGCATTTGTTGACGTTCTTGATTCCGGCGGTGCTGCAGGTTGTGCCACTATCGGCTCACAAATGATCCCAACCTGTCAGGTAATTGGTGAAGACGGTAATTTACGTGCTTATAACCCAGGCGATGTCTATGTGGGTGCCTTTGACGCAAGTGGCGGTGACGGTGTTCCAGCATCCCCTGATAGCGAATTGATTCTGCCTGAATCGAAGCGTCTATTAGTTCAAGCGGTGTCTAACTATGAAGTAAATGATTTTATAAACTTCTTTGTTGATGCTAAATTTGTTTCAAGTGAAACAAAGGAAACCAACCAAGTAAATGGCTTTAACGATGATATTCCAATCTCGTTAGACAACCCGTTTGTACCTAGTGCGCTACTTGCTCAAATTAACCAGCTTAGTGGCGAGGGAGAAAGCGTAAGCTTGGTAATGTCTCGCGACGTTCTAGATTTCAATGCAACCTCAAACCCTGAAGCCGAGCGCAAAACGTTCCGTATAGTCACTGGCTTCGACGGTTATATCCCAAATACTGAATTAGAATATGAAGTATTTTATAACTACGGTCGCACCGATGCTGATATCACGTCCAGAGTGCGTCTAGAAGACCGCTATTTCGCAGCTATTGATGCGGTAACAGACCCTGCTACTGGTGAAGCCGTGTGTCGTTCAGATCTAGACGGTTCTGCACTGCCACCAACGTCACCATTCCCTGCGGTTAATGATAACTTTGGTTTTAATACTTTCCAACCTGGTGACGGTTCGTGCGTTCCTGTTAACTTGTTTGGAAAAGATTCAGTAAGCGCCGAGGCTGCTGCGTTTATTTTCCAGCCTGCTACTGAACAAAACGAAATTGAACAAGAGAACTTCCTTGCTGTTATATCGGGTAACTCGTCTGATTTATTTGAACTACCAGCCGGCCCAGTATCGTTTGCGTTAGGTTACGAATGGCGTCGTGAAACAAGTACTTATACACCAGACACCTACTCTGCATCTGGCCTGACCTTTGGTACCCTGGATTCACGCAGTGGCCCAACGAACGCATCGAATGGTCAATACGATGTATCGGAATACTTTGTAGAAGCCACTATTCCACTATTAGAGGGGATGGATTTCGCCGAGCGTCTTGAGCTTCGTACTGCGTATCGTAGTTCAGACTACGACCCATACGGCACTCATGATGCGTGGACAGTGGGTTCCGTATGGTCTCCTATAGAAACCTTCAGTGTGCGTACTACGTACTCTGAAGCGGTACGTGTTCCAAATATCAACGAGGCATTTGCGCCAACCTTCGCTGCAACCCTTGGTGCAGGTGACGACCCATGTAACCAAAACTTTATTGAAGCAGGTTCTGAATTCCGCGAAGCAAACTGTATTGCATTGATCGGCGATAGCGTCGCCGACGGCTCATATGATTCAACTAACTTCTTATCTGCCTTCGTCGCTGGAACAACTGGTGGTAATCCCGACCTGGAACCAGAAGAAGCTGAAACCATTACGATAGGTACGGTGTGGAAGCCTGCTGGCGAATTGGACGGTTTGTTTGATGGTCTCGTATTCACGCTTGATTATTACAACATCCAAATTGACGGACTTATCGACAGCCTAACTGGTTTTGACATTGCGTCTAACTGCGTTGATGCACCAACGATCAACAACCAGTTCTGCGATGCGGTAGACCGAAATGCAACAAACGGCTCTATTTCTAACTTCCGCTCAGGGTTTATCAACCTAGCAGCAGTAGAAACCTCGGGAATCGATTTCCGTATTGATTATGGTTTTGATTTAGCTGAATTAACCGACACAGACTCTCGTTTAAACTTTACCCTTAACGGCACAAACTTCCTTAAAAATGATGAAGTTCGTGACGTATCGGCACCGGATGAAGTGACTGATGTACTTGGCACATTTAGTCGTCCAGAGTGGATAGTGAACATGAACGTCGATTATTTAATTGGCGATTTTGTTATCGGATGGCAAGGGCGTTACGAAAGTTCGCAATTACTTCCGGGGTTAGAGAATCAAGATATTGAAAATAACCCAGACTTTGTCAGCATTACATCTACAGGTTCTGCGCTAGTTCACGACTTTTCTGTATCTTATACCTTTGACGATTCACTAGAAGTGTACGGTGGTGTGAATAATGCGTTCGAAGAAGACCCTTATTTAGGTACGCTTTCTCGTCCAGCAGGCCCTCGAGGACGTTTCTTCTTCCTTGGTCTTAATTACAACATGTAATCTAGGTGAGATAAATAATAGCCCCGCCACGAAAGTGCGCGGGGCTTTTTTTGTCTTATTGCTTTTAACCGAATCAAACGCTACTCTTACTGGTCTAACCAGATGTGTGCTTGCTGTTACAAGATGCCAGCTCAATCTTTAAATACGCGTATACCGTTGCTGTGGAACACTGAATACTATGTCCAATAACTACGTACTAAACACCTTCAATAAATTTCTTAAACTGCCTTTCGGTAAAAAGCTGTTCAGTTGGTACTCTGCTCGAAGAGCGCCTTATTTCTCTACCGTATCGCCTTTAATTACCGACGTCAGACCGAATTATTGTGAGGTCAATCTTAAGAAGCGTAAGGCAATAGAAAACCATATCGGCACGGTGCATGTTATTGCAATTTGCAACGGACTAGAAATGGCGATGGGGTTTATGTGCGAGGCATCTATTCCAAAACATTTGCGGTGGATTCCTAAAGGTATGGAAGTGAAGTACCCAGCAAAAGCAGACTCCGATATACGTTGTGTTGCCGAAGTGCCAGAAGATGCATGGAAGCCCGGAAACCTGCCTATTTCAGTAAAAGCATACAATAAAGAGGGCACAGTAGTGGTTGATGGAACTATTACTGTGTGGGTAAGTGAGAAACGATAAAAAAGCGTTTCATCAACCGTGATTTAGAAGGCCGCATTTGCGGCCTTTTCTGTCTTCAAACCACGTTAATATATTAAGTTTTTACTACCGCGTATTTTCGGTTTGACAGCCGCTGTAAACCAAACTAAACCTATCGATAGACGTCGGGTAAAAAGTCTGTTGCATAGCTGAGCGCGTGCTAATACCTGTGCGAACTGGTATTACATTTGCCAGCTACCACCAAGCTAACATGTGTTGAACGGGGTGAATATGGCGGTTACGACGAAAGAGCAGGTAGTGGGTAAATTGTTTGTGGATAAAAAAAATTACCCGTATGGCTTTGCACGTTCCGGTGATTTCTCTATTTCAGAGAGCAAACTTCTACAGTCTACAGGGGGGTTATTTGCTGCGCTTGTCGATGGCCACATTACGCCCGAAAATGATGAAGAGCAATCCTACCTTGAATCAGCACTAGGCCATCGCGAGCCAACAACGCCTCAAGAGAGAGTGTGGTTAAAGTACCAGCGACGCATAAATCGACCAAAAGCAGCGAGTATCTATGGTTCTCAAAAGCCAATTCTTGAGGATGTCGATGATGGAAGCGATACAACTATAAGTGATAATAGCGACCTTGATGTAGACATATCAGATTAAGTCGTGTCTACCCTTACTCTATACCTGTTCACATGATGTATTTATCCTAATACATGTTAAATCAATGTAAAAGTCTATCCTAATTTGCGTTGCAAGCTTGCTGTATTCGAAATAATCATCCTAAAAATCTTCTTTATTGGGATATATGTCTCACTTTTCCTCAATTTGATGTTTTATCTTCCTAATAGCTTCGATATAGTCCAGACATGGTCAACGAAAGCTGACAATACATAACCTTTTATGGGAGATACAACAGTGAAAATGATGTCGGGCGCAGCCATGGTGGTTGAAGCGCTGAAAGATGTAGGAGTGACGCATGTGTTCGGTTACCCAGGTGGAGCCGTACTAGACATTTACGATGCGTTATATGCGCAAGAAGATGTCAAACATGTCCTCGTGCGTCATGAACAGGCAGCCGCACATATGGCGGATGGGTATGCACGTTCAACTGGCAAAACCGGCACTGTTCTCGTCACCTCTGGTCCAGGGGCAACAAACACGATCACTGGTATAGCCACAGCTTATATGGATTCAATCCCTATGGTTGTGCTGTCAGGGCAAGTACCGTCTATGCACATTGGTGAAGACGCATTCCAAGAGACTGACATGGTAGGGTGCTCGCGTCCTATTGTTAAGCACAGCTTTCTTGTGAAGCGTTCAGTGGATATCCCAGAGGCGATTGCTAAGGCTTATTATATTGCAAACACGGGGCGTCCTGGCCCTGTTGTGGTTGATTTACCAAAAGACTTGGTGAGTGTGGCAGATGAACATCCCTATGTATTCCCAAGCGATGTTACTATGCGCTCATATAACCCCACTGAAAAAGGCCACCCAAAGCAGGTTAAAAAAGCGGTAGAGTCACTACTTAAGGCCGAGCGCCCCATACTTTATGTTGGCGGCGGTGCAGTAGCATGCGATGCATCAAGTAAGGTGATTGAATTGGCGGAAAAGCTCAATGCTCCTGTCACCTGTACGCTTATGGGTTTAGGTGCAATGCCTGGTACGCACAAGCAGTTTATCGGTATGCTGGGCATGCATGGCACCCTTGAAGCCAACAAGTCGATGCACAATGCCGATTGTATTATTGCATTGGGCGCTCGATTTGATGACCGTGTGACAAACAATGTGGACAAGTTCTGTCCCCATGCAGACATTATTCATGTAGATATTGACCCAGCGTCAATCTCAAAAACCGTGAACGCACACATTCCTGTAGTGGGCTCGGTAGATAAAGTATTAGATCAAATTCTTAGCCAAGTAGATAAGAAAGACTTATCACATCAGCCAGAGAAGCTTGCCGATTGGTGGGAACAAATTGCAACATGGCGTGCAAAGACGTGTTTGAATTACGAGCAAGGCGAGGAGGTCATAAAGCCTCAGCGCGTTATCGAGACCTTGTACAAACATACCGATGGAAAAGCGTTTGTGAGTTCAGACGTTGGCCAACACCAAATGTTTGCGGCACTGTACTATCAATACGACAAACCTCGTCAGTGGATAAATTCAGGTGGTCTTGGCACCATGGGCTTTGGCTTGCCAGCGGCCATGGGCGTTCAGTTTGCTCACCCTAAAGCCACATCGGTTGTAGTCACTGGTGACGGTAGTATTCAAATGAATATTCAAGAGTTGTCTACCTGCTTGCAGTACAACCTACCTATTAAGATTATTTCGTTGAACAACCGTGCCCTTGGAATGGTTCGCCAATGGCAAGACATGATTTATAAAGGTCGCCACTCGCATTCCTACATGGATTCTATGCCTGACTTCGTTAAGCTTGCTGAGGCCTATGGGCATGTTGGTATTAAGGTCGACAAGTTAGAAGACCTAGATGCAGCGATGGAAAAATGCTTTAGCTATACAGATAGACTTGTATTTATGGACATTGCTATCGATCAAAACGAACACGTATATCCAATGCAAATTAAGTACGGCGCCATGGATGACATGCGCTTGAGCAAGACGGAGCGAACCTGATGAAACGCATTATTTCAGTATTAATGGAAAACGCCCCTGGCGCACTATCACGTATTGTTGGTGTATTTTCACAGCGTGGATATAACGTTGATTCGTTATGTGTAGCGCCTACAGACGATTCAAGCTTGTCTCGTTTAACGATTATCACCCACGGGGATGATAAGGTGATAGAGCAGATCACCAAGCAGGTGAACAAGCTTATCGACGTACTTAAAGTGGCTGATTTAACAGAAAATACGCACATTGAGCGCGAACTGATGTTAATCAAAGTCGCTACTCGCACAGAGTCAGTGCGCGCAGAAGTGAAGCGTAACTCAGATATATTTCGTGGCCGCATTCTCGATGTGAATGCCAACAACTACACCATTGAGATTACCGGTACTACCGACAAGCTCGACGCGTTTGCCGCTACAATGGGGCAATGTGCCGAGGTGATTGAATCTTCAAGAACCGGTGTGTGTGGTCTAGCGCGGGGTGATAGAGCACTTCGTCCTTAGTATTCATCGGCTTTCGCTGCTAATTACTGGCAGCACAGAAACGATAAAAGAAAGAAGGCCAGTTGATAAAGACTGGCCTTTTTATTTGCCAATCAAAAAAGTCAGACCTCATAAATTGCCTGAGTTGCCGCCGTAGTAAGCTTCTACTCTAAGAGCCACACCTAAAGACGCTGAAAAATTTTCATCGCGAAGTAACAGCACGAAGGGCTCTACATCGAAATACAACCAGTCTCTAATTGTGTTGGAGCGCCATCTCAATCCGCCATACACCTCCTCTACGCGATAATTTGGCTGACTCAGTCCTTCCACCATAAAGTGAGGAATTAACGCATTGTGGCTGTTTATAGAGTAAAGATGCTGAATTTCATGTCGCCAAAACCAGTCGTTGGTTTCATCGCGATAGAAAAAGCGATTGTTTTGTCTTACAAGGTGCCGTCGACTAATGTCGTACTGAAAGGCAGCGCCTATCTCCGCACCAAGTCTGTCTCTGGTAAAGTAATACAGTTCAGCATCGTAAAGCATGGCCAATTTATTGGTGAAAGCTAGGGCATCTCGATACCTTGCTCGTGTATACAGTTGGTCCCGGCGTCCGGCTCCCACTCTAAAAGAGTAGTGTGAATTCTGGTCTGGGCGAAAGCGCAGGGCAATAGTGGTCTGGTCGCGATTATTATTGGCGGTATCTCTGGCGGCTCGAATCGATGAGTCTTGGGTTTCATCTTCATTATCACTTAACAAAAGGTCAACGCGCTCCTCAAGGGCCGGAAGCTTTACGCGGATCCTAAAACGTAAATCTGTGTCAGCAAAATCCCCAGAACGAGGTTCCCACGCAAGCTGAATACGCCCCTCGGCACGGGCCTGTTCACCGAGCTGTTTTGCACCTGAGTCGCCACTGTGAAACCAACCATCAAACTGCTTGACAGTAAAATCCATAGAGTCAGTAAAACTGCGCTGCCAGATATCAAACCACTGCTCATCAAAATGATGTTCATGAACATTGTCGGGCTCATTGGACTGATGAGTTTGCAGGCTAGCGCTGCTTTGGGATTGCTCGTGGTTACTGACCGAAGTTACATCTCGTTTGGCCGTCTCTATGTTGGTTTGTAGCGGCGAAAAGTTGACAAGTATTAGGTGACATAACACAGTTACCGCACAGGTCATTAATGACTAACCCCTTGTTAGCAATCGCGATGTTAGGTGCTTAAATTAGCAAACCTTTGTAATACAAAGAATGAAACGGTAAGTACAAAACGTCAATGATTATTCGATAAGATAAATATTCAGGTGAAAGGAACGGCTCGCGGTGGCATACTGGTGCCATTGACGTTGGGGAGATAAATTTTATGGGTGGAATTAGTATTTGGCAGTTGCTGATAATACTGGTTATTGTTGTGTTACTTTTTGGTACAAAACGCCTTAAAGGTATTGGCACCGACTTAGGTAGTGCCATCAAAGGTTTCAAAAAAGAAATCACTGAAGATGATAAAGATGCAGACTTTGACCAAAAAAAGCAGGTTGAAGAGCAGCGCTCGACTGACTCAGTATCCACAAAAACAGAAAGCGACGTTAAAGATAAGTCCTAATGTTTGATATTGGCTTTTGGGAGTTATTGGTCATTGGCGTTCTGGCTCTACTAGTGTTAGGTCCAGAACGGTTGCCCGGTGCCATGCGGTCTACTATTAACACTATTCGCGGCGTGCGTAATATGGCAACTGGCTTTAAGCAAGAGGTTGAACATCAATTGCGCGTGCACGAATTGCATGAAAATCTTAAGAAAGCGGAACAGCAAGGGCTTAAAGATCTCTCACCAGAACTTGAACAAAGTGTTGATGAGTTGAAAAAAGCGGCTGAGTCGGTTCAAGAACCATATAAAAAGCAGTAGATGTCTGACGCTAACAACTTACTATCTCATTTAATTGAATTACGCAGCAGAATTCTAAAGGCGCTATTGAGCGTGCTGGTGGTTTTCCTGTGCTTGGCTGCGTTTGCGCAAGATTTGTATCAGCTTTTGGCTATGCCGCTTTTAAATGCAATGCCAGAAAATGCCACAATGATTGCCACTGACGTTGCCTCACCGTTTTTCGCGCCGTTTAAACTTACCTTGGTGCTATCCTTTTTTATCGCCATTCCTTACGTACTTTTTCAAGTGTGGGGCTTCGTGGCGCCAGGCCTTTATCGCAATGAAAAGCGTTTGGTGGCGCCATTGTTGTTATCAAGCACCTTACTCTTTTATGCGGGTATGGCGTTTGCGTATTTTGTGGTTTTCCCCATCGCCTTTGCCTTTTTCACGAGTGTGGCCCCCGAGGGCGTTACGGTAAGCACCGATATTTCAAGCTACCTGAACTTCGTGTTAAAGCTGTTTTTTGCTTTTGGCGTGTCTTTTGAAATACCCATCGCTATTATTCTATTGTGTTGGACCGGTGTTACAGACGCCAAATCATTACGTGCTAAACGCCCATTTGTGGTGGTTGGTGCGTTTGTTGTCGGCATGCTGCTTACCCCGCCGGACATTATCTCGCAAACTTTATTGGCAATCCCCATGTGGTTTCTATTTGAAGTGGGCGTGATCATAGGCGGGCTATACGCTGGTAAGGCCAAGGACGCAGATGAACCCGAGCAAGACGAAGCAGAAAACAAAATTTCAGACGACGTTTAATTCATTAATAACAAAAGGGATAAAAATGAAATCACGAGCCATTACTTTGATCTCACTGCTTGCAGCGTTAGGCACATTTTCGGTGCAGGCTGAAAGTATTAGCAAAGCAATCGAAAAATGTCGCGGCACTGAAAACAGCTTAAAGCGCCTTATGTGTTACGACCGTATGGCAAAATCTATAAGCCAGTACGACGACGTTGATATGCAAATAAGTGATGTACCGGCTATTCCTCGAGCAACTCCAAAGCCAGCCGTCACCAAAGTACCGGCGGTTCGCCCTACCGTTGCTGCTGCGCCGCAAGAAATGGAAGAGCAAGACCCCGAAGCGTCTTTCGGCTTAGATAAAAAGCGTACTCCAGCCGATGACGTATCTGAAGTTGCACTAACGGTTGCTGAAGTGTCTAAAAGCGCTCGTGGAAAGCAAGTAATTACTTTTAATGACGGCTCACAGTGGCAACAAGTGGATAACACGTACTTAAAATTAGAAGCAGGGCAGGACGTTACCATTAAGAAAGGGCTATTTGGTGCATTCTTTCTAGGGGTAGACGGCATAAATAAACGTTTAAAAGTAAAACGACTGAAGTAAATGACATTATTCGATGCTGGTGTCAATCTGCTAGACAGGCGCTTCGATGCCAGCGAAGTCATTCAACGTGCCTTCGAGGCAGGCGTTGAAAAATTATGTGTAATTACCACTCATCCAGATGAATGGGAGCCTGCTTATCAGCTATATCTCAAGTTCCCTGAAATTCTGTGTTACACCATAGGCGTGCATCCGCACCACGCAAAAGACGTTACCGACCAATCATTAATTCAACTTGAGCAATTAGCGCAGCGTGAAGGCTGTGTAGCCATAGGCGAGTGCGGCTTAGACTTTAACCGCAACTTTTCTGCACAAGGAACCCAGTTAGCGGTGTTTGAGGCTCAGCTTGCTATTGCAGTAAAATTGCAAAAGCCCGTGTACCTGCATGAGCGCGATGCGTTTGAGCCTCAAATGACACTATTAACTCACTATATTCCTCAGTTGCCAGGCGGCATTGCACACTGTTTTACTGGCACGGTAGAACAAGTTAATGCGTATCTATCTCTCGGTTTATACATTGGGATCACGGGGTGGGTATGTGATGAAAAGCGGGGCGACGCGCTAAGAGAAGCGGTAAAAAATATTCCTAAAGACAGGCTTATTTTTGAAACTGACGCTCCTTATCTTTTTCCAAAAACACTAAGACCAAGAAAGCGGAATAACGAGCCAGCCTTTTTGCCTCACATTGTGAAGCAGGTTAGCGAGATGTTAGCACTATCTGAAGAGCAGCTAAGCGAATACAGTTTCACTAACAGCTGCACTTTGTTTTCTATGGGCTGAGAACGCTTGATGCAAATTCACACGGACAAGCTACGCAGTTATGATGTAGGTTTGCTGGTAACAGCCATCGTTACTGTTGTGCTGTGTGTATCGTTGTTTTTAAACATATCCCCCAACTCGTCGCAGCCCCCGCATTACTCACAATTAAAATATCGTTTTGCCTCATCTGACGAGCTAAATTTTGAGAATGTGGACCAAGTACCATCCAACCAATGGATGCCCGCTACATCGCCCGTCAATTTGGGAATGAGTGACAAAACTGTGTGGTTTTCAATGGTCATTGAGCCCACTCAAAGCCCAGATAGCAAATATTTGCTGCATATCGACTATGCCTTATTAGATGAACTCGACGTAGGCATATTTGAGAATATTAGTTCGGTGCCCGTTGTTACTTACTCTGCTGGAGATACACGAACGGCAGAAAACCGTCCGTTTCAGCACGTAAAGCCACTTTTTCCGTTGCCGTCTAGCCAGTTCTCACAGCAGGTTTTTATTAAAGTAAAAACGTCGGGAACCATCCGGTTACCCATTCGTATTTGGAAAGAAAGCGAGTTCATTCAGTTCACCGCCAATCGAAATGCAGCATTAGGCGTTTTCTTTGGAATATTGATTGCGATGGGAATAAGCAATTTGTTCCTCACAGTCACTACTGGGAGTAAGTCATTTTTCCTCTACTCCGGCTACGTCTTTTGCTTAGCCCTCACCATTGCGACACTTCAAGGTTATGGTTTTACTTATCTTTGGACTGGTAGCCCCTGGTTTCAAGGTAAAGCCGCCGTTATTTTTGCCAGTGCCACTATTATGTTTGGCAGCATGTTTACCCGTAGCTTATTGCCCATAAAGAAATACAGTGTTCTCTTGGACAAAATAATGCGCGGCATTGGTTGGCTATGTGGGGCAAGCATCGTTGCCAGTGTGTTGTTGCCATATTCAATAATGATCAAGATTTTCTTAGCGGCCTTGAGCATTATCGTCTCCTTCACATTGCTATTAGGCGTATGGATGGCCACTAAGGGCGAGGTGATTGCTCGATACTTTACTATTGCTTGGGGCTTTTTATTGATAAGCGCATTAGCGGCAAGTTTTGACAACCTAAACCTAGTCCACCTGCCATTAACGTCTAATACGTTACTCATCATTGGTGGTGCAGTTGAAACGCTTATTCTGGCGTTAATCTTGGCGATTAATTTCAGCCACAGCAGAGATACGCTTATAAACGCTAAGCAATTTGCATTAGAGCAAGAGAAGCAGGCAAACACGGCCAAAGAGCACTTGTTAACCATGCAGCAACGTCATCAAGAAGATTTGGAGTACAAAGTTGAAGAGCGCACCTTAGAGCTTGAGGTTACATTGCGAGAGCTCTCTGAAGTAAACCAAGAGCTAGAGCGACTCAACGCAGTAGACCCGCTTACAGGCGCTCACAACCGCCGTCACTTTGATAAAAGCCTGCGCGCACAGGGGCGACGAAGTCGCAGAGAGCAAATACCGCTCTCGTTGATCATTCTCGATATTGATCACTTCAAGCAAATTAACGATAAGTTTGGTCATGATGCCGGTGACGAGTGTTTAAAGCATATGACACACCTCTTTCAAAAACATATTCATCGCCCTAGCGATGATTTATGTCGAATCGGGGGTGAAGAGTTTGCTGTTATATTGCCTAATACGGATATTGAAGGCGGTAAATTCATTGCCGAAAGTCTGCTAACAGCGTTGGCATCTGAACCACTGAGTTATGAGGGCGATGAAATAAACCTTACTGCCAGTGCAGGCGTAGCAACTGCTATTATGCATGATGAAGATCAGGCTCAACACTTATTCAGACTTGCCGACTCACTGTTGTATAAAGCAAAGCAGAGTGGGCGAAACAAAGTAATATCTCAACAACTGCAGGACTAACTATGACCACTTCGTTTCCAAATCGCCGAATGCGCAGACTTCGAGCTAAAGATGCTCTGCGTGGACTCGTTGCTGAGAACGCACTTTGCGTAGATGATTTAATTTACCCCGTATTCGTATTGCCTGGGCAAGACTCACGAGAGGCCGTCCCCTCAATGCCAGGCGTAGAGCGTCTTTCTCTCGACCTTTTATTGGAAGAAATGAAAAAGTGGGTTGCGCTGGGTATTCGCACATTTGCCCTTTTTCCCGTTACGCCAATGACATTAAAAACAGACTGTGCAAAAGAAGCGTTTAACCCTGATGGTTTAACGCAAACGGCACTTCGCGCGATAAAAAAAGCGTACCCAGACATTATGCTAATGTCTGATGTTGCTCTCGACCCATTTACGTCTCACGGCCAAGATGGCCTCATTGATAGCGATGGGTATGTGGTCAACGATGAAACGGTGGAAGTATTGGTAAAGCAGGCTTTATCCCATGCCGAAGCTGGCGCGGATATTGTGGCACCATCAGATATGATGGATGGACGCATAGGTCAAATTCGCCAGGCGCTAGAAAGCAACGGATATGTAAACACGTGTATTATGGCCTACTCAGCTAAGTACGCTTCGTCTTACTACGGGCCCTTTAGAGATGCCGTCGGCTCAGCTGCCAATATTAAAGGCGGCAATAAAAAAACCTATCAAATGGACCCTGCAAACTCCGATGAAGCCATTCATGAAATTGCCCTAGATATCGAAGAGGGTGCAGACATGGTGATGGTGAAGCCAGGCATGCCATATTTAGATATTGTGCGTCGCTGTAAAGATGAATGCAAAGTGCCTACGTTTGCTTATCAGGTAAGCGGCGAGTACGCCATGCACCAAGCGGCTTTTGCCCACGGTTGGTTAAACGAAGATGAGGTGGTACTGGAATCGTTATTGGCATTTAAACGTGCCGGTGCCGATGGCATTTTGACTTACTTTGCCCCCAAAGCAGCAGAGCTATTGCAAAAGTAGTCGTTTAACAATAAGACTGCAAATGTAGACAACTCATGTTCCGTCAATGGGCATAAGTGCAAATAAAAAGAGCCGCTTGAGAGCGGCTCTTTTTATTTGTGGTGACCCATCTTAAAGATGGCTGGTTACACACACACCAGCTCACATCCGGCTTTGTGCTGCAGCCAGCACTCATTGGCTAGCTCGGCATTAATTAAAGGGTGAGACTTCAACCAACCTTCTGGAAAGGTAAGCGTCCACTTATCACCTTCACACAACAGTTTTACATCGGGAATATGCTTGTTTTGTCTGCGTAAACACAGTACCACGGCAATGCGTAAAACCCGAAGTAACCCTTTAAGCATAGGGCGATAATCTTGGTGATAATTATCAAATATATCACTGGCAACATTTAATCGATGCTGAGACACAAGCTCTCTAATTGCTGAGCGCTGTAAACGGGTAAAGCCTGGTAAATCAATATAACTGAGTATATACGCACCGTGTTCATGATGGCGCTTGTACTCAATATGCAGACCAATTTCGTGAAGCTCTGCGGCTGCGCCTAAAATTGTCTCGGTATCGAGGTGACAAATATTTTGTTGACCACACAGTTGATAGCACAGCGATAGCGCCACTTGCTTTACCGTAGCTGCGTGAGCCGTGTCGATGTGGTAACGCTGTTTGGCCTGGTTTAGCGTCTGCTGGCGGCGGTCGTTATCGGTAACATTGTCCAACATGCCATAGATTAGACCCTCACGCAGGGCGCCACCAGAAATGTTCATGTACTTGATATCAAGCGCTTCAAATAAGCTAATGAGAATAGCCAGTCCCGATGGAAATATTGCTTTGCGGTTTTCTTCTAACCCTTCAATAGTGAGTTGGTCGATAGAGCCGCATTCAACACACTGCTTTTGCAAGTGGTAGAGGTAATCGAGTCGAATAGCATCGCTGATCCCTTGAGCCACTAATATTTCAGTTATCGCCTGGGGCGTACCTGAAGCACCGAGACAGTTTTCCCAGTCAAAGCATAAAAAGGCGTCAGACACTTCACTAATAAGTGCATGTGCAGCTTTTTTTGCCTTATCAAAGTTGTCATCGGTTATGCTTCCTCCATGGAAATAGCGTTCCATAAAGGTGACACAGCCCATGTCTAAACTTTTCAAATGAATGGGCTGCATATCATTACCAATAATGATTTCAGTGCTAGCACCACCAATATCAATAACAAGGCTGTTGCCTTGATTGGCCGATGTATAGGCTACGCCGAGGTATATCTGTCTGGCCTCTTCTTCGCCGCTGATAACATTAAGCTTATGATTAAGGATTTCTTCGGCTTTGCGCACAAAAACGTGTGCATTGGTGGCAAGGCGCAGTGTCGCGGTTGCAACCACCTTGATATTTGAAGGGGGAATATCTTGTAATCTTTCAGAGAAAACTTGCAGGCATTTCCAACCGCGCTCCATGCTTGTGTCATCAAGCAATAATTGTTCATCAAGCCCGGCTGCTAATCGCACCTTCTGCTTAATTTTACCAATAATTTGAACGCTTCCATTGACCACATGGACAATCACCATGTGAAAACTATTAGAGCCTAGGTCAACGGCGGCATAATACTCGCCGTAGGTCTGGGCATCGTGCTGGAGTTCTGCCTGCATAGTGTCTCGTGTTTTATTTACTTGTATTTCGCTGCTGGGGCTTGCCGCGCCCACGGCTATTGCCTCTACGAGAAGAGTTTCGATTATTAGGCACACGCTTTCTGCGTGGCTTAGGAGGTGTTACCTCGTCTAATAATGCGGTTCTGTCGTAGTCTGTAACCGGAATAGTAGCATGAATGTACTTTTCAATTGCCGGTAGGTTAAGCGCGTATTTTTCGCACGCAAAACTTATTGCAATACCGCTTCTTCCCGCTCGACCGGTACGGCCAATACGGTGCACGTAATCTTCGGCATCGTCAGGCAAGTCGTAGTTAAATACATGCGTTACCGCATCAATATGTAAACCACGAGCCGCCACGTCAGTCGCAACTAATATGTCTAATGCGCCCTTGGTAAAGTCTTCTAAAATACCAAGACGTTTCTTTTGCGGAACATCGCCACTTAACAAACCAACGCGGTGTCCGTCTGCGGTTAGCCAATCTGTGACTTTCTCACAGCTGTGCTTGGTGTTGGCAAACACAATGGCCTTTTCTGGCCACTCTTCTTCTAGGAGTGTGAGAAGCAGCAATATTTTATCGTCATCTGACGGATAAAACAGTTCTTGGCTTACGCGGCTTGCAGTCGTTTGTTCAGGGGCAACTTGCACATGAGTAGGGTTATTCATGTGTTCATAAGCCAGCTCCTGTACGCGATAACTCAACGTGGCTGAAAACAGCATGCTAAGTCTTTCGTTTGCAGGTGGCATACGACGGAATAAAAAGCGGATATCTTTAATAAAGCCCAAATCGAACATACGATCGGCTTCATCAAGCACGGCAACCTGAATATTTTTCAGCGAGAATACATCCTGTTTATAGTAATCCAGTATGCGTCCTGTCGTGCCAATAATTATATCCACCCCTTCTTCTAGGGTTTCACGTTGACTTTGGTAACCTTCGCCCCCATAAATCAACCCTAACGATATTCCAGTGTGCTCACTGAGCAATTTGGCATCGTTATAAATTTGCACAGCAAGTTCTCGTGTAGGTGCCATAATAATGGCACGCGGACCGTCTAATTGGCTGTTACTTGAGTTTTCTGCTTTGCTTAGCAGGTAATGGAATGTAGCGACCAAAAACGCAATGGTTTTTCCCGTGCCCGTTTGAGCTTGGCCAGCAATATCGAGGCCCTCTAATAACGGAGGCAGTGCAAGTGCCTGAATTGGTGTACAATGCGAAAAATTCTCTGCCGTCAAGGCGTCAACGACTTTGCTGTTGATCGGCAGGTCAGAAAAATGAGTTTCAGTTAAATGAGTAGGCATAGCTTATAGCTTATCAGTGCTTGCATTAAAAAACAGTTTCTATATAACACTTATGGTAAGGCTGAGAAGACTCAGCGACAGACCAACAATGGAGAAAAGAATGAGCGACAAAATTATCCAGTTATCTGACGATAAATTCGAAGCAGATGTTATCAATGCTGACAGTCCTGTACTAGTTGACTTTTGGGCCGAGTGGTGTGGCCCCTGTAAAATGATCGCACCTATCTTAGAAGAAGTTGCGATCGAGTTTGATGGCAAGTTAACAGTTGGCAAGTTGAATGTCGATGAAAATAACGAAACTCCGCCTAAATACGGTATCCGTGGCATCCCAACGTTGTTACTTTTCAAAAATGGTAACGTTGCAGCGACAAAAGTGGGTGCGCTATCAAAAACTCAGTTAACAGAATTTCTCAACGAAAACCTGTAATTGATACAGAAAAGCCGGTGTAGGTAACCCCTACATCGGCTTTTTTCATCACACTAGATAGCATTACACTTTAGGATAGTGAGCCCAATTTAATTAACATTTAGTGACCAAATCGCTGGACGTTGGTTAAATATAGTGCTAACTTTTCTCTCAGCGCTCATCCGAGCAGCATTCTGCAACTGCCCAAATCCGGGCGATACCAAATCTAAACGAGAACAGAGTGACCAAAAGTCCTGTAAGCGAAGCTCAAGCACAAAGACCCACCAGTATGAATTTAACCGAATTAAAGAATAAACCAATTAGCGAATTGGTTAACATGGCCGAGAAAATGGGCCTTGAGAATATGGCTCGCGCCAGAAAACAAGACATCATATTCTCTATCTTGAAGACGCACGCTAAAAGTGGCGAAGATATCTTCGGAGATGGAGTTTTAGAAATTTTACAGGACGGTTTCGGCTTCTTACGCTCAGCTGATTCTTCTTACCTTGCAGGTCCAGATGATATTTATGTCTCGCCTAGCCAGATTCGTCGCTTTAATTTGCGCACTGGTGACACCATTGCAGGAAAAATTCGTCCTCCTAAAGACAGCGAACGTTACTTTGCGCTATTAAAAATTCGCGAAGTAAACTTCGACAAGCCTGAAAACTCGCGAAACAAAATTTTGTTTGAAAACCTGACTCCTTTGCATGCTGCAGATCGTTTGCGCATGGAACGTGGTAATGGTTCAACAGAAGATATTACTGCGCGTGTTCTCGATTTAGCATCGCCTATTGGTCGCGGTCAGCGCGGACTCATAGTTGCGCCGCCCAAAGCCGGTAAAACGTTGCTTCTACAGAATATTGCACAGTCTATTGCTGCCAATCACCCAGAATGTGAATTGATGGTACTACTTATCGACGAACGTCCAGAAGAAGTCACTGAAATGCATCGCCTAGTACAAGGTGAGGTGGTTGCCTCTACGTTCGACGAGCCAGCAAGCCGTCACGTACAAGTGGCAGAGATGGTTATCGAGAAAGCGAAACGCTTAGTAGAGCACAAAAAAGACGTGGTTATTCTTCTCGATTCAATCACTCGTCTTGCTCGTGCCTATAACACGGTTATTCCATCATCAGGTAAAGTACTTACCGGTGGTGTTGATGCAAACGCACTTCATAAGCCAAAGCGTTTCTTTGGTGCTGCCCGTAACGTTGAAGAGGGTGGTAGTTTAACTATTATCGCCACAGCACTTATCGATACCGGCTCTAAAATGGATGAAGTTATCTACGAAGAGTTTAAAGGTACCGGTAATATGGAACTTCACCTTAATCGCAAAATTGCGGAGAAGCGTGTGTTCCCAGCTATCGACTTTAATCGTTCTGGCACACGTCGTGAAGAGCTACTTACGAAACAAGATGAACTACAGAAAATGTGGATCTTGCGTAAAATTGTTCATGAAATGTCAGAAATCGACGCAATGGAGTTCTTAATTAGTAAGCTCTCTATGACGAAGACGAACGATGAGTTCTTCGATGCAATGCGAAGACAAAGAAGCTAGCAATAGTGAATGATTTGAAAAAAGCGCCCAGTCTAGGCGCTTTTTTTGTCTCCGTTTTTTATCTCAATAGTTGCGTTTCTTTTTTTCTGCTGACGCTGGTGGTGTGTTCTTATGAAAGATGATCTATTCTGGATAAAACAAAAAAGGAAAGACAACAGAGGAAAAACACTATGATTAGGACGATAGCAACGTTAGCCTTCGCAAGTTTTGCGGCATCTACCAGCATATTCGCTGCACCTGTCGATGTTGATAGTTTGGCCAACAACGTAGAGCCAGATGTCATTAAATGGCGTCACCACTTTCACCAGTTCCCTGAGCTTTCTAATCGCGAATTTAAAACGGCAGACTACATTGCGAATTACCTCACCTCTCTGGGCTTAGAGGTACAAACCGGCGTTGCAAAAACTGGCGTAGTGGCCATTCTCGATTCTGGTAATCCAGGTCCTGTGGTAGCGCTTCGCGCCGATATGGATGGGCTGCCTGTTAAAGAGCAAAACCAATTATCCTATCGCTCTGAACAGATGGGTGAATACAATGGAAATGACGTGCCCGTCATGCACGCATGTGGTCACGACACTCATATGGCCATGCTGATGGGCGCAGCTAAAACCCTAACCGGTATAAAAAGCGAACTTACTGGCAAGGTAAAGTTCATCTTTCAGCCAGCAGAAGAGGGCGCACCCGCGGGAGAAACCGGTGGTGCCGAAGTAATGGTAAAGGAAGGGGTACTTAAAAACCCTGATGTGGATGTGATTTTTGGTTTGCACATTAATGCAAACACTGATGTGGGCAAAGTGCGCTATAAGCCTGGTGGCACCATGGCTGCCGTAGATCCGTTTAAAATCGTTATTCACGGTAAACAGGCGCATGGCGCTTACCCGTGGAAAAGCGTCGATCCCGTCGTCACCGCCGCACAAATGATCATGTCTATACAAACCATTGTTAGCAGAGAGTTAAAGCTTATTGACGATGCTGCTGTTGTTTCAATCGGCTCAATACACGGTGGTAACAGGTCTAACATTATTCCTAATGAAGTTGAGCTTGTTGGTACTATTAGAACGTTGAACAAGGCTGCCCGTGAGCATATTTATGAGGCATTGCCTCGCAAGGTAAACGCCATCGCTGAAAGTATGGGGGCCAAAGCAGAGCTCACGTTACCCTTAGATTATTCTTATCCTATTACGTATAACGACCCCGCATTAACGCAGGCCATGTTGCCAACAATGCAGCGCACCGCCGGCGTTGAAAACACCTTGTTATCTAACCCTGTTACAGGTGCTGAAGACTTCTCTTTCTTCCAAGAGCAAGTGCCTGGCCTGTACGTGTGGGTAGGTGGAAAGCCCCTAGATGTGTCTGAAGAAGATAGTCCCGCTCATCACACGCCAGAATTTTATGTAGACGATGAAGGTATGAAATTGGGCGTAAAACTACTGACTAACTTTACACTTGATTATATGGCGCAAAACTAAACATGGTGCTTAAGGGGCTTATAATAAAACTCACTTTGTTTTTAGCTGGTTTTTAGCTGGCCTCTGGCGCTAAACGCAATGTTAAAACGCAATATCGCGGCGATCTGGTTTTTCTGTATCCAGAAGTGCGATGCCTTGTCCACAGGCAATTGAAGTGGGAATTTTGCGCAAGTTACGCTACAATCGCGTGCTTTTAAAACTTGTCTATTTTACCTACTCCGAGGATCATTAGATGGCGAAAGTCGCGATTGTAATGGGTTCAACTTCAGACTGGCCTACCATGCAGCAGGCTGCAAAAATGCTGAAGTCGTTCAACGTCGAATTCGACGCGAAAGTCGTGTCGGCGCATAGAACACCAAACTTACTAGTGGAGTTCGCAGAGAACGCTGCAGATGAAGGCTTTAGCGCCATTATTGCGGGTGCCGGCGGTGCTGCTCATTTGCCTGGCATGATTGCGGCGCATACTCATTTGCCAGTATTTGGGTGTCCGGTAAAATCAAAAGCACTTAGCGGTTTAGACTCATTGTTATCAATTGTGCAAATGCCTAAAGGCGTTGCCGTTGGTACGCTCGCCATTGGCGAAGCTGGCGCAGCCAATGCTGGGCTATTGGCCGCTCAAGTTGTTGCGTTGCAAGACGAGACAGTACGAGACGCGATTATTGCCTTTAGAAAAACTCAAACCGAGACAGTGCTAGCGTCAAGTAACACATTGGAGCTAGATGAATGAGAGTCGTCGTTTACGGTGCAGGTCAATTAGCACAAATGATGTATCTTGCGGGTAGCCCGTTAGGTATTGATGTACAGGCCGTTGACGTAAACAACGACACGGTTGTTCATCCGGTAAGTAAAAGCCCTCTAGATATCCCTCTTGATGAAGCGTTAGACGGTGCTGATGCGCTAACCGTTGAATTTGAGCACGTTCCTGAGCGCCTGCTTGAAGTTGCCGCGCAAACCAATAAGTTAATGCCCAATATTCAAAGTATTTTGGTGGGTGCAGATCGTGTTCGTGAAAAGCACTTGTTGCAGACTATGGGTGTGGCAAATTGCGAGCACAAAATTGTTACGCACTTAGACCAATTAGATGAATGTGTTGATGCGCTTGGCAGTAAGTTAATTTTAAAAGCCAGTCGCGATGGCTACGATGGTTATGGCCAATGGCGTTTGTCAGACGACGCTGAATTACCAGAGTTAAAGCAGTCTCTTCAGGGCCTAGATTTAGAAAATGTGCCTTTAGTTGTTGAGAAAATGGTTGCCTTCGACCGCGAGCTTTCACTCATTGGTGTAAGAAATGCCAAAGGTGATATTCGCACCTACCCACTTGCGGAAAACTTGCACCATCAGGGCCAGTTACATGTGTCTGTTGCGCCTGCAACAAACGTCGATGAGGCGCTACAGCAACAGGCACACGATATCTTTACTACTCTGGCCGACGGTATGGACTACGTGGGTGTACTGGCGGTGGAGCTATTTCAAGTAAACGATACCTTATTGGTGAATGAATTAGCGCCGCGGGTTCACAACTCAGGTCACTGGAGTCAATCTGGCGCCATAACCAGTCAGTTCGAGAATCATCTCAGAGCGGTGTGCGGACTGCCGTTAGGCGATACATCAGCGTTGGGACCCAGTGCAATGGTGAATATTATCGGGTGCAGCAGTTTCTCTCGAGAGCTTTTGAGTATCGATGGCAGTCATCTGCATTGGTACGGTAAATCGGTAAGAGACAAGCGCAAGATGGGCCACATCAATGTGACAACTGATAGTTACCATCAGCTTGGTGAAAAGCTAATGGCCCTTAGTCAATACCTTCCCCTTGAGTACTTCCCCAAATTAGTTGCTGAGGCAACGCGATTAAAAGGTTGACAGTAACCATTTAATCGCTAGAATACGCATCCGCTGTCTAGGCAGCGGTTTTAAATAGTGTGCCGACTTAGCTCAGTTGGTAGAGCAACTGACTTGTAATCAGTAGGTCGCCAGTTCGATTCCGGCAGTCGGCACCATTTATCTTTGTTATTACGCATTTCTTACGTAATATAGTTCCGTTAACCACAACGGAGCAACTTCTCAATGTCATTATCTTCCTATGTTCGCCAGTTTCATGGCAAATTATTTAGCTGTCTGCTAGCCCTAACGTGTTTTACTTCGGCTACTGTTTTTGCTCATGGTGAGCACAGCCATGAGAATGAGCACGGCAAAAACCATGAGCACGACAAGAGCCATGAGCACGTCCAAGGCCATGAGCATCATAAAAAACATGGGCACGTGAAAGACTCCCAATCGCCCATTGTCCTTAAAGATGGCTATGCCCGAGCAACCTTCCCAATGGCTAAAACTGCAGCTGCTTATTTTACACTGCATAATCATGGCGACGACGACCTTCAACTAAGCGGTGTTACTGTTGACGCCAAAGTGGCAGACGAAGCGCAAATTCACACCACGAAAATGGAAGGCGACGTTATGCGCATGCGTCACTTAACTGATGGTGTGACCATAGGTGCTCACAAACATGTCGAGTTTACATCCGGTGGTTACCACATAATGCTTTTAGGTTTAAAAAATGGTTTAAGCGAGGGAGGAGAATTGCAACTAACGCTTCGTTTTGATGGGCAAGAGCCATTGCATGCGGTTCTACCTGTAAAAGCCAATACACAAGGTATGCATAAGCACGGACATTAAACACGGTGACGTTTTTATGATGAGGCCAATACTCGTGTCATTTACGTTGAAAATTAACAGTCTAACATCTATAAAATAGATGGCTGCAATCAACTTAATGCGAGTTCTATCTGCATTAAGTTGATGTACTATCGTTGAATAGATAACGTTACTACTAACTAGTTTTAACAGTATGTTAAGGAGCGAAACATGAGCAAAATTGATATTGGAATTTCAGAAAGCGATCGTGGCGAAGTAGCACATGGTTTAAAAAAACTATTGGCAGACTCGTACACGTTATACCTTCAAACCCATAATTTTCACTGGAATGTTGAAGGCCCGCAGTTTCGCGAACTACACTTGATGTTTGAAGAGCACTACACCGAGCTTGCAGAAGCTGTTGATGAAATTGCAGAGCGTATTCGTACGTTAGGTGTGGCGGCTCCGGGAACGTATAAAGCGTTTGCCGAGCTAAGTGCTATCGAAGAAGTTGATGGTGTGCCAGAGGCTACCGAAATGGTGCGTTTACTTACCCATGGCCACGAGCAGGTAGTGAAAACGTGCAGAGAGTCTTTGAAACTAGCGCAAGGAGCGGATGATGAATCTTCATCTGCGCTTATCGGCGATAGAATGCGCGTTCACGAAAAAACGGCCTGGATGCTTCGCGCAATGCTACCAAAGTAGGCGTCAAAAGGTTGCGTTAACGAGTGCTCGGTAGAAAGAAAACTCGGCAAAAAGAAAGCTCGGCAAAAAGAGAGCACTTCCAGATATCTCGGGACGAATAAAACAAAGGGTACAGCCATGCTGTACCCTTTTTTGTATAATTGTCACTTCACTAAGTTATATTCGTCCTCTTTAGATATAGAAAGCTGGATATAGAAGGCTAAATGCAGAGCAGTAGATACAAAGCAAAAGATGTATCTACGATAGCGCATTAAAAAATACGGCATTCAAAAAGCGACATCGATAAGAGCAATAGCAAACATTGAGGCACAGATGAAAAAATTTACAGCGGGGTTACTTGGCCTTTGTAGTATCAGTTTGGCAGTCAGCCAAGGCGTGATGGCAAATAGTCACAACGACTCAGACAAGGTCATTAGCACAAAAGATAACGGGATGAAAGTAACGACACTCGCGCAGGGGCTTGAGCATCCGTGGGGAATGGCGTTTCTACCTAATCAAGATATGCTAGTAACTGAACGCTCTGGTGGTATTCGTAGGTTGTCACAAAGCGGCGAGTTATCAGACAGGCTAGAAAACGTGCCAGAGGTTGTTGCAAACAATCAAGGCGGAATGCTGGATATTACTATCGACCCTGATTTCAGCGAAAATAATACGGTGTATTTTTGCTACAGCAAACCCTCTGATGATGGTAAGCCTGGCAGCAGCAGCAGTGTGGCGAAGGCGACACTGATAGACAATGGGCTCGAAAATATAGAAGTAATATTCAGCGCTTCGCCTGTTATCGACAATGGTTTTCACTTTGGGTGTCGTTTGGTGTTTGATGCTGAAAAGTCACTGTATGTCACCCTTGGCGATCGCTACAAATACATGAAGGAAGCACAAAATACGGATAATCATTTCGGTACTATAGTGCGCATTAATCGCGATGGCAGTGTACCTGAAAGTAACCCTTTCACTGACGGTGATGCGCCGGAAGTATTCAGTTTTGGTCATCGAAATGTTCAGGGCGTAACGGTTCATCCCGATACCGGTGCGGTCTGGGCAATGGAGCATGGTCCCAAAGGCGGCGATGAAATAAACATAATCAAAAACGGCGCTAACTATGGCTGGCCTGAAATCACCTATGGCATTGATTACAGTGGCGAGATCATCAGCGATAGAACTCACATGGAAGGCATGGAGCAACCTTGGCTCTATTGGGACCCTTCAATCGCTCCTAGTGGACTCGTATTTTATACCGGTGACATGTTTAAAGAATGGCAGGGCGACATTCTTGTGGGGTCGTTGAAGTTTACTCATCTTCGTCGTATCGATGTGGTAGATGGAAAACCCACAGAGCAGCACGAATACCTACGAGATAACGGCGCTCGCATCAGAGATGTTGAGGTTGACGAAGCAGGTGCAATTTATCTGTTAACGGATGCGCCAAATGGCAAGGTGCTAAAGCTGACCAAATAGTGTTACTGCCAACGGCAGTGTTAAGGTCAGTGCCAATGCGAGTGACGCAATAGGTCAGTCGACTCTCTTATCATCACAGGTAAGACAGGGCTTGGCAAAAAAGCAAGCAAAAAAAGCAAGCCAAAAAGCCGAGCTAGCGAATTTGCGCTAGCTCGGCTTTTTATTTGAAGCGCGAAGTTTATTTATCTTCACCGTCGGGTGTGGTTTTGTAGCGCTCGAACCACTCAAGAATATTCCCCACCTTTTGAATAAGGCGAGATGGCTTGCTTGCTATCCCGTGTGAAGCGCCAGGTATTCTCACCATGGCTGCATCAATATCCTGAAGCTTTAACGCCTGGTAATACTGTTCAGACTCACTAATCGGCGTGCGGTAATCAGACTCACCGGTTAACAGCATAGTGGGCGTCGTCACGTTGCCAACTAATGAAAGTGGGCTGCGTTTCCACAGTTTGTCGGCAATATTCCACGGCATATCAGACATCCAATATTGACTGAAAAACGGATAGGCATCGGCGGTCAAAGCAAAGCTCATCCAGTTAATCACAGGCTTGGCAACCACGGCCGCTGCAAAGCGGTCGGTCTTTCCGATTGACCACGCCGTGAGCACACCGCCTCCTGAGCCACCGGTAATAAATAGGTTGTCGGTATCAACATAACCCTTGTCGATGACAGCATCGACGACGTCCATAAGGTCGTTATAATCCTCAGATGGGTAGTTATGGTGAATAAGGTTGCCAAAATCTTCGCCATAAGAGCTACTGCCTCTTGGGTTAGACCAAGCCACTACATAACCTTGCGCCGCCATTAACTGTATTTCCATGGCGAAGTGGGGGCCGTAGGCAGCGTGCGGACCACCGTGAATTTCTAAGATAAATGGGTATTTTTTACTGCTATCAAAACCGGGTGGTAGTGCTATCCAAGCATCGATGTTTCGCTCATCAACGCTAGAAGTTACCGATACATCAATCACCTCTGCAAGTGCCTTATGACCCAGTGTATCGTCGTTGAGGTGTGTTAAGGCTCTATCGTCATCGCGGGTGCGATACAAAGTAAGATCGCCCGGCATATTTCGAGCTGCGCTGGTATACACAATGGTACCTTCATCGCTCATGGCGAAGGCCCCCGATGTATACGGTCTACCTAGTGATTGACCACCTATGGCAACGTCCAATGGTTTCACGTCGCCTTTAAGGTTCACTGCTGCGAGTTTATTGTCACCTTTATCGAGGTATGAAAAAACAAGCCCTCGACTATTCTTACGCCACGTAAAGTCGCCGATAGCACGGTCAAGGGAAGAGGTGAGACGGGTTATTTTGCCGTCACTTAGCTTCATCACAAGCAGGTCATTGTTTTGATAAGACAATTTTCTATCGTTAACATGGGTAAACGCGAGATATTTACCGTCAGGGCTTAAGGCGGGTGAGCCCTCAGGTCCTTCCATGCTGGTCACTTGCTCACTTTCAGCGGTAGCGACATTGACTCTGTAGATATCACTAAAGTAAGGATGCAGAGCATAATCTTCTCGATGAGGCGTGGCAAAATAAATCCAATCACCATCTTTTGAAAATGAAAGCGAACCACCGCTGGGAAACTTTCCATCCGTCAATTGTCTCGGCGTGCCGCCTTCAACAGGAAGAACATAGATTTGGTTATACCCTTCCCGTAAATAGCCTCGCCCGTCGCCGCGGTATTGCGTGGTATCAATATAGGTGGCTTGTTCTGCCCATTTGGCTCCCTCTGGCTTTGCCGGCATGCCGGTGAATATTGGGGCGTTTTTTTCTTCGGTAAAAAGGCTAAAGGCAAGTGACTTGCCATCAGGAGACCAGGTTAAGTTAGATGGCGCTTCGTCGCTGTTGGTAAGGCGTACAGATTGCTTTGAATCAAGGTAATACAAGTGCAGCTGAGCGCGTCCATCAACGGCTTTGGTATAGGCGATAACAGTACCGTCGGGAGACAGTGTGGCTTGAGAAATATTTTCATCTTGCGCAATGAATGGACGATGTTTACCTGAGCTTATATCAACCTGCCACAGCCTGCTTTGCCTGCTGTCAGACATAATGTCTAAGCTCTGACGGCTATAAATAACGGTGTCATCATTGATGAACTGCGGATTAGAAACAAACTCTAAATTGAATGTGTCGTTGTAGGTTAGCACGTTGGGTGCGTTATCAGTTGGGCTTTCAACACCAACGCTATCAGCAGCAGATACTGGCGTTAGGGCAGCGCATATAGCCGTCATCGCAGCACATAACGCGAAGTTACGTTTGCGATTTACCAAGCGGTAAGCAGACATAGGTTTTCCTTTTTATTTTTAATGCAGAGAATGATTCGGTAACGATCATTTCTCTTACCATAGCCTGTTGCTTTAAATTGTGTAAAGCCTGTGCGGCAAACTTACCCTTTAGTGTGACAAACAGCGCACTGCCTTTGTATTGGGGCGCGCGCAGAAACTGCTTATTGAGGCTAACTGTTAAGGCTAATTATTTTGGCTAGTTTCTGAGGCTAATCCGGCCTACCAAAATATCTTTAAACATTACCCAGTCGCCTATAAAGCTGTAAAGGGGATATTTAAAGGTAGCGGGTTTATTTTTTTCAAAGAAAAAATGACCCACCCAAGCAAATCCATATCCCACTAGGGGAATCAACCAAAGGTAAATTAACACGTTAGTGAATATGGCTGTGGCGATAATTCCCAGAACAAGCCATGAGCCAATAAAGTGTAGCGTGCGGCAAGTGGCGTCGCTGTGTTCTTTTAAGTAAAACGGATAAAACTCTGCAAAAGAGCTAAAGCGGGAATCAGACGATATTTCATTGCTCATAATTTTCTGCCTTATTTATATACGTCATCGCTTACTAAGGCGAAGCGCTTGTTCTTACTATTTACACTAATTTAACATGGTGCTTTGTCAAATAATGTCATAAATACGACAATGTTTTTTCTACTTTGTCTGTCATTACTGCCTATAAATAGGATATGCGCTTAGCCTTGTATTTTGTGTCTAACTACCCCATATTCCTTTGCATATAATGATTAAACAAAAGGCACCCGTTATGGAAAATATGATTGCTAATACTCAGGCAACCATTGTTGATATTACCGTCGAGAACTTTCAACAAATTATAGTTGAAGCGTCGCAAGAGAAAGTGGTGCTTATCGATTTTTGGGCTCCGTGGTGCGAGCCATGCAAAGACCTACAGCCAATTTTAGAGAAACTTGCCGGTGAATACAGTGAGCACATGATACTGGCGAAAGTTGATTGTGAAGCACAACAAGAGGTGGCAGCTCAGTTTGGAATTCGCAATCTGCCCACCGTGATGGTAGTGCAAAACGGTCAACCTGTAGATGGTTTTGCCGGTGTGCAGGGCGAGCCGCAAATACGCGAAATGTTAGGTAAATACCTGCCTAATCCTGAAGACGAACTGCTTGCCACTGCGGGTAAAGCAATTCAGCAGGGCGACTATGCAGCAGCACTGCCGGCTGCAAAAGAGGCGCTGGCACTTAACGAAAGCAATGTGAACGCTAAGTACATGCTTATCGACTGCTTTATAGAAACCGGTTCAATCGATGTGGCTAAGCAGCTATTGTCAGAAATTAAGCTAGTGGATCAAGACTCCCGCTACCAAACTTTAAATGGAAAAATAGAGCTGGCGGAGCAAGCGGCCGATACTCCAGAAATACGACAGCTGCAGTCGGTAGTCGAATCGAACCCAGATGATTTACAAGCAAAGGTGGATTTGGCCGTTCAGCTACAGCAGGCCAATAAAGCGCAAGATGCGCTTGCACTGCTCTATGCGGTGTTAAAGAAGGAGCTTGGTTTCGGCAATGCTCGCAAACTGATGATGGATATGATGAACGCGCTGCCAGATGGCGACCCGCTCAAATCTGAATACCGCAGAAAGGTATACAGCCTGCTTTACTAAATGGCATAAGGTATAGTCTTAACCGCAGCTGTTAAGGCTATGCTGTTTTTAATTATAGTTTGGATAAGATAGGTGAATACCCCTGCGTATCTAGCCAGTTAAGCGCTTCAAAATACTTTTTAAAATACTGCCGTTCGTAGTGAGGAAATTCTGAATCTCTTTGTTTAGACGGGTGAGTTCGCTCAAGGTGGGCTTTCTTAACCATGCCACTATCTAGTACATAGGCAGAGCGGCACAGCCCCATAGCAATGTTGGTCTTAATGGCCCCTGAAAGGTACGCCTGACAATCTGGTGTAGCCAGCACCCAACGCCTACCGTCCATCAATGCTGCCCAAGGTTCACCATCAAAGCGTTTAATCAACGAATGCATCTCTTCAACAAATAGCTGGGTGGTCTTTAAATTCCACGCGCCTAAGGCAAACACTTCTAACACATTGCCAGAAATGTCCACAGAGTAATTGCCGTAAGGAGGGAACTGCATTTCTTTTTTATAACCACCCTGTTTTTGAAAGTGTGTGCCTAACGAGAGTTAATGTGAAGCGTATGATATTTTATACTGTTATCTTATTTTATAGCATATATTCTGGGTTTTAAAACTTACATAGGTATAAATATTCATACTATGGATTAAACTTTTTACACTTAGGGAGAGTTTAGTTTGCTGTTTTCATGTCACCGCTGATAGGTTTTGGTAAGTTAAGTGTTGTCAAAGTAAGAGTAATTCATTATGTCCTATCAGCATTTTTATACCAGATTCCTCGAGGCAAATGAGGGCAAGCAACATTACGCGTGCCACAGTCATTATTTTTGGCCAGACTGTACTCGCGAGGCCATGCTTCAATACTGGGATGATAGCGCCCGCTACGTTGATGCAAAGTGGGGCTATTTTTTTGAAACACTCGTTCCCGAATTACAAAGCAAGATAAGTGAAATCATCGGTACTAGCGCACCAGAACAGCTGGTGTTTGCATCTAATACCCATGAGTTACTGTATCGCATAATGAGCTGCTTAGATTACTCTCGCGAAGTGACCATTGTATCCACAGATAGCGAATTTCATAGCTTTCAGCGGCAAGTCACCCGCATGAATGAACAAGACAATATTAATCTTATCAGCGTGCCCACCCAACCTTACGATACTTTTAGCGCGCGTTTTAAAGCTGCTATTAATGAGCATCAGCCAGATCTGGTGTTTTTTAGTCATGTGTTTTTCAATTCAGGCTTCGTGGTAGATGACGTAGACAGTATTGTTGCTAGTGTAACGAATGACGATACGCTAATCGTGGTAGACGGTTATCATGGGTTTATGGCAAAGCCTACAAACCTTAAACATATAGAAGACAGAGTTTTTTATTTATCGGGAAGCTACAAATACGCGCAGGCCGGAGAGGGGGCGTGTTTTGCTCATATTCCTATAGGCTGTGCGTTGCGCCCTGTGTACACCGGGTGGTTTGCCGAATTTGGTACGTTAGATAAGCCTCGTTCGGGGGAGGTCCAATACAGTACCGACGGCATGCGGTTTGCCGGCGCCACGATGGACTTTACTGCGCTGTACCGCTTGCGTGCAGTACTAGAGTTGTTTGAAGCGCACCACCTCAGTGTCGAGAAAATTGACGAGCACGTTATGGGCATGCAGCGTCACTTTTTAGCTCAGCTAGATGCAAACGGCCACACGCAGATTAACCGACAGGCGTTAGTGGTTAAAGATGACAACGTACGGGGGCATTTTCTAACCTTTGAATTTGATAGTGCTGATGAAACCCAGCAGTTAGCGAATGCTTTAAAAGCGCAAAATATACTCACCGATTACCGAGGAAATCGATTGCGCTTTGGATTTGGCTTATACCATACGCCAGACTATGTAGATTTGAATGCTCTTAGCAAGGTGTAACGCACTATTTGATAGCGTCCTTTTCCCTCAGCGGTTACCCTTGTAAACTTATTCATAGCTTGTCAACTAAGGCTGCTTGCTGAATTCGCTAAAGAAAGGAGAGGGAAATGTCATGGTTTATACCTGCACTGGCGCTGGTGCTTATTATAGAGGGAATAGGACCATTGCTATTTCCCAATAAATGGCGCAATTACTTGCTGCAAATAAGCCAGCAGCCCAGTAATCAACTTCGTCAAATAGGTGGTGTGTTGGTTATTTTTGGTACACTGTTACTCCTGTTTTTTTCGTAGCTCAATGAGCACTTTAATAAAAGCATAAGAAAGACGGTTTTAATTCTATTGACCGTTTGTTCAGTTTATCCCGCTTGCGAATAAAAAACGTTACCCGTTAACCCTTTATAAAATATAGGGTTAGTGGAGTTTGTACCTTGCTTTATGAGTGCATTGACAAAATATCTTCACACCAAAGGGCGTTCTGTGGCGCATTTTTGTTCGAAAAATAGATGATACTTTGCGTAGAATTTTGTAGAATCCCCGCCTAATTTTTTAACACATATGATTCATGGCAAAGAACGTTGTGGTACTCGGCACTCAATGGGGTGACGAGGGTAAAGGAAAGGTCGTAGACCTACTCACTGATCGCGCAAAATATGTTGTTCGCTACCAAGGCGGACACAACGCAGGTCACACTCTAGTAATCGACGGTGAAAAAACCGTTCTTCACTTAATCCCATCAGGCATCTTACGTGACAACGTTACCTGCATAATTGGTAATGGTGTTGTGTTAAGCCCAGACGCACTTATGAAAGAAGTCACTATGCTAGAAGAGCGTGGTGTTCCTGTGCGTGAGCGTTTGAAAATTAGTGAAGCTTGTCCTCTGATTCTTCCTTATCACGTAGCACTCGATGTTGCTCGTGAAAAGGCGCGAGGCGCTAAAGCCATCGGTACAACCGGTCGCGGCATTGGTCCAGCTTACGAAGACAAAGTGGCTCGTCGCGGTCTTCGCGTGGGTGATTTGTTTAATGCTGAAGACTTTGCCGCCAAGCTAAAAGAAGTGCTAGATGTGCATAACTTTACGCTGACTCAATATTACGGTGAAGAAGCTGTCGATTTTGACGAAACGTTGAAAGGCGCGATGGAAGTTGCCGATATTCTTAAAGCAATGGTTATTGATGTTACCGACGAACTTGATAAAGCCGACAAAAACGGTTTGCCAATCATGTTTGAAGGCGCTCAAGGTACGCTGCTTGATATTGACCACGGTACCTATCCTTATGTTACCTCGTCGAACACCACAGTAGGCGGTGTGGCAACAGGTGCAGGCTTTGGTCCATTGAAGCTTGATTACGTGCTAGGTATTGTAAAAGCCTACACAACCCGTGTTGGTTCTGGTCCATTCCCTACAGAGCTAGATTGTGAAGTAGGTCAGCACTTAGGTGTTAAAGGTCATGAGTTCGGTGCAACGACAGGTCGTAAGCGTCGCACAGGTTGGTTTGACGCTGTGGCCATGAAACGCGCAGTGCAGATTAACTCTATCACAGGCTTCTGCCTGACCAAGCTTGATGTACTTGACGGTTTGGAGTCGCTTCAAATTTGTGTAGGCTACAAAGACGCTGACGGTAATGTGAAAGACGTACCGCCTATGGCTGCTGATGGCTACGATAAGATAACACCGGTATACGAAGAAATGCCGGGTTGGTCTGACAACACCTATGGTGTAACAGAGTTTGAAGGCTTACCGCAAGCAGCGAAAAACTACATCAAACGCTTAGAAGCGTTAACAGGTGTGCCAATCGATATCGTATCAACAGGCCCAGACAGAAACGAGACTATCGTGCTACGTCATCCTTATGATGCCTAATGCAACGAAACGTTAGCTTAAGTATGCAGCCGCCGCTGTATTCTTAAGCCGATACATCAAAAAAACCTAGCCTGTGCTAGGTTTTTTTATGCGCGAAACAAAGTAGATAACATCGACATAGTTGTCTAAGCAGCCCTAAAAGCGCCATAAAAATGCGCTGCAAAGGGCAAAAAGCGCTAATCACGCGCTAATAAAATACGGCAACGAGCGAACATTAATAAACAATTTAGTTGCGTTGCAGCAGAACATACCTATTAATAGAGTATAGAACGTCGAATTTTTTCGAGCTGACAACGCCAGCGGAGCCTTCATATGCCAACTAGACCTACTCTTCATGCTATCGAACCGGGTATTTGTTTTATCGACAATGTTAAAAAGCTAAACGCTAGCTATCGCACCACAAAAACACAGTCTCTTGACTGGCGAAAGAATCAATTGTTGGCATTAAAGCGCATGTTAGAAGACAACCAAGAGGCGTTGTTAGAGGCTCTTAAAGCGGATTTGGGCAAATGTGAAACCGAGGCCATGGTTGCCGAGCAAGGTTTTTTATTGTCCGATATCGATCACACCCTTAAGCATTTAGACAAATGGGTTAAGCCTCGCAAGGTGTCAACTCCCATGGTAGCGTGGCCAGGAAAAAGCTTTCAGCAGCCTGAGTCGCTGGGCACAGTGCTTATCATTGGTGCCTGGAACTATCCGTTACAGCTATTGCTAGCGCCTTATATTGCCGCACTGGCGGCGGGTAACTGCGCCGTATTAAAGCCCTCTGAGCTTGCAGAACAAACGTCGGCGCTGGTGGCAAAGCTTATCCCTCAATACATGGATGTGTCTTGTGTAGAGGTGATAGAAGGTGGTAAAGAAGAGGCAACTGCGTTACTTGCTTGCAAATGGGATCATATCTTCTACACCGGCGGTGAGGCCGTTGGCAAAATTGTGATGAGTGCAGCGGCCCGTTATCTTACTCCGGTTACCCTTGAACTTGGCGGTAAAAGTCCGTGCTTTGTCGATAAAAATACAAATTTGAAGGTTACCGCTAGGCGCATTGTCTGGGGTAAGTGGATGAACGCAGGGCAAACCTGTGTAGCCCCAGATTACATCATTGTAGAAAAGGGCTTTGAGCAGCCCCTCATCGATGCCATTAGAAAAGAGCTTAAAAAGCAATATGGTAAATCGGCACTCGCCTCGCCAGATTACGGCAACATTATCAACAAACGCCATTTAAGTCGTTTACGCAGTTATTTAGATAACGTGAACGTGGTTTATGGCGGCGAGTTTGATGAAGAGCGCCCGGCAATGGTGCCCACCTTAGTACTCGAGCCGGGTCTTGATAGTGCTATTATGCAAGAAGAGATCTTTGGGCCTATTTTACCCATAGTCACGGTACCGTCGTTAGACGATGGTGTTGCGTTAGTGAATGACGGTGCTAAACCCCTTGCGCTCTATGCTTTTAGCGACAGCGACGAGGTGCTCGACCGAATTATTAGTGCCACTAGCTCCGGTAGCGTTTGTACAAACGACACCATGTTATTTATGACCAATCCCGAACTTCCCTTTGGCGGTGTTGGTAATAGCGGTATGGGCAGTTATCATGGTCGTGCAGGGTTCGATACCTTTAGCCATTTGAAAACAGTAATGAAGCGGTCATTTGCGCTAGATGTCCCCTTTAGATACGCGCCGTTTTCTAAATTTAAACTGTCGCTACTCAAGAAATTTTTATAATAGGACGTTTGATGACACAGCCGTTTCACTTAGCTATTCCAGTAACAAACTTAGACGATGCCAATCGATTTTATGGCGAATTGCTTGGCTGTGAGAAGGGGCGTAGCGATACCCAGTGGATAGATTGGAATTTCTTTGGTCATCAGCTAGTTACCCACTGCGTAAATGAAATGCCCTCGCCACCTTCCTATAATGGCGTAGACGATCACGCAGTGCCTGTGCCTCATTTTGGCGTAGTGCTAACAATGGGGGTATGGCAGGAACTAGCAGAAAAGGTAGAGGCGGCTAATATTGAGTTTATTGTTGCCCCTTACATTCGTTTTAAGGGAAAGCCTGGAGAGCAGGCCACTATGTTTTTCAAAGATCCTTTCGGCAATGCATTAGAGTTTAAAGCGTTTGCCGACATCAATCAGCTGTTTGCCTCGTAGCTTAAAGTTCAGGCTCATGGCTTGACGCTCAAAGCGCTACACCTAACGCTTTAGCAGCACACCCTCAGTGTAGTGACATTACCTGGGTAATGTCATTCTCATTTCATTTTCTCAAAGCCAGTCAGAATCAGGCGAGTCTAAACCAGACGAGTAAAAAACAAGAGAGTATAAATCAAGTGGGTAAAAATAATTTGCAGAAAGTTCTTATTTTAGTCGATGTGCAAAATGTCTATTACACCTGCCGTCAGGCGTACAAACGCAACTTTAACTACAACCGCTTTTGGCAGCGAATTAACGCCAATAGCGATATTGTCAATGCATTCGCCTATGCAATAGATAAGGGCGATAACAAACAGCGGGAATTTCAAAATATACTTCGGGCTATTGGCTTTGATGTAAAGCTCAAACCTTTTATTCAACGTGCCGATGGGTCAGCAAAAGGTGATTGGGATGTTGGCATTACCGTTGATGCACTGCAATACGCCGACAATGCCGATGAAGTGGTGCTGGTATCTGGCGATGGCGACTTCGATATACTCGTGGAGGCACTGAACGCCAAGGGCAAAAAAGTCTCTGTATATGGTGTACCGGCGCTAACGGCAGAAAGCCTGCAAAAAGCGGCATCGGAGTATATACCCATCGATGCCGCACTTTTACTCTAGTGCTTTCACTATTTTATCGTGCTTTGAACACTAGGTCAGTACGCCCTAGTTAGAGGCAGCGACAATGCTTTTTCCTCTGCCGCTGGCCTCTGATGCTGCATCAATACCTGCGTCAGTTCGCTTAATAAGGTGTGTATCACCAAAGCGTCGGTTGTCAATGATATACCCCATGCTTTCAAGGTTTTTCAATGTGTCCTTGTTGAAACCATCGTGCATTCTAATGGTGTCTTTCGGAAATAGTTGGTGATGAAAACGGGGCGCATTAACGGCATCTTCGGCGCTCATGTCGTACAGCAACACATTTAATAACGACTGCGCTACCGATGAAATAATGGTGGTTCCCCCTGGAGAGCCGGTCACCAGCACCACGTCATTGTCTTTTTTCACCAAGGTTGGCGTCATCGAAGACAGCATACGCTTGTAAGGTTCAATAGCATTAGCCTCGCCGCCTATCGCGCCAAAAAAGTTGGGCACGCCTGGCTTGGCGCTGAAGTCATCCATTTCGTCGTTAAGTAAGAAGCCTGCGCCGCTAACCACTACACCGCTACCAAAAGTCAGGTTAATAGTGGTGGTATTGGCAATGGCATTACCCCACTTATCCATAATTGAAAAGTGGGTGGTATCTTCGCTTTCAGGAAGGCCAGGCTTAATCGTGATGGTTTTTGAAATGGTGTCTGGTTGAATATCCTTTGCCCGCGCCGCAATATACTGTGGCTGGGTAAGGGCGGCAACAGGCACGTTTACAAAGTCTGGGTCGCCCAAGTATTCAGCTCTATCGGCAAATACACGCTTACCAATTTCCGACATTATGTGAATGTATTCGCTGCTGTTGTGGGCTGGCAGTTCGTGCTGCGCTGTGTAGGCCTCAAGCATACCAATCCACTGTGCTACAGCGACACCGCCTGAGCTTGGCGGCGGGGCAGTCACTAACTCATATCCCTGCCAGCTCAATTGGAGTGGCTTTCTCCACACTGCTTTATAGGCCGCTAGGTCATCGTGGTTAATTAAGCCCTTATTCTGCTTCATAAAGTCCACAATAAGGTTAGCCACTTCGCCTGAGTAAAAGCCCTCTTTGCCTTTTAACTGAATGGTTTTTAACGTGGCCGCCAGTTCAGGTTGTTTGAATACGGTATTGGCTTTAGCCTGTTGAAAATAGTCTGCAAAGTTGCTGTTAATACCGTTATTTTGAGTTCGGCTAATGTAGTTTGAAATATTATTAGCTAGCTTGTCGTGCACAACAAAACCGTCTTCAGCTAATTGCACTGCAGGGGCAAGTAAGCGTTCCCAGCTTAGCGTGCCATACTTTTTATGGGCGGCCCACATTCCTGCAACCGTGCCCGGAATACCGGAGGCTTTTGCACCAAAAAGCGATTCGTAAGGTTTTACGTCACCGTTATCGTCTAAATACATATCGCGGTGAGCCTGTTGAGGCGCCATTTCCCGATAGTCGAGAAAGTCTGTAGTGTCTTCAAACTTAATGGTCATAAAGCCACCGCCACCAATGTTGCCTGCCTCAGGCAAGGTGACTGCCAATACAAATTGTGCAGCAATCGCGGCGTCAATGGCGTTACCGCCTTCTTGTAATACTGCCATTGCAGCATCGGCACTGTAGCTATCTGGCATAGCAACAGCCTGCTGCGTCATTGGGCTTTTAACATTATCATTTTCATACTGACCAGCATCAGAAGAAGCCGTATAAGTGCAGCCTGCTCCTAGTGCTATGACGCCAACAAGCATTGCTGCTTTTAGCATCCAGGCATTAAATATTATCCGTCCAGTCATGTATAGCTCCTAGTTAATGCAAAAATGGGGGTTACCCAATCATAATGACGCTAGCAATGAAGTATGCAATTAGCGTGAGTACACCGGCGAAAAGCGCATAGGGTATTTGTGTTTTAACATGGGTAAGTACATCGCACCCTGCTGCCAGAGAAGAAACCGCTGTTGTATCTGAAATAGGCGAGCAATGATCGCCAAATATACCGCCTCCCAAAATAGCCGCAATAACCAGCGATGGGGGTAGTCCTAAACTTTGTATTAGCGGTACGCCAATAGGAATAAGAATAGCAAAAGTGCCCCACGAGGTGCCCGTGGTAAAAGACATCACGCCACCGGCAATAAATAGCATTGGCACAATAAACACAATAGGAAGGTATTCGCCCACTACGCCAGCAACAAACACCCCTGTTCCTAAGTCTTTTAAGCTATTACCAAGGGTAAGAGAAAGCAATACAATGGTAACCAAGGGCAGAAGCTCGCCCATGCCTTTAAAGCCAATCTCTACCGCTTCTTTGTGGGTGAATCGTTTGTGAAACAACAGCAAGAAATACGCAAGGGCAGTAGCGAGCGCTGTGGCGTAAAGTACAGATTTACTGCCGCTTCCTTGTGAAAGCGTGCCGTTACCAGTCCAGAACATAAAGCCCACCATGCTAAATACCATCACCAGTAAAGGCGCTATCATAAAGCGCGCTTTAGTAGCCGGTTCAGAGTGCTGCGTGACGTCGGTGTGAGAAAGCGCGTTTTCTTCTTCTAGCATTGGGCCGTGTACTTTGTCGGCAGATATAGTGTAGGCGACAATAAGAAGAGTAAAAATGGCGTAAAAATTAAATACAACGCTGCCCCATAAAATGGAGGCAGAAGAGGCGGGCAGTTCGTAGGCATCTAGCAGACTTAATATAAACGCGCCCCAACCGTTAAGGAGTATTAATATACAAACTGGCGCACTGGTAGAGTCAATAATGTAGGCAAGGCGAGCGCGGCTCATTCCAAACCGGTCATATAAACCTCTGGCAAATATACCCGCAGTCAGCACGCTTAAATTCGATTCGATAAACACCGCAATACCGGTAAACATAGTCAGTCCGCCCACCTGTTTACGAGTTTTGGCTACGCCTTTGCCAACCAGAAAGTTAACGGTAGCGGTAACACCGCCAGAATCGCGAATAAAGGCTAGTAGTGCACCAACTAATACTGAAAATAATAATACCCTTGTGTTACCTGGGCTAGAGGCTGTGCCAACCACTCTTTCAATCGCATTAATCGGCGCAAGGTAAGTGCCGCTTAAATCTGTATTGATCAATATCAGCGTTTCCGCGCAAAGCACAGCAAGGGCCAGTGCGAGAATGACTTCTTTTTTCCAAAATACAACGGCAATAGCCACAATTGGGGGGATGACTGACATCCAATCCATACTACTTTCCAAATCTAAACGTATTGACTTAGCGCCAGGGGAGCGCTCATTAACGTGACTAACTCGCAGAGAAACTGCGGGTTTAGCGGTGATCAGAGCAGTTAGCGTTCTGCTAGCTTCCTAATTAATAGTAGCGTACCGTATTGTGTGCGTTGTTACCAAGGATTAGATAAACATTGTCGTTCTTCACATTTAATAAAACCAAAACCCCCGTTATAACATCAAGTCGTTCAGTACTCTCTGCGTTAACGCTTTTTAGAAAAAGCCTATTCATTGCTGGTTTTATTACGGCAGTAGCTGTGCCTTGTTTCGCATCTGATTTTAGCGCTAGTTTTACACCTAGCAGCGCCAACAGTGAAGTCAGTGATGCTCAGCTTACAAAAGCCAAGTTGATGATAGGGCAAAAAATGATGTTGGATTTACGTTATTTTTGCCAAGATGATACCTTATCCAAGCAATGCAGAACGCCTGTTACGTCCATACCGCAGCCATTACTAAACTTACTCAGTAGTGAAAATATTGGCGGCGTAATACTTTTTAGTGAAAATATTCATAGCGCCAAGCAGCTTGTAACAATGAATTACGAGCTACAGGCCAACATGCGACAGGCGGGAAAAGAAGCCCTCTTTATTGCTGTTGACCAAGAAGGTGGGCGGGTGGCTCGATTACCTACCACTATATTACCCGCTTTTGCGGGTAACTTGGCTATTGGGGCGTCTGCGCATCAACATGGTAATGCGTTTGCTAGCAACATTGGTGAGCACATAGGCAGAACATTGCTGCCGCTGGGGATAAACACTAACTTCGCCCCTTCTGTAGATATTAATAGCGAACCCAATAACCCCGTTATTAACGTTCGTAGCTTTGGTGAAAGTCCTGAACAAACCGCAGAACTTGGTGAAGCCTTTGTGTCTGCTATGCAAAAAGCTGGGGTATTAAGCGCGCTTAAACATTTTCCTGGTCATGGGGATACTCGCGTAGACAGTCATTCGGGACTACCGCTGGTTGACCATTCGCTTAAACAAGCACAGTCTGGCGACTTGCTTCCATTCGCTAATATTATTAATAGCGACACACCGCCAGCCATGGTGATGAGCGCTCATATTCAATATCCATCCCTAGATAATACCACCATCAAAAACAAACAGGGCGAACTGCAAATTGTGCCGGCCACCTTGTCTAAGCGCATCTTAACCGACATGTTACGCAACCGTTTAGGCTTCGATGGACTCATTGTAACCGACGCGTTGGATATGGCGGGCATATCACAATTTTTTACGCAAGAAGAGGCGGTGATGATGGCCTTTGACGCGGGGGCAGACATTGCACTTATGCCATATACCATTCGCAATCAACGAGACATAGCGGCATTTAAAGCCATGCTAAATAGCCTTGCAATGCGAACGGTGAAAGATAAGCAAAAGATGGAACGGTTAACAGCGTCACACCAACGGGTGTTGCGGATGAAGTTACATCATCAATTAGGCCGGTACGTGAGTAAACCTATGTCGTGGTGGCTTAATGAAGCACAGGCGAACACCGGTGAGACTACTCTACGCAGTGACAAGGTTATCCCAAAATCGAAAGCAGCAGGCTATTTAGAAGAGAATGCCAATGCACTGTATTTAAAAGGAAAGCAAATCGAGAAAGCGCTTTCTGAGTCGTCTGTCACCTTATTGTTTGGAAAAAATAAACTTCCCGTGAAAGCAATGAAGTGGGTAGCGCTTATGCCAGACGCAGCGCGATGCTTAGCCCTTGAAGACGCGTTACTTGCTGTCGACGTTAATGCTCAGTACGCGTGTTTGCCGCTCATCGAGCTGCCGAATAAAGGGTTAGTATCGCGGTTAATCACGCAATCTGATGCACTCATTGTGGGTGATATTACGCCACTTCACGCCAGCTATGAGCTTGGTGGGTTAGATCTAGCCTCGCAACTCGCAAATAGGGCAAGTGGAGCGCAGTTAAACGCCTTTGGCGCATATGCAATGAAGCTGGCAAGGTCGCACGGCAAAACAGTAATTTTTGCTGCAATGAGAATGCCTTACACCGCTAAGGCGGCAATGGACTATGCAGATATCGGCATTGCAACTTATGACTATGCAGTAACAGTTTTGCCAGAGTCGAAACAGTCGAATGCTTTACAAGACAATTCATTAGAGAAAAGTGCGCTAATCGATACCAACAGCGATGAATCTGGCCCAAGGGTGTCTAGTCAGAGTCTTAAAACCTTAATGAAAGTGCTAAGCGGAAAACTTGTTCCAAAAGGAAAATCTCCAGTTAGCTGGCAACAATAGTTACGCTACTATTTTTAATCTTACGTGCCAAAGTAATATAAGTGCTGGGGCTAGTATTAAGGTTGATAGAGGGTTAATAAAGGGGCAAAACAGAGTAAAAATAGGTCGTAAGCAGGGTGAAAACTAGGTGAAAAAAAGCGTTTGTTAGATCAAATATGTGGATATAAAGACCCGTAAGTTGCTACCCAAACATTGAGTTAAGCACTAGGCCAAACAGTAAGTAAAATACATAAAAAACGCGCTGAAAATTGGTAAGAATAAGCGGTGTGTTAGTACTCACTAATCAGCTTTTTAAAAAGTCTAAAGTGTTATCTCAAGCTGAAAAATTAGCAGGGTTTTTAGCGAAAACGTTATCGGCAATTTGCGCTATTTTTGTTTACTTTTTTTGTGATGATAGACAACGAATAAAGCTGAAAATAAGACAATAAACGAAGGAATAAACTAAGCTCCTACTGTCAGTTTATGCCACCTAGTAGTATGTCACCTAGTAGTATGTCACCTAGTAGTATGTCACCTAGTAGTATGTCACCTAGTAGTATGCCACCTAATAGTGTGTATTGTTATGTACCAACCTGCTAATAATTGTGAACTGTAAAACATTAGATAAGTGCTGATCCTCTCAAGCTGTTCCTCAAGCTGTTCCTCAAGCTGTTCCTCAAGTTAAGTCCCAGTTTACACTCAAAATATACGTCAGCAATTCTCAACGTATACACAGGTAATATTTAAAATATCCCTTTAGCCAGCATTTTAATGAACACTCTTTAAAGAAATGTGAGTGCTCACTAATCTCTATGCGTCTATCTAGCAGGCTTGCTCGTTGCCGGTTTACACACGGCGTTAACCGCCCGCGCTTTTACAGGCGCTCACGCTGTAGCAGATATAAGCTCATGCTGTTGAAGATAGCCGCTTGTCATAAATGGGTTGGTGGGCAATATCTAAGTGAATACTATTGATAGTTTGTAAGTGGTTACAAACTTTATTTTGAAGTGTGTTTAGCCTGCTCTGAATAAAGTAAATAGGGGGCTCGCTGCGCTTTAAATTTTACAATGTCTGCTTGCCAAGACTCATAAATTTCTTCTGCGTTTTTGCCTGCCACTATGGCTTCTCTCAAAGACGAATTTCCGGCTAATTTATCGAAGAAATCTGGGCGAGTAAAAAAAGTTTCATTAGCCAGTTTTACCGCGTTAAATGTATCTAGCAAGGTTTGAATATTTAGCCCGCTTATTGAGCTTGATATTGCATTTTTGGCCACTGGTTTTTGTGCTATTTTTTCTTTCGGTTTTCGCGCTTTTGAACTTGTATTTGTTCTTACATTTGGTGTTGTCGACCCTCCTATTATTTGTGGCTCTGATATTAACATTTGTCCTTGAGAATCTTGCGCGCTAGAAAGCTTAGAAGCATAAGAGTTGGCCACAAGAGTTTGAGCAAACAATGTTGTGCCTTTGTGCTTCGGATTTGACGCACCATGGTTTGCATTTACCTTAATGCGGCTGTTGCCCAACTTGGCAACGGGATGACCTATAAGTTGAAAAGGAAGGTCAGTTCCGCGCCCAATGCTTACCGATGTTCCCTCAAAAAAGCACAGCGTAGGGTAAAGCCGAATAGCATTATCATTGGGAAGGTTTGGACTCGGCGCAACGGGAAGCGAGTAGGGAGTGGTTCGGGTATAGTTTGCTACTGGCACCACCGTTAGCGTTGCGCGTTTATCTGTGTCTATCCAACCTTCTCCCACTATCATTTTGGCAAGTTCACCTAGCGTCATACCATGAAGTACGGGAATGGGATGCATGCCAATAAACGATTTAAAGGGTGGCGTAAGTAACGGCCCGTTAACATAGGCGATATTAGGGTTCGGCCTATCAAGCACAATCACATCAACACCTTGTTCAAACGCGGCTTCAATAACGTAATGCATAGTACTCAAATAGGTATAAAAGCGCACGCCCACATCCTGTATGTCGAAAATAACGGTGTCGATATTTTCTAACATCGCCACAGAGGGCTTTTTGGTTTTACCGTAAAGAGAGTGAATGGGTAAGCCCGTTTGAATGTCGATGTTGCTGTCTATCTTTTCTCCGGCGTCTTTATCTCCCCGAAATCCGTGCTCGGGAGACATAGTGCTGACCACATTGATATTGCGAGCGAGCAATGCGTCAAGCAGATGCTGTTTAGTTGCTGACGGAGTGCCAGTTGACTTATCACCATCACCCTGAACGCTAGGCTCCGGTTCGCTATTCGCAACCAGGGCACTTTGGTTAACAACCAGAGCAACACGTTTTCCTAATAACAAAGGCAAATAGGTGTCAAACTGCTCAGCGCCAACTTTAATCTGTGTGGCACTCGCGGGTGGTGTATTTGACGCTGCCATAGCCCCTAAAGGAATAGCCCCTAGAGGAATAGCCCCTAAAAAAATAGCCCCTAATGGAATGACCAATCCTAAGCTAAATCTCAGGCACAATCTCGAGAATAATCCCAAGAAAAATTTCAGGCACAATCCCAAGCTGTGCCTCAAACTTAATGCAAAGAACATTAAGCCGCATCGCACTGCCGTGGTAAAAGACGGAAAAAGGCATTTTGATGATCTATGTCTTTTCATATTGCTTCCCTTGTTAAGGCTTTGCTGCATGCCTTTTACCAATGTATTGCACCCTTGTTGACCCTTATAACCTTTTATAGCCAGAGGGCTCACCTATTTCGTCTGTATTTTCTAGTTATCTATTTTTAGTAATTTATTCGCTAGTTATCAGCCTTTGGCGTTGGCTTGTCCGCGGTGTCGGTTTTTACTGCTTTTCTTAAGTATCCGTTATGATTGCTCAGGCTTTTAGCCGCTTGCTCTGCATTGGTGTTAGTCAACACCATCAGTATAGCGACCTTTGCCTTATTTTCGCAGGCGTCGAGGGCCTTTATGGCGGTGACCTCATCACACTCGGTGGCTTGCATTACAATGCGACATGCACGGGCTTTCAATTTCTCATTCGTGGCGTTCACGTCTACCATCAGGTTTTCGTAAGTTTTACCTAATTTCACCATGGTGGTGGTGCTTATCATATTGAGGATCATTTTTTGCGCCGTGCCCGACTTCATTCGGGTACTGCCTGTTAATGCTTCCGGACCAACTACTGGGCATATTGTAATAGCGGCGGGTTCAAATATGGCAGCGTCAGGACTACAGGCAATAGCGGCGGTGGTGCAGCCTAGCTCACTTGCATAGGTTAACGCGCCACTGACATAAGGCGTGCGGCCACTTGCTGAAATGCCCACTACGGTGTCGTTCTTAGTCAGTGATAGGGCAACCAAATCATCTTTGCCGGCCGCACGATTATCTTCAGCGCCTTCTACTGCGTGCACTATGGCATCGTCACCTCCTGCAATAACTCCCACTACCAGTGAATCGGGCACGCTAAAAGTGGGTCTGCACTCCACCGCGTCTAAAATGCCTAACCTGCCGCTGGTACCGGCTCCAATATAAATAAGTCTGCCGCCCGCTTTAATGCTTTGCGTTGCTGCATCCACGGTTTGTGCAATTGCTGTAATTTGCGTGGCTACGCTCGCTGCCACTTTTGCATCTTCAGCATTAATTTTTGAGAGGACGTCTACGGTAGAAAGTGTATCAATGTCGAGAGTGTCTGGGTTTCTGCCCTCCGATACGATACGCGCTAAATCGTTGATAAGAGAATGAGAAGATGAAGGCTGTGACAATGGCATGAGAGATACTCTAATGAACGTTGAATAACGGGCTAATAGCCAAGGCTAATCAGAAAGCGCTTAGAATAGCGGCATTTGCCTAAAGGTGAAAGGCCACAAACCACAGGTAAAGACAAACGCGGTCAGGTTTAACTCATGATATAATCTGCGTTATTAGATATGGTCACACAGTGATTGTATTGTGATTAGCAACTTTTTTATGCAGTGAGAGTTAATCTGTGAGCCGTCAAACTCAAGCCATCATCCACGCAGATGCCGTACTTCAAAATTTCAGAAGATTGTCGTCTATGGCAAAGCACAGCCAATCTATGGCCGTGATTAAAGCCGATGCCTATGGTCACGGTGCTATTAATGTTGCGCGCATACTTCAGCATGTGTCGCCGCGCTTTGCAGTGGCTATTATTGAAGAAGCGGTGGCGTTAAGAGAAGCGGGCATAACGGTGCCAATAGTGGTACTTGAAGGGGCGCATCAAGCCAAAGAGTGCGCAATGGCGGCGCAATACGACTGTATATTAGTGATGCATTCTTATGAACAGCTACAGTGGATGCAAAAATGTGAAGTATCTAAACGCCCCCACATTTGGTTAAAAGTAGATAGTGGTATGCATCGACTGGGTTTTTCTACCGACGACATTGTCCAGGTGGTGGCTCAAAACCAAAGCCTGCTTACCAGCGAAACCACTCTAGTCACGCATTTCGCCAGCGCCGACGATCCAGATAACGATTTTACAGCCACTCAAATAGCCGCTTTTGAAACCAAGGTAGCGTCTTTGTCGTTACCAGTTAGCCTAGCAAACTCGCCAGCAAGCGTGAATTGGCCACAATCTCAAGCACAGTGGAATCGGTTAGGGCTCGGTGTTTATGGTGGACAGGTTTCTACTCAATCTATCATCAGCTCGGCAGTGCAGTTGTTCCCTGCAATGACCTTGCGCTCTAGCGTTATTGCGCTTAGAGACATCGCTGAGGGTGAAGGGGTAGGCTACGGACAAACCTGGCGCGCCCAAAAGCCAAGTAAAATAGCAACAGTGGGAATAGGTTATGCCGATGGTTATCCACGACACTGTCCTAACGGCACGCCCGTTATGATAAGAGGGCAGCGCGCCCCGCTGGTAGGTAGGGTGTCTATGGACATGATAACCATTGACGTAACTCACATTAATAATGTGACCACTGGCGATACGGTAGAGCTGTGGGGAGAAAACATCTCTATCAGCGAAGTGGCCTCTTGTGCGGGCACTATCGATTATGAACTGATGACACGCGTGTCCAGTCGCGTCCCTCGTATCGTGAGATACGCCTAAACTTTTATGTAGAGTGTTTCCCACTCAGAAACTGCACTACACGGCGAATAGCTAAAATTATATTAATAACTATTCGACAAAAGAATGAGGCGATTTAGCCTACCTTGTGTCTATACTGTTTGCGTGCAATGTGTGTGTGAGGTGAATGTTTCATCATCGACAGTGTTGCCAATACTCATAAGTGAGGTTTGTATGCGTACTTCGTTTTCAAGACCGAGAGTCAACCGTGGCGCAGTAAGCCGTCCACCAACGCCTGTTAAAAAAGAAGCAGTAGCTAAAGTCGACGCCAACGTACCTAAGCGGTAAAAATACAAATAAGCAATTCAAAAAAGCCCGATTGATGTGAGTCAATCGGGCTTTTCTTTTGCGCGCCACGTCAATTTGCTGAAATTGTGTCGCCAAAGCATAGGCACATCAGGCGTTCAAAATTGCATCAGCTATTTTGAGGGTGTAATCCGTTGTCTAAATGCTCGTTCTGTTCGCCTGTGAGTGTGGTGTTGTTAGCGTCAGCACTACTCACGCTTTTACTGTTGTTTTTGCTTTTTGATACCGGCGCGTAACGCTCGGGGCGATGATTAAGCGATATCACCATGTTAAGGCAAAGCGCTGCAAGAATAGAAATTAACACAAGGTGCCATTCTATAAACTGCAACGCGCATAACAATATGACGCTATCTACCGATAGCTGGAAAAAACCGGCTCGTATATTAAAGCGCTGTTGTAAGAAGAACGCCATAATGCCGATACCACCTAAGCTAGAGCTATGACGAAACATCATTAGCATACCCACACCAATGAGAATGCCGCCAAATACTGCGGCAAAAAATGGGTTCACGTGGCTTATATCAACAAAGGCTGGTATTTGTTCGGTAAGCACCGATACCGTGGTAACAGAGATAAAAGTATTAATAGTGAAACGTTTACTAATTTGCGTCCACGCTAAGGCGTAAAAGGGAATGTTAATTAGAAAGAAGAGCACGCCAAAGTCTATATCCACTGCGTAGGTACCAAGCAATGCTAAACCTGCAGCACCGCCTACCATTAAGTCTTGAGACTGGAATAAGAACACGCCAAACGCAACAAATAAACCCGCACTAACTAAAGCGAATACATCTTCGATGACACTGTGATTTGGTTTTTGCATGATAAAGAGCTTGCGTTAAGAATACACAATGTAATTGTACGTTTACAACATAATGGAATATAGGGGGGAGCGACTAACTTAAAGTCGGCAAATCAGCGAATGGTATGCATGCCTTTACGACTCTTATCTCTTCCGTAAACAGGGTGTTGCGGCCATGTAAACGTTGCACCAAATTGTGACAACCACTTCAGTACTAGGCATAAAATGACCGCATTAAATCACGCACTAATAGGTTGTTGCCTAATCGAGTGAGGCACTTAACACGATGCCTTGTTTATTAAAACTAATATTGCACTGCATAACGCCAAAATGGAGCGGACTGGACGCTTCTATTTTGCTGCCGTAAGCGACAAATTCCGTGTGCCACGTTAAAAGCTCAGCGGTGTTCAACTGACGCTCTACATTTGCTTTTGATATACCAGGATAGAAATTATCGCATAAAATGATGACTTCTCTTCGCGCTTCAATCCAATAAAAAGTGACTGCAATGAGTGCTGCAATAGCAGCGATTGCAGCAATATCCGCAAGAATTGAACGTTTCATAGCATGCATTGTTTTACCTCTATCATTGCGCGGTGGCAGACTACATCGAGAAGTTTCAGACACTATAATGAGTTAAAAGTGCGTTTACAGGTTAGTAAAAAAAGAAACGGTTCCTACTCAATCGCATAAACATATCACGACCATATATGGGATATAAAGAATACAAAATAGGGAAATGTGCTCTCGTAACGCGGTTGTTTTCTAGTTAGAAAACCTGTTGGGAGCTTATGTAGCAAAACGCCGCATTGCACAAGCCTGTGTGGTATACGTAAAGGCAAACGTGAGAATTAAATGCGTTACACGTTATATTTTTGTAAGGTTTACGCTGGGCTGATACCATGATTGCAAATCTCTCGGCGTAGAATTATTTTTTTGAAAGCTAGGTAATCAAACACCTTTCGTAAGCCTTCTTCTTCTCTTGTTTCGCCAATTTACTTGTAGGAACTGCAATGAAAAAACTCCCCATCGCGCTGTCGTTGATTGTCGGTAGTGGCATCGGTTGCTCTATCGGCGCTATTGGCATTAGCAAATCAGCGATAGCTGACGAATTACCTTTTACTCTTTCTGGTCATGCACGTGTTAACTACGGGCATCAAGACTGGCTTATCCCTGATTTTAGAGACGGCTTTGAATTTGAATCGTTTAAACTGGGTGTGTCTGGTGAATCTGATCAATTCAGCTATAAAGCAGAGTACCGCTGGTATGAAAATGTCGACTTTAATACCATTCGCTTTGCTGATTTAACGTATCATTTCAACGAGCGTACAGAAATAACCGGCGGTATTACGCAAACGCCTTTTGGCTTACAGCCCTTTGCCAGTAACAGCTTTTGGTTTTCAGTCAATTACTACCTTGGGTTTGAAGACGACTATGATGCCGGCGTTAAAATAAATCACACGCGAGGTAACTGGGATTTTCAGGCGGCCTATTTTATGAACGATGAATATAACGACGCCGCAAAGTTTAGTCGCTATTCATTTGATGTTGCCGACGACGGTGAGTTTAGAAACTCAGAAGACGGCCAGTATAATATCCGGGCAAACTATACTGGTCGTTTTATTAGAGGTGCTATCACCGAGATTGGGGCGTCTTATCAGTATGGCAATATTCTCAACTTAGATACCTCTAGCAGTGGTGATATGAATGCCTACGCCCTGCACATGCGTCATACCCAAAATGACTTTAAAGTAGAACTTCAATATATCAACTACGAATATAATTTAGCTGCGCCAGAAGGTCAGGCTGACGATCGTTTAGCGCTATCTTCGTTTACCTTTCCTTTTTTGGCTGCGGCAGATGGACAAACCTACTCGGCCAATCTCATTTACTCGGTGCCATACGACTTTGACAATATATCGTCAATGACATGCTACTCAGAGTTCAGTCTTGCTAAAGGTGATGATGCCTCAGGTAAAAACTCATCTCAGTGGGTGAATGGCTGTAGCGTGGGATGGGATAAATTATTCATGTATGTGGATAGCATTCGAGGCAAAAATATGTGGTTTTCCGGTGGCCCGGGAATTGGTTTAGACATCGGCGGCCTGCAAGACACCACGCACAGACTCAATATTAACCTTGGAATTTATTTCTAAGCGCTTAGGGGAATTATTATGAGAACAGTATTTACCATTATATTTTTACTCGCTTTTATACCGTCGGCGAGTCACGGTCATGCGTGGTTGAAGTTAAAAATAGCAACTACTGAGTATGCGCCTTATACCTCAACAGATATGGAGCACGGCGGCTATATTAACCACATTATTACCGACGCGCTGTTAGAAACTGGGGTGAAGGTTGAGTATGTATCAATGCCATGGGAAGAAGCGTTAGAAGCTACCTTAGCAGGTGAATACGATGCCCTTTCTTACGGCAATTTTGTTCGCTCCAGAGAAAGTGAGTTTTTTCACAGCAAGCCAATTAGCGCTGAAAGTTTAGTCTTCTATGTGAATAGTGAAAAAGAAATACGCACCTGGTCTGAGCTAAGCGATATTGCCGATTTGAAAATGGGCATAACAGAAGGGTATCTCTACAACGACGAAATTGCCGCTTTTATTGAAGGCAATGAAAACGTGGTAAGGCGAGGTAGCGATCAGGAGAACTTAGAAGCACTTATTAATGGCGATATTGATATCTTCCCCATTGATGAGTTAACCGGCTGGTATTTGTTAGAGCGTGAATTCACTGACGCTGAGCGAGATAGCGTGGCCCTTATTTCTCCTAATATTTCTACCGTAACTACCCATCTTATTGTGCCAAAGGGTAGGCAAAACAGTCAGCTAGTGCTGTCGCTGTTTAATAAAGGTATTGATGAGCTAACCCTTGAAGGTAAGTTAACAAGGTTCAAGCGCCTGTTAAAAGAGGGCTACTACCAGCATCCTCAGAAAAAAGTGCACTACGATAGACGATAGCTCAATACAAATAACGCGCTATAAGTAAACAGATAGTGCGTTATGCGCAGCCCTGCGTATAATCACAACCCATAATTTTTAGGTCTTTATGGGTTGTTAATGCGCTCGCTTTTTAGTCGGTTACCTTTACTCTTCGCTTTTCCTTTCTTTCTTTTCTCTATAGCGCTAATTATATTGTCGCCACTGGTGGCTAATAATGCGTTAGCGGATACAGCGATACATAACGACAACCAAGTGCATGTGGACGTATCAGGCTCACTAAGAGTGCGCTACGAGTCGCTGCATAACCCTATTTTTCCTACTACACGTGAGCAGCGCGAGCAAAACAACGAGCGTATTTCTACCCGAGTCATTGTTAACACCACGGTAAGCTACAACAATATTAGCGCAACTCTGGATGTAAGAGACTCAAGAGCATTTCTTGATGATAACGACCCTACCTTGGGCGCCAATCAGGTCAATACACTTGAGCCCGTGCAGTTCTATGTTTCTTATGCCCCAACATCTTTAACCAATATAGACGCCATCAAAGTAGGGCGTATGGAGCTTGATTACGGCAGCCGTCGCCTGCTGGCAAAAACCATCTATCGCAATGCTACAAACAGTTACGACGGAGTAGTGGTAGACGCTACATTCTCACAGTGGAATGTCAGTGGGATATATATTCAGCCTGTGGTGCGTTTTCCCCTCGATGCGGCAAGTGTTGATGCAAACGAGCGAGCATTTGATAAAAGCTACAGCGAGAGACGGTTATTCGGGGCATATATCACCTCTCCCGATGACAATGTAAAGCTACAAAGCTACTGGTTAAAAGAAGATGACGGCGACGAGTTAGCCACGAATAACAGAGATTTGTATACCTTATCCATAGATTATACCAAAGCGTTTAGTCATGGTTGGAAGGGCAACGTAGAGGTGGTCGGTCAAACTGGAACCGCAAGAGAAACCAGAGCCGCTGACGACACTTTAGATAAAGACGTTCGCGCCTACATGCTTTTTGGCTATCTAGGCAAAAAGATTACTGCCAACACCTTTTTACGCGCCGAGGTAGATTACATCAGTGGTGATAACGATACGTCAGACAACAGAATTGAGAATTTCGACAGTTTATTTGGTGTTAGGCGTTTTGATTTTGGGCCAACGGATGTGTATCAAGCCATGCCCCGCAGAAACTTGAAAACGGTAGGGTTGCGTAGCATTAGCAAACCTGCAAGCGCCCACCATGTGTTGCTTGGCTATAAAGCCATGTGGTACCAAAAAGCCCCTGAAAGTGTGGATGATTTTATCGGGCATCAACTAGAGGCAAGATGGCGCTATAACGTTTTGCCTAATTTGCGCTTGGCTATTGGCGGTGCGTATTTGTTTAAAGGGCGGGGCTTTGAGCGCGGCGACTATAGCGATAACAGTGCGTTTGTTTTCACAGGCGCAATGTACAGCTTTTAAACGCCGTTTACTGATACCTGATGCGCCTAGCTAATAGAAATTAGTTAACCTTTTCCCTGTTTAATTAACCTGTTATCTTTGCTCATCGTTTGCTAATAGTTAAGAGAGCACCTTGCCATTTATGTCGCTAATTTCTCGTTTCCGGGCACTCTTATCGCTCCTTGGGCCCGGAGTACTCATGGCCACAGCGGCCGTTGGAGGAAGTCACCTTGTAGCGTCAACGCAGGCAGGGGCTAAGTTTGGCTGGCAGCTCGCCATACTCATTCTTGTGGTTAATATACTGAAGTACCCTTTTTTTAGAGCCGGGGTTAGCTACACTATAAGTACTCAGAATACCCTGCAGCAGGGGTATCTTAGTATGGGTAAGCGCTATTTAGGGTCGGCGCTGTGCTTAAATATGCTCGCCTCTGTGGTCAATGCAGCCGCACTTTTACTGTTCGCCGCCAGTTTGCTCTCGTACTTTGTGCCTTTCGATATCGCGATCACACTCTCCTCATCCTTGGTATTGGGCCTTATTTTAGTCATTTTGTTAGCCGGGCATTTTGAAGGCTTAGACAATATTGCTAAGGGCATAATGGGCGTCTTGGTGGTAGCTACTATTGTGGTGTTTGTTGTTGCCCTAGTGGGGTACGCCCCGGTTGCGCCCAAAGAGACGCCTCCTTCTCCATGGACGTTAGCTACCCTCGGATTTTTAGTTGTTACCATGGGCTGGATGCCTGCGCCTATTGAAATATCGTCAATTACATCGCTGTGGCTAAAGCGCCAGTGTAAAGACAAAGCGGTTACTCCTAAAAGCGCGCTGTTCGATTTCAACCTTGGCTACGGCGTAACGGTGTTGCTTGCCATGCTGTTTTTAGGGCTAGGTGCACTGGTACTCTATTCAAGTAACACGCCTCTGGCCACAAGCGGCATAGGGTTTTCTCATCAGCTAATTAGCATGTATTCTGCCACTATTGGTGAATGGGCCCATGGGCTTATAGCGCTGGTGGCCTTTCTGTGTATTTTCGGATCGGCGCTGACCGTTTACGATGGTTATGCGCGAGTGGTCGCAGAAGGTATTTCGCTGCTTTTACAGAAAAAAGCGGGCGAAGCAGCGAACAGCGAAAAAGGCCCTCAGAACAGGCTGGTTACAATAGTGCTGCTTGCCATAGCTGCGATAAGTTTTGCCATAGTGCTATTTTTTAAAACCGCGCTGTTGGCTATGCTAGGGTTTGCGATGACGCTGGCTTTTGTGACAACCCCGGTTTTTGCGTGGCTTAACCATAGATTAGTGGCCCGAAGTCAGCTGCATGAAGACGCCGCGCCAAGCAAATGGGTTACGGCGATAAGCTATTTAGGGCTTATTTATTTATTCGGATTTTTGTTGGTCTTTGTTTGGTGGAAATGGTTGGCATAATGCGAACTAACACACGTATTAGTCTCGAAAGCGAATAATGTCGCCCACGGAGCAAATAAATTTCACCAGCTTATCGTGCTCATACAATTCGCTCATTAAGGTAATGGGTTTTTGGCGTAACGAGTCGCTTGCAATAATGTTTTGCCAATTAAGCGGTGTTACCGATTCATCGGGGCGGGCGTTTTGTATTTCTTTGAGAAATGCGTCGGCAATGATGCCTTGCCCAATCGCGGTAGGGTGCACCCCGTCTAGGCTAAAAATACCGCCGGATAAAACATCGCCCTGCGCCGAGGTATCATAATACTTGGTGTCTATGGGAGGATAGACAAACTGCAAAGCCTCGGGCAGTGGGTAAGTTGGCTCACCAAAATTGCGCTTCCACGCCATTTCTGTTAAGTCGTTGCCAATATCGACAATATGAAAGCGCTCGCTGCCTAAGGCTTCATTTTTAGCAGCCACCAACGCTTTAATACTACGATTAAACTCGACGATAGTTTTATCGATGAATACCGCATCTCTAAACGGGAGGTATTTACCACACCCTTTTGCAGCCGATTCCGACAGCGGAAAGTAAGAATAAAACTCAAAATAAAGGGCTTTTTTATCAGGCCGAGAAGGGTCGGTTATAACTCGCTTTTCCCCCATCCCTTTGGCAATAGGCGCAATAGTGACTAAAGGAACTGTGCCTACAAAAACTTTCCAGTCACTTTCCTTATTGTCTGCCATAGCGTCAACAACCTTGTTTAACAGCATGTCGTATTCGGCGTGAAAGTCGTTGGGGTGCCATAAATTCCACTTGCTACGCTCTTTGCGCGAAGCCTGTAGCACTCGCTCGGGGTCGTTTGGTGTTTGGGCTATATTGAGGCTTAACACCGTGCCTAGCGCGTTATTGGCGCCAAGCCACACGCAGAGGTTTTCAACGCCTTCTTCACTCGCGCAATGCTTTAGCCAGTCTACGGCGGTATAGTTGCCGAAGGTGTCTAACCCCTCATCGCCTAATGGGTTAAGTACGCGATACGCATTTCTCGAAAAGGGCGTACTCACGGCTTGAAGGTAGCCATCGCCGGTAGCGGTGCTGTTTGCTATAACATCAAGGCATGAGCGGGGAGTGACCATAAAGGCATCGCCCACATCCATCCCCTCAACGGCCACATTGTGAAAACCTAGCGAGTCGAAATTGCTACCCACGGGTTTACCCGGCATGCCGTCACCACGCTCGTAAAAGTCTTCAGCCTGATCGAGCACGCTATTAATCACTGAAAATGCATTTAGCCATTCAAGGCCACGAATGTTTGCGCCAAACTTTCTTTCCAGTGCCCTAAAAATGCGTTCTAAATCGACTTTAGTTTTATAGCGCTCATCCCAGCGAAGGTAGCGGTAGTTGGGTTCGCCAAGCGCGTCGGCAAGCAGTGTGCTGTAACTAAGTCGCGTGTTAGCCGCACTGCCTGACATAAAGCCTTGGGAAATGCTGTCGCCTATAGTAAATATTTTGGTCATTGAGGTACGTCCATGCTAGGTAAGTGAGGACCCCACTCCAATAACTTCAGCGCAATGACACCAGCGCAATAGAATTTGTGTCCGTTTACTTAATAAAGAGTGATTAATGTAAAATAGCTTGGTTAAATTTTCAACAACTAAAACCTCAAGCAGCTAAAACCTCAAGCAGCCAAGACCTCGAACAGCCAAGGCCTCAAACAGCTATAAACCAATCTGCAATCTAAACTGCTATTGAACTCGAGATAAAATCTCTGACCAAGCCTACGATCAAACTAGTGCCCAAGCTGTTGATCATGCTGGCGAGCACACCGGTGACCACAGAGTGATGCACTAGAATTTTTGCTTTCTTCTTTTTATTGGGAAAAGCCCCAACCAAAACCCTGCCTCAAAGATAAAACCAAGCACGACAAGAGCAAACAAACCGGTTTCAAAGCCCATGCTGTATGAGAATAACGCAGCAAATAGAAATAATAACGCAATGGTGATACGAATAAATGGGGGCATCAGAATACTCCATGTTGGTATGCCGAACTGTAATTATAGTGCATTGAGTAAAGCCATTAGCAAAAACAACGTAAGCGTATGTGTCTGAGTCTATCTGAACGCTTATTTGAGGAGAGAGTTGAGCGCTTAGCTGAGCACGTAACTAAGCACATATGTAAGTCTAAGTGAGTTTGTGCTTAAGCTGGTTTTAGCCGTAATTTTCATTGTTGTAAGAGCCAGCGAGACTTTGCTTGGTTCGACTCAAACATGCGCTTGTTGCCTTCAAAGCTATTAAATAGGTGTTCATGAGCCGCTTTTGAAAATGTGTCATTGCGTTCGGTGTACTGCGAAATCCAGTGTATAAGCATATCTAAGTTGGCGTTTTGGGCTTCCTTACTCTCGTACTTATGTGGCTCCCACGGCCTGTTTTTGGCATTTTGTATACAGTCATTAACGGATAAATTGAGAAAAAGCACGTTACTGGCTAAAGGCACAACAAGCGCCAATAAATCAGAATAGCACCCTTCAATAACCCAGTGAGTGTGTGTATTTACAAACGCATCTATCAACGCTTTAGATTCTGCCATAGGCATTCGCGATGGTGGCGATTGCGGTTGCCACGCTATGGTGTCTAAGTCTAAATGGGCGACACCGTATGTATTCGCAAGCCCTTTGGCGAGGGTGGACTTTCCAGACGCAGAGTTTCCAAAAATTAGAGTGTTAGTTAACATGGCGTTTTCCGTGACCCGCTTTCAAAGGCGGTGACTCCCCAATATTGGCTTGATTTGCAAGTTTGCTTTAAGCCGTAATTACGAAAGTGTTTTCTCATATGTAAGTTCAAGTAACCGTGAGCAAATACAATAACCTTACCTTCTTTTTGCGCAATGGTGATTAATTCTTTTGCTGCAGTTTTAGCGCGTGTTTTTGCTTGTCGATAAGATTCAAACGGGCCGGTTTTTCCTACCGTCCATAAAGCTCGGTTTACATAAACCCAAGTCCACGCGTTTAGGGTAAAAGGTAATTTGAAGCGCGGAATATCCATCTCCCGATATAACGCCGATGTGAGGTTTGGAGATTTATTGAGTGCTATTTCACAGCTATGAACAGCACGAGGTAAATCGCTAGACACCACGTAGTAATCATCAAAGCTGTCAGTAAATACCATGTTTGGGCGACTCGTATTAGCAACCATCGAGTGATTGTAGTTCCTTACCCAGTTTGCGAAGCCCGCGCTGCCCAAGCGAGTATTTTGGGATTTTTCTGGTTTTCCGTGTCGTACTAGTACTATTTGCATAGTTTCACTTCCGTGCTATCACTATTATTGATGGTCAATGAATATTAAATGACAACACCATGTTACATATATGGCTGTTAAATTTCGCTGCTTTTCAACAAGGTTACGCCCAGCCAAGCAAACCATACTATCTGACTTACGCCAAAGATTTCGGTCAATACGTCGGCAGGGTACACAGTGAGTACACCAACAGATCCAACAAATAATCCAACAACGTTAAACGCTTTTGGCAGCGTTTGGCTTTGTAATGCCGCAATGCTTATCAGTAAAACCCATAGTCCACCTACCACTTCGTTTCCGCCACCCATTCCTTCCACTATGGTGTAAATAGTGCGCCACATTATCATTGCTTGTTGTGGCTCTGTGGTAGCAAGGTCTATGGCTGCGGCTAAGCCAATATTCGCTATCATACCGCTTGCTATCACCAGACCTACCCAAACCACACCAAATACAGCGGCGAGTGAAGAAAGTGTTGGAGCCCCTTTTTTTAAACGCTCGTGAAGTGCCAGTACTAATACCGCTAATACAATGCCAAAAAGGACATACATAACGAAGTTAACGATGGATAGCACTGTTTTGTTCTCGGCGAGAAAGGCAAATTGTTGCGCTGCATCGCCACCACCGGGTGAGCTCCAAAACGCACCAAAGAACACAAACGCCGAAACATAAATAACGGCTTCAAATAATGCAGCTACGCCGCCTGTTTTTTGTAAGTTACTCAAGCTGTATATTTCCAAGGGTTAAATATCGCCATACACGACTACATACCAATGCGGTCAACACCAGCGCCAGTCATTATTACGCTGAGATTATAAATAGTCGGCTTGTTCAAATTTATGAAAGCCTGCTCTAGTAAGGGCTGTCAATTCATCAATAAGAGTGTCGTCGAACGTTTTAAAATTGAAGCAAGACTTGCCCTGCATTCGTTTTTTAAGTTCAGGAGAAACCTTGTCGAGTAATTCAGGAAAGACATAAACTGGCATTAAATGAAAGCTAACGTAATTCTTATTGACCTTTGCTGAGGCAAAATACATTGGCTTTTTATTTTTCATAATATGATGGGTATTAAGATAAAAGTGGTTGGGTGCGTTTATGGCAACCACCATATCCTGTTCATAGTCCGTCAGAATGTTTTTTAAATAATCAAAGATGATGTCAAAGTCTTTCAATTATCATCTCCCTAAACCGAGTTTTAAATATAGCGCTGTTATGTGAAACATCAAATAGTCTTAAGAGCGCTATCAAAAGTTGGCAAAGAGGTAGTAAAAAAGCCGAACAACGAAACCGTACGATTGTGGTGCTCAATCGTGCTTATAAGCCTGTTATTCTAGCGCCTTTCCGTTTTCTTCATTTTTCCGCGCAACTCAGTACAAGGATATTCTTATGTTTGCGGTCGACCACATTATTTTACTCAGCGCTGTGCTTGCCATACTTGGTGTATTAGCCAGCAAATTGTCGCCGCGATTTGGCGTGCCGGTGCTTGTTCTCTTTTTAGGTGTTGGCATGCTGGCCGGAGAAGACGGCATTGGCAGAATTCTTTTTGATAACGTGGATGTGGCCCATTCAATTGGCACGTTCGCGCTTATTCTTATTTTGTTTGATGGTGGCTTACAAACCTCGAAAAGGTCGATAAAACGAGCATGGAAACCTGCGGCACTTTTAGCCACCCTTGGTGTAGTGGGCACTGCTACGATCACAGGCATTGCCGCCATGTATATTCTGAACTTACCGCTGTACATGGGTTTGCTGCTTGGCGCTATTGTAGGGTCGACAGATGCTGCTGCGGTATTTTCTGTACTGAGAAATGCAGGCATTACTATACCTGCAAAAATTAAGGCCACGCTAGAATTAGAAAGCGCATCAAACGATCCTATGGCCATATTTCTCACCGTTGGGTTAATTACACTCATAAAAGACTCCTCTACCCAGCCTATCGAGCTGGCGTCGCTATTTGTAAGTCAAATGGGAGTAGGGGCCTTGGTGGGGGCCGGTATTGGGGGGGGCGGTATGGATTTTTAGAAGAATTACGCTAATGGCTATTGGTTTGTACCCTGTGTTTGTCATGCTGTTCGGGGTGTTAGCGTTTGGCTTGGCCGCAAATCTAAACGGCAGCGGCTTTCTAGCTACCTTTATAACTGGCGTTATAGTTGGAAACAGTCGTTTTTCTTATCAACGCAACACCTTTGTGTTTCTCGACGGGCTTGCGTGGCTTGGGCAAATCGCCATGTTCGTTATTTTAGGCCTTTTAGTTACACCCACCGATCTCTTTCAAACTTGGAAAGAAGGGCTAATTATTGCTTTCGTGCTTATATTTGTTGCGCGGCCACTAATCGTCATGCCGCTAATGATGCTTAGTCGTTTTTCGTTTAAAGCATCACTATTAATATCATGGGTTGGGCTACGCGGCTCAGTGCCTATTATCTTGGCTATATTCCCATTGATATTTGAGCTGCCGAATGCCGACCTCATATTCAACGTGGTGTTTTTTATCGTACTTATATCTGCCTTACTGCAAGGCTCTAGTTTACCCTTTGCAGCGAAGAAGCTGGGGCTAGTGCTGAATGCGAAAGCTAAAGAATCAAGCACTATCGAAATAGTGAAGGTGGCTAAGAGCAAGCGAGAGTTAATAGAAATAGAGTTGATAGAAGACTCACCCGCGATAGGGCTGTCGATTGGTGAGCTGGTGCTGCCTGCACAAACGATTATTGCGGTAGTTGCGCGTGGGGAGGCAACGCTTATTCCTAAAGGTAGTACACGTTTAGAGGTAGGCGATCACGTATTTATTATTACTAAGCTGCTTGATAAACAAGCCGTGGAAAGCTGCTTTTATCACGAAGGTTAAATGGCACTAAATGGGGTGAAAACGCATTAACATTCACCCTCCTAATGTTTAATACTTAACGCTTAACGCTTAACGCTTAACGCTTAACGCTTAACGCCTATCGCAAAGTATATAGTTGTGCCTCTACAATACGGCCATCTTCTAGGGTTACGTTTGAAATAACACGTAAGTATGCATCGCCTTCGAATTCGTCGAGACTGGCCCAATGTTGGGCTAGGTTTGCAGAGGTAAATACAAAGCCTTTAACCTCTTCACCGCGTTCGTCCAACGTTAAGCCAGGAAACCCCATTTCGGCGCCCCAGCCCTCATTTTTGAGAACGCCTTTCACGCTTCCTTTATCCCAGGTGCCACCAATGTTACTTAATATGTGTTCATTAGGTCGGCCGAGGCCTAATGTTCCATACACAAATAATTTATCGCTCATCAAAAACTGCTCCCCAATATTTTATTTTTCGATAACTAAGTTGCTTAAGCAAGGCACCACGCCAAAAGAGCGCATTGCGCGTTAAAAAGTCTATGCACTTGGGCTACGTGCAAACTCACGTATTTGAATATGGTTACCCTCGTTATCCACAATGTTAGCCACTGTAAATTTGGGGTTTGCCCATTCACCGTCTAGTGCCTTACCACCTAACTTTATTGCTCGTTCTTTGGCATTTTCGATACTTGCCACAGCAAAAAACAATTTTACAGCGCTTACGCTGCTATGGGGAATAGCAAAAGGCGGTATGTGAACAATCAGGTTAAAGCCATCTTTATCCAGACTAATAAAATCAGCAGTCTCCCTGATAACTTTCATACTAAAAAGCTGCACGTAAAACCCAGATAATCTGGTTAGATTGTTCGAATAAACAATTGCTCCATGATGAGCGGGACCAGCCATGTGTAATTCCTTACTGTGTAATTAGGTAGACAACCCACTTAGTTTGCCACTCTATGCTAAACCGCTAATGTCTTTTTTAAGAAGTAGATTATTGAGCTCTTGTTTGCTTTGCTCTGGTGTCTTGCCGGCAGTGTCTAGGATGATGCTAGCTGATTTCCAAGGTTCATATTCTCTTGTAATTACGCTTTCCCATGAGGGAAGCACAATATTTGAAATGTCAGAATGCCTGTTGTCCACACGCTTTTTATGCTCGACTTTGTCGGAGCAAATAACTTCTAGCTCTATATAAGGTAAAGCAGCTTTGTTGGCGACTTTTATCCATTCCTGGCGTGATTCTAAAACCGGATTCGTGGAGTCTGCAACTACAGAGAGACCGTTTTTTAAATTGTACTAAGGATAAAACTTTGGTCATAACTTGGTCTAATGGACTGAAATACAATAGATACTCCTTGTTTGACTAACTTTCCAATAACGGGCAAAAATACGTAGGCTATAATAATGAGCGCAACGAAGGAAGCCTGCGTGTTTTGTGCCTAGCGAGTTTATTGAGTTGGTATATTTCAATTGCTCCAAGACTAAAGTATAGAAACTCCTTCGGTTTGCAGTACTGTTTGGGCATCAGCACGCTCAATTACTTTTAACAAGGTAGTTTGAATAGTTTCATCTTTTCTCGCATCTCCTTCACTCGAAAATTTTTGCTCTTGTAGAGGAGCACCTTCTTCAGCCGTAAAGCCAACGATGATTTCTGTTGCAAGCTCTGCCGTCTGACCGAAATAAGAAATTGAAATTTGAGGGTACCCCTGAAATCCTTTTTTTACTCTCTTTGCTATACGTTTTGTAGATTTATCTAAATTCATAACGGATATCCGATGAAATTGGTCTTACCCACTAAAAGTGGAAATCTATAATGTCCCGGTAAGGGGCACAGGCTTAACGACGAAAATGTGAAACGCGCCGGTGGGTATGTGTCCCAACGACCAAAGGGAAAGATCTTGACTGGTTTTTTATGTTTGTGCCAAAAAGACAACTGCATTTCCTATAATTATAATTTGTTCGGTAGCTTTTAATCCTTCATCGAGATCTTTTTTAAGAATAGCTGCTAACCTATCTTCGAATAACTCCATGTTTTCAAATCCACCGTTTTTATATTGGCGGGCAAATAATAAGCAGCTATCACTTCTTCGATACTCTGAATCTAAGCATAATTGGGCTTGAATAGCCAAAGCATTAATATTTGAAAGAATCATGGCATCTGTTGGTTTCTCGGGTTGACTCGCACAGGCACTGAGACATAACCCTACCATCAATACAATTAATTTAAGATAAGATTTGATCAAATCTACTCCTAAGAATATAACTTCCCACTAGGGGAAAAAATATGAAGGTTAGAATAACAAGCGAAGCGCGAGGAGCCTACGTGTTCTTATCCTAGCGAGCTTGCGAGCGAGTTAATGCATTTGTTAGTTGCCGTAAATTCAATGGTTGTGCTAACATTTGTGTGTACATTGAGTAAGGAATTTACGATGGATACTCGCATACAATTTAGAGTAGACGAAGAAACTAAACGGCTAGCTCAGATAATGGCCGAAAGCCAAGGGCGCACTTTAAGTGACGCTTGTAGAGAGCTTACGGAAGAACTTGCTGAACAGCAACGCAAAATAATTACCCATGAACAGTGGCTTACTGAAGAGGTGAATGCTGCGTTTAATAAATTAGAAAGTGGGCAAAGTAAGTTTGTTAGTCATGAAGAGTCAAACTTGGACATGGAAGCTCGAAAAATGAAAATTAGGAATAAAGTCAAAAAGTGATCGTTTGGGAAAAAAGTTCGCTGGACGATCGTGAGGCTATTTTCGAGTTTTTATACGAATTTAATCCTTTGGCAGCAGAAAAAACTGATGCAATAATTGAGAAAAAAGTTGAAAACTTGAACCAGCAACCTCTTATGGCAGTGGAGAGAGAGGGTATACAGGGAAGATTGTTAATAATTCCGGAGGTCTCTATGATCGTTTCATATTTCATGAAAGATGACATTATTCACATTCTTCGAGTTTTACACCAAAAGCAAAAATTTCCTGTAGGCAACTAACTTTTAAAAAAGGCCGCAGACATGTGGGGCATAATGGCGAAGCCGTGCAACGTAATCGCCCCAGTAAACGACTTAAGCGTTTTTATATAACTTCCCTAAAACAACCACGTTACTTCATCTAATGGACTACCAATTAACCAGAATAAGATTGCACCGATATTCAGAAGTAAAAACGCCCAAGCGAGTAGCGCGAGTGCCTTTAATGAAACATAGTTTAGCAAACGATTATCGGCTTTATTCATTGAGAGCATAACGCTAAGCTAACGGGCAAAGGCGCAATGCGAAAATAGTGAAGCCGCATTGTGTATTCGTCCCAGCGGCCCGCGCAGCGGGTTGCGACTTGAGCGCTTTCTTATAAGAAATTCTACTTGTCGTTCGGCTTTAGTGGTGCCAATAGCAAGTAAATTATGAAGCTTAGCTAACTAACAAAAAGAGTGGCAAGTATCCAAGCCAGCTTTTCATTTTTTCCTACTTTGTTTGATTTTCCAATGACAAACAACGGAACAAACCAAAATATACCAAGTATTATTAGCATAGGAAGCCAGCTAATGAAGAGTTCTGATAACAACAATTGGTCTTCGCTCATTTATGATATTTCCATGTCTTATAATTTTCAAATAACGGTCGCAGGCACGTAGGACATAATGGCGAAGCCGGCCTGCGTGTGTGCGTACCAGCGACCGTGGGGAGTGAACTGTAGCGTTTTGTTAGCCGCGCTCATGCCAATACCCCCGGTTTTCGGTGATTATGCATGATGGCTACGACACTTATCTCCCTGTCTTCTATGATTTTATAGATAATAGAATAAGGGAACCTGCTCAATACAAAGCGTCGGTGAGTTTGCCCCAACTTTGCCCATGCAGATGGCAAAGAGCGAACTGAGTCAATGGCTTCCTTAATCTCCTGTGTGAATTCGTGCCCCAACCCGAGAGATTGTTCTTGATATCAACTAATGCTATTTACTACGCCAGACTCTAGTTCCGCACTACGAGCTTCGGCGAGCTTTACCCACTCAGATTCAACATCGCTATCAATTTTTGTATCCATAGCAGTTAAAAGACAGTGGGCAGCAAGAGCTTTCTCTTTGGTACTGAGTTGCTCAATATTTTCAAGCATAACTTTTAGTGCGTCAGACATAAAATAACTCCCATTAGTTAAGATTTGATAATACCACTAAAAAAGAGATGTGAAACGTCGGGTTAACAGGCAGCGGCTAACACCCGCATAAAGAGCAAAAACACGTGGGCTACAATACCAAGCGAAGCGCAGGGAGCCTACGTGTTTTTGTCCCCCCGCGAGTGAAGCGAGTGTTTATGCGATTGTTATGCGCTATTGACTTAAACCGCAAAAATACCATAATTAGGTATATATTGGTACTTGGAGAAAGCGAATGGCTAAAAATACCAGCATTACTCTTGGGGACCACTTTGATGGCTTTATTGTTAGCCAAATTCAAACGGGTCGATATGGTTCAGCGAGCGAAGTGATTCGTTCAGCTCTCCGCCTGCTAGAAACACAGGAAACTAAATTAAACACTTTGCGTCAATTACTAGTAGCTGGCGAAGAAAGCGGTGAAGCTGAATACGAACTTGAGCACTTGATATCAGAACTTGATGGTGAATTAAAAAAGTGAAACCATTTAAGTTAACTGTACTCGCAAAATCCGATTTAAAAGATATCGCGTTATTTACATAACGGAAATGGGGCCGAGAGCAGCGTAATGTATATCTTAAGCAGTTCGACGATTCATTTTGGATGTTGTCTGAAAATCCCGATATTGGTAAAAGCTGCGACGAAATAAGAGACGGATACAGAAAACTTCCGCAAGGTAGCCACGTTATTTTCTATAAACAAACAGGTAGTCAGGAAATTCTGTTCATAAGAATCCTTCATAAAAGTATGGATGTAAATCCTTTACGCTCTGGCACATAACTTTAAGCTAAGGGGCGCTAGCGCGTGGGCTAAAATCCGAACGAAGTGAGTCAGCCCGCGTGTTAGCGTCCCAGCGAACGCAGTGAGTGTGTTGATTGGGTTGTTAGCTACCACCTACTAGTAATGGTAACGACATGAGATAACCGTAATTGCGGTATCGTCCACGGCATATACCAAACGGTTGGTGTCATCTATTCTGCGGGACCATAAACCTGAAAGATTTTCTTTAAGAGGTTCCGGTTTTCCAATTCCATCAAATGGAGAACGCTTAACATCGGAAATTAACTTATTAATACGTTTCAAGATTTTTTTGTCTTGAGTCTGCCAATAAACGTAGCTATTCCAAGCTTCATCAGTCCATGATAACAACCTGTTACTCATCAATAAGTTCTCGCTGGGTCGTTTTTGCTGCTTTAAGCTGTGCTATTGAACGATTTAAGTGTTCAGCGTTCGCTGGAGAGCGAAGTAGATGAACGGTTTCCATAAGGCTGTTGTAGTAATCTAATGACATTACAACAGCATCCTCAGAGTCACGACGAGTGATTACTGTTGTATCTGCATCGTTGATTACATTGTCCAAAACGGCTTTTAGACCATTTCGTGCTTCGGTAAAAGAAACAATTCTCATTTTGCACCCCACTTGTACATTATATGAGACAAGTTTAGATCGGAAATGAGTACATGTACAGGATGTTGTGCATTACTGCACTGTGGCAGCTAACGGCCCGCATAACGGGCAAAAATACGTAGGCTAGAATACCAAGCGCAGCGCAGGGAGCCTACGTGTTTTTGTCCCAAGGAGCGCTAGCGACTGAGTTGATGCGTTTTTATACGCAACTTGCCACACCTGTAGCGCATTGCTACAATTTGATAGTGAATTATAAGGAGACATATTATGGCAACCGCAAGCGTAAGACTAGACCAAGATCTAGTTGAGAAAGCTACCATTATGGGTAAAGCACTAAACCGAACGATGCCTAAACAGATTGAGCATTGGGCAAAAATAGGTGAAATGATGGAAGATAATCCTGATTTACCATACGAATTCGTGAAACAAGCAATTATTTCCAAAGCGGAAAAAGAGGCAGGTAAATTGGAGCCTTACGATTTTGGCTAAGATTACGAGTGTTTTACAGACAGCTAATTTTAAGAGAGCAGTAAAGAAGTTACATAAGAATCAGAAAAAAGACTTGGATAAAGCTGTAAAGGAATTGATGGACGATCCTCTTCTAGGAGAACAGAAAAAAGGCGACCTAGCTTTTCTTCGCGTGTACAAGTTCAAGATGGTTAAGCAGCTAACCTTATTAGGTTACAGCTACGAGGACGGCACTGTAATTCTTGAATTAATAGCTCTTGGTTCACATGAAAACTTTTACCGCGATGTTAAAAAGTTGTTCTGACCAATTGCGTATAACGTTTCGGTTAAGGGGCGCAGGCTTGCAGGCGAAAATGGGCAAAGCCCGCCTGCGAGTATGCGTCCCAGCGAACGCAGTGAGTGACTTAATTTTTTTGTTTGCTGCCACTTAAACCTACTGATTTCAGATAAACATACAAATATGGAATTAGTATTATCAAGATAACAACTACTGTACCAATGTAAAAAAATGAGCCTCTTTTTCTGCTTGGTCAAAATCATAGGTTTGCTCAATACTTTCTAATTCGGATGGATCAACTCCATCTTCTATCGCTCTCTCATTTATCTCTGATATTTTTTCGAATAATTTCTCATGCTCAGCTATTGCTGTTTTATGAATATCTGATTTGAATTTTTTATAATCAAGATAATGTCTATGAGCATGGTATGACCACGCAAGGGTGTATATAAAACAGAGCGAGCTAATCGTTGCGGAAAACTCAAATTGCTCAACACTAAACGCTATTAGAAATATCAAAATACCACAAAGACAATCTAAAATTTCACCTGCCGGTTGATACGGACGTCTTAAGCGATTTTTGTCAAAAAGACCAAAACAGCAACTCAACAAAAAACGCAACAATATAAATAACCCCAAACAGGCACTCGGTCTCTCCTTGGCAGCTAACTTTAAGCTAAGAGGCCAAAACGCAATGCTATGCTGCCGAAGGCGCATTGCGTTTTGGCCCTAGTGAGTAACGCGAACGACTTAAGCTTTTTGTTAACTGGCAATGCTTGACTCCCGCTCCAAAACCCAACAACGAGGATTGTTTGTAAACCCTATTTTTTCATAATATTCATTTGCAGCCGGTGCAGCAATTAGAATGAGTTTACATCTAGGACCGAGCTGCTCCTGAACACAAACTTGTAACTTTTTACCCAAGCCTAAACTTTGATGTGATTTTATTACGGCCAAATCTGAGAGATAACAAGCATAATCAAAGTCGGTGATACAGCGAGCAACGCCGACTAGCTTTTCGCCATCCCAAGCGGAGATTGTGAGGTTGCTATTTTCCAACATTCCTTTGATACATTCCGAGTCATTGACTGGTCGCCTTTCACCGAGACTTGAACCGTTAAGCACGGTTATAAACTGCTCTGTGGAGATTTCTTGATTTACTTTTAATTGTATATTCATATCTTCCTTGCCAGTTAACACCCGCATAACGGGCAAAAATATGTAGTCTACGTTACCAAGCGAAGCGCTGGGAGCCTACGTATTTTTGTTCCAGCGAACGTAGCGAGCGAGTTTATGCGCTTGTTAAACCGACAATGATAGCCTAGAATGACCTAATTAAAGACCTTTTAGGAGACCGTTATGGCGGCGAGAGTTTTAGCAGAAGTTGCTGCAAGTATTACTGAACTAAAAGCAAACCCTATGAAAGTTGCGAGCAGTGCATATGGTGACCCTGTCGCTATATTGAATAGGAATGAACCTGCATTCTATTGTGTCCCGGCTGAGATTTACGAAAAAATGATGGATCGTTTGGAGGATCTGGAACTACTACAACTTGTTAAAGAAAGGCAAGGTGAAGAAAGCGTTTCGGTGAATTTGGATGACCTATAAATTAGAGTTTAAGAGAAGCGCCTTAAAAGAATGGAACAAGCTAGGTAGCACTTTACAGCAGCAACTGAAAAAGAAGTTAGCAGAGAGATTAAAAACACCACACGTAGCCCCAGATAGAGTTTTAGGTGCCGATAATGTTTATAAAATGAAATTACGTCAATCGGGATATAGGTTGGTGTATCAGGTTCTTGATGACGTAGTTGTAGTTACAGTGCTTGCAGTGGGAAAACGTGAGAGAAATGAGGCTTACAAAAAAGCATTAAAGAGACTTGATGTTGAATAAGGGTTCAACTTCCAAATATGGGGCGCAAACGCGTGGGGCATAATGGCGAAGCCGCACACGTGTATGCGTCCCAGCGAGCGACAGCGAGTGCCATAATTTGTTTGTTAGTTATCATTCTATGGAATTCCTATTTCCCATAATTGTTCTTGGCTCAACAGCAAGGTTTCTTGATTAGCGGAAAACCTAATACCGATACAATAGCTGTTTGTTATTAGAACACCTTTCTTTTTTAACTCAAAAACCACAATGGCGTCTTTACCATGAAAGTCTTTCCAAGAATTTAGGCGATAAACAGTCCCTTCGATAGTGCACTCTTTGTCGTTAAAGAGAAGCTCTTCACTTTCAGTGCTTAAATACCTTGAACGAAGTTTTTCTAAAAAAGAGAACTGATTCACGAATTTCCTTTTGGGAAC
>NZ_JAZETM010000010.1:0-164809 GCF_036864455.1 Alteromonas sp. P256
AGGCCCTCTTCAAACAGAGGGCCTTTTTTTGTAACGGCACACTTACAAATTTATAAAATGAACAGCATCTCGCAAATTATTATGTCTTTACGTTGATAACACGCCGTTATTCGCTAATACTGAGGTAATAGGATTTAAAGAGATAAGAGAGCATGACAGATAAGCGCCAATTTCAAAGGGTTGCATTAAATGTTCCGGGAAAACTTGCCCACAACGATAGCGAAATAGATGTCATTGTTCATGATGTATCCCTACAAGGAATTAAACTCCTCGCTAGTGAAACTGAACTGGCTAAATTGCCTTTCGATAGTCATGACCCATACGTGGCTAATTTTAGATCCAACGAAGATAGCCCTCTCATCACACTGTATATAGAGCAACTTTATCGGCATTCAGATAGCCGCAAGTCGAAGGTGTCTTTAGGATGTAAGGTGTCACAAATGGATATAAGCTGCGTCAGTGCCCTACGACGCTTAATTAGTTTAAATAGCCCAGATGACAACATTGATGAAAAAGATCTCAATGCGTTAGTCAATGCTGTTTATGAACACGCTAATTAACATCTACTGTTCGATATATATTATCTTACTGTTCCAATGCATCTAGTGCTTCAGACAGGCGGGCTACCGGTATTACCTTCATGCCCTGCATGGCTTGTTTCGGCATATTAGCTTTTGGCACTATTGCACGTTTAAATCCGTGCTTCGCGGCTTCAATGATGCGTTCGGTGCCATTGGGAACAGGCCTAATTTCACCCGCTAGACCCACTTCGCCAAAAACAATAAGATCGTTAGGCAGCGAGCGATTTCTAAAGCTTGAAATCATTGCCAATAGCAAAGCCAAGTCGGCGCCAGTCTCTGTTACTCTTACCCCACCCACTACATTCACAAACACATCTTGATCGTTCATTTGAACGTTGCCGTGGCGATGAAGTACGGCAAGTAACATCGACAGCCTGTTTTGATCAAGGCCCACCGCAATCCGCCTTGGATTAGACATTTGTGAATAGTCTACCAGCGCTTGAATTTCTACAAGTAATGGACGGGTGCCTTCCCAGATAACCATAACGCTGGAGCCTGGGGTTTCATTCTCGTCACGACTTAAAAATATGGCAGACGGGTTTTTTACCTCTTTCAAACCTTTTTCAGTCATCGCAAAAACACCCAGCTCATTGACCGCACCAAATCGGTTTTTATGGCTGCGCAAGGTGCGATAACGCCCATCGCTTTCCCCTTCCAACATCATCGAACTATCAATGCAGTGCTCAAGCACTTTGGGTCCTGCAAGGTTGCCATCTTTGGTCACGTGGCCAACGATAAACATGGCGATATGATTTTGTTTGGCAAAGCGAGTTAGATAGGCTGCACCCTCTCGCACTTGAGACACACTACCCGGTGCTGATTGAACGTCAGCAACGTGCATAACTTGAATCGAATCGATAACCATTATTTTTGGTTTTTCAGTCAGTGCTAGTTCACAAATTGTCTCGACGTTGGTTTCGGCTAGCATCATCAAGTTGTCATCAGGTAGGGACAAACGCTTAGCGCGCATAGCAACTTGCTGTAGCGATTCCTCACCGGTCACATACAGTGCCTTCTCAGTCTTCGCCATTTGGCACATTACCTGAAGTAAAAGCGTGCTTTTTCCTGCTCCGGGTGAGCCACCAATTAGCATTGCTGCTCCTGGAACAATGCCGCCGCCAAGTACGCGGTCCAGCTCTTTAAAACCTGAAGAAAAACGAGGTAGCGCTTCTAGGTCAATGGCGTTTAATTTTTCAATCTTTGCCGCAGTTTGCCCCGCGTACCCAGCGTTTACTTGACGCGTATTTTCTTTGGCGCTAGCTACTACAAACTCGCTGATGGTATTCCATTGTTTACACTCTGTGCATTGTCCCTGCCAACGAGGAAACTCCGCACCGCAGTCTGAACACACATAAGCAGTTTTACGTTTTGCCATTTTCCAGTTTTATCCACAACTTAAAAAGAGTATTCTATCATTAAACGGCTTTGGAATAAGTACAAGGCTTCTTGAATTTAAAGATGAAAAATGGACTTACCCGGGAAATTCAAAGGTTAAGGTCTTTTCTACCACGGCCGATAAAAACTAAAATGAAAAATGTAAACAACAAAGTTGCGCATAGATGAGTCAAGACTTAGCACAGTACGCTGACATAATCGAACAGTTAAAGCCGATGGTGAACGAGCCTGAGTTCAATCAAGTTTTACTGCAAGTTGCCTCTGATATCCCAAAGGAAAAGCGCTTCCTGATCAAAATGGAAGTAAAGCGTCTTGCAAAACCCTGCATGCGCACGATTGACCTGCGCGGACACGTGGACGGTAAATGTAAAAAATATCCCCATGAAGGTAGAAATCACTACATGGACGATATTGCTGTCGACAAGTTTGAAGAGCAGCTGCGAATATTTGGCCGCTACACGTATGGTGTTTATGAGGCTGTGCAAAGCACAGAAAATAACTTTCGCTTAATGCAGGAACGTGAGGTTGCACAAGAGCGGGTAGAAAAAGTACGTCCAGAGTTAAAAAAACGCTCTGCAGTATTAGAGCAATTTAAAGTACCCACCGTTAACCTGCTCGACTACCGACAGCGCAACACCGAACGAATGAACTTTGCGGTGGCGGTGGAGATATTTAATAAATATAACGAATCGATGCGCGGCCTCAGCGTGGACATTTCTCTTGAGGGTCTGCAGGTCAAATTATCGAAAGACACCATTTTCGAGAAAGGTGAACTACTTTTTATCTACTTCAGAGGACTCGAAAGTGAGTTCACAATGGATAAGAAAAACGGTATAGCTTACAAGCTGGTTAAAATCTCAACCAAAAACGACGTGAACTACCTCGCATTGCAACGTGATTCAGATCATCCCAACAAAAGCTTTGATCAATTTTTAGAAAGTTTTATTCACGGCAACAAGCGTCGCTATAAAGTGAATATGAATAACACTATAGAAGCGATAACCAGTAAAACCTCTGAACAGTATTTCTCACCGCGCAGCCCAACATTACCGATTTATATCGACGCTGTGAATCAAACCTTGGTGCCTCGTTTTGCAATGATGAACGAGGTAAACCGGGAAACGTTGCAATACTGGCAGGATGAAGAAGACAATTGCCGATTAAATTTTCTGCTGACTCAAGAGCGACTCAAACGCCTATTGCAGAAGTCTGAAGAAGTAAGAGAATGCTTTGTATACAGCTTTACCCATCTACAAAACAGTAAAGTGTATTTTTATTCGGCCTCTTTTGAAGAGTTAATGCAAAAAGACCTGCTTAAACAAGTGTTCTTGGGGTTCGGCTCTAAAAAAGCGAGCTGGAGAGTGTATAAGATAGCGCTTACCACAATGGTACCGGAACAGGCGCATATCCCCCTTTCCATCCCAGATTCTGTTGGGAGTAAAGTAAAAAAGCTCAATACCCCGCTTTCTGCCAGGCTTATGTCGAAGCTTAAAAATTTGCGCTACCTTGCCCATATTACCGATGTTACATCGATAACAGGGCAAGAAACTTACAACGATTTTACATTTAATCGAGACAATCTTTCGCACTTGCGTAACTTTGGTCACCCCCGAAACCGTCCTCCCGCTGACATTCAAGTTGTGCGATTCAAAAATGAAGAGTTAAGAATTGAGAGTCGCTATCGATTACGAACTCATATAGAGGCGCGTTTCAATGGTGATGACACCGTTCATAAAGGTGTCAGCGAAGATATCTCAGTTCATGGTTTAGGCCTTCGAGTAGAGTTAACAAAAGAGTACGCCGGTAGTTTAGAGGGGCGGGTTGAAGTCGCATTCCCTCGCCTTCAAGCCATTACCACTTCGTTTGACGTCATGCAGTTACAGTACGAAATCATTTATCACAATGTCGATAAGAACATTCTGCACTTAAAAGCAGCACCGGGTGATGAAGGTAAAACGGCACGAAGCTTTTTTGAAGAGCTTATAAAGAAAAACAAAGCAAACCTGCATGCGGAGTCTGACGAAGAAGATATCCCGGGTATGGGACAAGCTCTTCGCTGTATTAATGCTAGAAATGCGACCTCTCTTTCTTTTCTTATGAGCAAAGAAGGCGTTAGGTATACGCCGCAAGCGGGCATCATTGGAAAACAAGATGAGCGGATTACCCTTCTTACTACGCAGTACGCAGAGCGAGGCAAAGTAAATCTGGAATTTTTATTCCGAGATCGAAAGCAAGACTCTCCTTTCGTGCAAAACGGCGTAAAAACCGTAAAACTAGAAAATATGCCGTTGCGACAAGAACTCTTTGTCTCTTTTGACAATAGTCAAAAAGACTCACGCATAGCCATTATTCCTCGCTACTCTCACAAATTTGAAAACAACACACAGCGGCAGAATTTCATTAAAGAGGCAATGAATCGAGGACAATTTATTGCCATACACGTGATGCTTACCACCACAGGCAAACCCGACCTATCAATGCTGCAGACAGAAATAAATTACGTCACTATGTATGCAATGCACAGGGCAAGAGAGCTTGAGAAAAAGATGTGGAGTATTGCAGCTTGTGCCCACCTTGTGGACGTAACCGATGAAGTGTTAGTACGATATGGTTTTACCCCAGCTGAAATTGCGCAGAACCGAACGCTGGATGGGATGACTCAAATAAACAATCCGAAACGCACTTTAGCTGGCAGCGGGGTTAATCTAGAAGGCGCTGGCAGTGAAAACAGCTCATCACCCCAGAAACCAGAAGCTCAAAACCCACAAAACGCCTAAAAGAGGGAGTCGCTCCCTCTTTACTATTCGCTATTGGCTATTTATCTAAAAAGTAAAGCAAGCTGTGAAGGCTGCCTATACGTATGGCAACATCAGCCTTCTCGTTCACCACAGGCTTACCGTGACACGCTACACCAAGCGCCGATGTCGCCATCATCACAAGGTCGTTAGCTCCATCGCCCATGGCCACAGTTTGGGACTCTGAAATACTCCACTTTGACGCCAGCTTTTTCACTGTCTCGGCTTTCACATCAGCGTTAACCACTTCGCCTTCAACTTTCCCGGTCAATAGTCCATTTTCAATAACTAAGGTATTAGACGTGGCGTAATCAAGCTCTAATCTACGTTTTAGGTGATCAGCAAAATAAGTAAAACCGCCCGATGCAATGGCTAGCTTCCAATTGTGCTTTTTCAACTCACTAAGTAACCCTTGAATGCCAGGCATAATAGGCAGACAGTCTCTGATCTGACGCAAGCGCTCAACGGGCACACCCTTAAGACACGCAACACGGTGATGTAAACTTTCGTTAAATGCTATTTCTCCACGCATTGCCTTTTCTGTGACTTCGGCAACCTCCTGACCAACATCTGCCAACTTGGCAATTTCATCAATACACTCAATGCCAATTACGGTGCTGTCCATATCCATGACTAACAAACCACCTTCAGAAAGAGAAGGCTGAGACTGCTGTACCCCGATATCAACGTTAAACGTTTCAGATAAGGCACCAAGTAGGGATTTTAAGATTGACGTGTCTTCGTCGAGCACATTTCCTTTTACTACCACCACATCATCACCAAATTGTTGATGTAAATGATGGAAAGTTAGACTTACTGTATCGAAGTGCGACCGGGTGTCAGTTAAAATATTGCCGACTATGTAGGGTGTAAGTGCCTGTCCTATAATAGTCATTGAGGCGTGAAAAGACGCATCACTTTGCTGCATGGCAATGACACCCGCTAGCGTTGAAGCGCAATGCATATCGTCTGCTGCGTTATCACCTAACAACTGTTTAAACGTGTCGAGCACTGGTAAATCCTTAAAAGTGGAGATGGCTACATGCTACCGAATTGAGCAGAGTAATAAAATATCCGCTTTCAAATTAGTAAGATTTATCCTACTGTTACACTCATATTCACCCGTTTACGGAATTCCATGTTGGCAAAGGCTGAAACCAACTTATTGACCTCGTCAGCAAGTCATTCTCACTCGCTTTATACCGTCGTTAAACGACTGGTGCATACAGTACTGGCAAGCCTGGTAGTTGGCTTGTTTATTGCCCTGCTACTTATGCTTCAACGTTATCAAGAAGAGTGGCTACTTGCCCAAACCGAGTATGCCGGCAGTAGCGCTGCACGCCAATATGCAAAGCTTGTTTCCCCCATTATAGATACGACTGGTAATGCGAATTCCGACGCTAATTCTATTAACGATGCTACAAGAGCGCTGGCACTTAAAAGTACAGCCACTGTGTTAACCCAAGAGCCACATATTCTTGGCATTGCTATATTTGATGAAAAAGGACAGTACATTGCGCCTTTGCCAAAAACCGAAAGTGTCGTTGCTCTTAGCCAGTCTCAGGACGTGCGGCCTCTTACGTTTGTTGAGCCTATTGTAAATAATAGCGACGACGTAATTGGTTACGTTCATATTCACATGAATACAAAAGTGATATTAGAAGACCCACTAGCCCTGCGAGCACAGCTGCTGCTCATTGGGGTTATTGTTTTATTTTTAGCATTGGTGATAGGCATTTATGTAACCCGAGGCTTCTACAAGTTTAGGCCTTGGGTAATCAACAAATTCGCCCAGTTGGGTAATGATTAATATTCATCTCTATTTGCATCAGATAGTTTGAAAAAGCGATGGCTTAAAAAGGCGTGCATAGTTTGCAGATGTGATTGTCTTAATCTCATCAGGCTCTATACCAGACAGGCCTGAGAGGGCTGCAACCACATCTGTTAGGTAGTGAGGCATATTGGGCTGACCTTGCCTGCCTGACATTGGCATATCGGGCGCATCGGTTTCAAGTAAAATATGCTCTGGATGATGCCGAAGTAGATACGTCACCGTATCTCTCGTTTTCTTAGCTCGTTCGTAAGTAATTGTGCCACCAATGCCTAAACAAAATCCTCTGTCTATGTAGCGCTTAGCAACATCTATACTGCCTGAAAATGCGTGGACAACACCCCTTCCCTTAAACGAAGACGCCTTCAAGGCTTCTAGCAGCAAGTGATGAGACTTTCGGTGGTGTAAAATAACGGGAAGCCCAAAAGAATCCGCTATATTTAAATGAGCATGTAACACCTGTTTTTGAACATTCATATCAACAGGAATATGACCGTCTAACCCTGTTTCTCCAATGGCAGAGAAAAAGCCTTTAGCGTTGGATGAACAGCCTTGAGCTACAGGAGCACAGCCCTGAGCGTTGGATGAACAGCCTTTAGCGTTGGATGAACAGCCTTGAGCGTTTGGTAAAGCCCCCTCACCCACAGACAGACTTTCCTTAGTATTTACCACCGCACCAGCAACGGCTTCTTCAAACTGCTTGAGTAAAGGAGGGATTTCATCGCGCTGTTTAGGCAGGAAGTAAGGGTGCAAACCAATGGCGGTATCAATGGGAAGAATATCGCAGAAGGGCTGGCTGTTATAACTACTAAGCACTTTCCAAGACGCTGGCGTGATGCCTGGCACCATTATTCGCTTAACGCCATTTTGCTTAGCTTTGCGCAGCACTTCAGTAAGGTTGCTTTCCAAGGGGGCCAAGTTAAGATGACAGTGACTGTCTATCATGTAACCCCTCTCCGATACTCACTTCTTCGTATAACAGCAAATATGCTTTTAAAGTGCTGTTGATAAGTGGACAAATACTAAGGCATTAGTCGCTGAGTGCTCCAGCAACCAGCTTTATCAATGTTGTATTCTATACGATCGTGAAGCCTATCTTCACCGCCTTGCCAGAACTCGATTTGATGAGGAACAATTCTAAAGCCCCCCCAAAAATCAGGCACAGGAAGTTCTTTGTTCGCAAACTTGTCTTTTAACTGCTTAAATTGCGTAAGCAAGAGTGCTTTACTGCCAATTGGCTTACTTTGCTTTGAAGCATAAGCCGCTAGCTGGCTGTCTTTGGGACGGGAGAAAAAATAAGAGGCATTTTCACTGGTGGATAGCTTTTCTACCGTGCCACAAACACGCACCTGCCGCTCCATAAAAAACCAGGGAAAATGACAAGAGACTTTTGGGTTTAACGCAAGCTCTTTGGCTTTTCTACTTCCTAAGTTTGTAAAGAAAACAAAGCCATCTTTATTTACATCTTTTAAGAGCACTATACGCTGTGAGGGCTGACCGCTTTCATCCACTGTTGCCACTGTCATAGCGGTGGGATCTGGAATATTCGCATCAATGGCATCTTGCAGCCACTTATCGAATAGTTGAAAAGGTGTGTCGGTAACGTCTGACTCGCTCAAGGTTCCCTTTGAGTACTGTCTGCGCATATCTGAAATAGCCATTAATTTCTCCTGCGCAATGTTTCTACATCATTAAAAGCGACTTTTTACTAAGAGCGACACTTTATTAAGAACAGCCCTTGATAAACAGCCATACTTTGATGGTAGTCCATTGCGCATAAACAAATACTAATAAGACGTTAAAAACGAATAACGATCAGGAAGGGATCACACTAATTGCAACGACATGTAAATGAGTATTAAAAGTTGCTGTCATCGCCGTATCCAAGCGAGCGCAACGCTCGCTCATCGTCAGCCCAACCCTGTTTCACCTTAACCCAAAGCTCTAAGAACACTTTGTTGTCGAACAGGCTTTCCATGTCTTTACGGGCATGCTCGCCTATTGTTTTAAGGTGCTTACCGCCTTTGCCGATGATCATGCGCTTTTGCGTTTCGCGTTCTACCAAAATAAGCCCACTTATTCGGTACACGCCATTTTCGGCCATTTTAAACTGCTCAATTTCTACCGTGGTCGAGTATGGAAGCTCGTCACCAGTAAAGCGCATAAGCTTTTCGCGAATAATCTCTGCGGCCATAAAACGGCTAGAGCGATCAGTAATATAATCTTCAGGGAAAAAGAAGTCGCTCGGCGGAAGAGACTTAGCAACTAACTCGCGAATATCATCCACCATTTTGCCCTGCTTAGCGCTAATTGGGATGATATGTTCGAAGGTATGCTTCTCGCCAAGCTGTCTAAGGTGGGTAACAAAACCTTCTCTATTCTCTACTTTATCCATTTTATTGACGATAAGGTAACAAGGTAGTTTTGATTGCTTTACCTTTGTCAGCACCATTTCGTCGTCTGCGTTCCAGCGATCACCCTCAATCACAAAAAGAATCAAGCCAACTTCTGCTAACGAGCTAGAGGCCGCCCGATTCATATACCGGTTAATGGCACGCTTTTCATCTTGATGAAGCCCTGGCGTATCAACATATATAGCCTGATATTCACCGTCGGTGTCAATGCCTAGTATGCGATGTCGCGTTGTTTGCGGCTTTCTAGAGGTAATGCTGACTTTTTGCCCCAACAAACGGTTGAGCAAGGTAGATTTACCTACATTAGGGCGGCCAACGATAGCCACCAAACCACAGCGTGTCTGCGGTTGTGAATAATGTATTTCATTGTCATTGTTGGTCATCGAGCTTCTCCAGCGTTAGACGAGCTGCTTCTTGTTCAGCTTTGCGACGGCTGTTTCCTGACGCTTTAACAGGCTCAGGTAAACTTTCCACCGTGCAGCTAACTTGAAAGACCTGCGCGTGATCTTTCCCAGAAATCGACAGCACCTCATAAGTAGGCAGAGGTAATTTTCGTCCCTGCAAAAACTCCTGTAGACGTGTTTTATTGTCTTTAGGGTGAGCGTGGGGGTCTAACTTATTTATGCGCGTTTCCCACAGTCTGTCTATAACGTGGCGCACCTCGTCCATACCGGAGTCGAGATAAATTGCACCAAGCAACGCTTCTACCGCATCGGCTAGAATAGAGCTGCGACGATGGCCGCCACTTTTGAGCTCGCCGGGACCTAAGTGAAGTAATTCACCCATACTGGCCTCACGAGCTAGCTCGGCTAACGTATCGCCTTTCACCAGCGTTGAGCGCATACGGGTTAACTTGCCTTCAGGCACGTCTGGAAAGCGCTTGTATAACGTCTCGCCAATAATCATTCCCAATATGGCATCACCTAAGAATTCTAGGCGTTCATTGTGCTGTTTTGCCGCACTTCTGTGTGTAAAAGCTTGATCGAGCAAAGCGATATTGTTGAATGTATAGTCTATCGCCTTGTAAAGACCACGATATTTATCTATTCCCTGCATTAACGAATGCCACCTGTACGCTCAAATCGAACGCCTGTTGGGATCCAAGTTGGCAACATATCTTGTGGCTTGCGCTCAAATTCAAACGAAATCCAAATTGCTACCGCTTTGCCGACTAAGTTCTCATCGGGTACGAAACCCCAAAAACGGCTATCACGGCTGTTATCGCGGTTATCACCTAACACAAAATAATTGTTTTCAGGCACAATCCATTCATTGCGGCGCGTTCCGGGTTGCGTATAAAAATTCACTGGAGAAATATCGCGCAGCGGATGGCGTAAAATATCGTGCTCTATGTCGCCAAGCGATTCGGTATAACGCATTAGCTGCGCCATATCCTGAACAAATTCACCACGCTCTTGGAAAGACAAAGGCACGGCCTCAAGTGCTGGACAGTTTTTACTCTCGACACATTTAGGCTTTATGTACACCTGCTTATTTTGATAAACCACAGTATCGCCTGGCATGCCTATCACGCGCTTGATGTAATCGATGCCGGTATCCTCTGGATACTTAAACACCACCACATCGCCACGCTCTGGCGCTCCGGTCTCAATCAGCTTACTGCGAAATACAGGGTCTTTGACACCATACGCAAACTTTTCAACCAATATAAAGTCGCCAACGAGCAGCGTTGGCATCATAGAGCCAGACGGTATTTGAAATGGCTCATATAAAAATGAGCGCAACACTAATACGAAGGCAATAACCGGAAATATTTGCTGTGATGTATCCACAAGATACGGTAATTGTGGATCTTCGCCGTAGCTAGCATTCTCGGCAACTGCTGACGCCTGTAAACGTGCTTTGCGCTTTGGTGCAAACACCACACTGTCAACTAACCATATAAGCCCTGTAATCAGCGTCAATGCAACCAAGATAAGGGAAAAGTAATTTGCCATTATTTACCTACCTTCAATACAGCAAGGAAGGCATCTTGCGGCAGCTCAACGTTACCAATCTGCTTCATGCGCTTTTTACCTTCTTTTTGCTTTTGAAGTAGCTTTTTCTTACGGCTAACGTCGCCGCCATAACATTTTGCAATAACGTTTTTGCGCAGCTGTTTCACCGTACTACGAGCGACAATATGGTTACCAATAGCCGCTTGAATAGCAATATCAAACATTTGACGCGGGATAAGCTCGCGCAACTTCTCAACGAGTTCTCTACCGCGACCTTGCGAGTTATCTCTGTGGGTGATTACTGCTAGCGCATCAACGCGTTCAGCGTTAATCAGAATATCCACTCTCACCATGTCTGAAGTTTGGAAGCGTTTAAAGTTGTAATCGAGTGACGCGAAACCTCGACTTGTCGACTTCAAGCGGTCGAAGAAATCAAGCACTACCTCTGCCATGGGCAGTTCGTATGTTACAGCAACCTGCTTGCCGTGATAAGTCATGTTGGTTTGCATACCGCGCTTTTCAACACACAAAGTAATAACGTTACCAAGGTATTCTTGAGGCACCAAAATATTGGCCTCAACAAGGGGCTCGCGAATTTCAGCAATGTCATTAACTGGTGGTAATTTCGCCGGACTATCAACGGTGAGTATTGCGCCTTTGGTGGTCTCAACTTGGTAAATTACCGTTGGCGCTGTGGTGATCAGGCCAAGGTCATACTCTCGCTCAAGACGCTCTTGGATAATTTCCATGTGAAGCATGCCGAGAAAGCCGATTCTAAAACCAAAGCCTAGCGCTGCAGAGCTCTCTGGCTCGTAAAATAAGGACGCGTCGTTTAGGCTTAGCTTTGCTAGCGCATCGCGGAAGTCTTCATAATCGTCTGAACTAATGGGGAAGATACCCGCGTAAACCTGCGGCTTTATCTTTTTAAATCCGGGCAGCATGTCGGTGGCAGGTGCTTTTGCAAGTGTAATAGTATCGCCCACTGGCGCGCCCTGAATATCTTTAATGCCGGCAATAATGAAACCCACTTCACCAGCGCGAAGAATACCGGTATCGAGCGCTTTAGGTGTAAACACACCAATTTTATCCACTTGATGGCTTTGGCCGTTAGACATAATTTGAATTTTGTCTTTCTTGTTGAGTTGCCCTTCAACAATACGTACCAATGAGACAACGCCTTGGTAATTATCAAACCATGAATCGATGATAAGTGCTTTTAGTGGCGCTTCTCTGTCCCCACCTGGAGGTGGGATTTTATTGACGATAACTTCGAGTACGTCTTCAATACCAATGCCGGTTTTCGCTGAACAACGTACCGCTTCTAGTGCATCAATACCGACAATGTCTTCAATCTCTTCTGCCACACGGTCTGGATCCGCTTGAGGTAAGTCTATTTTGTTAAGGATAGGCACCACTTCCATATCCATCTCAATGGCGGTGTAGCAGTTTGCTAGGGTCTGTGCTTCTACGCCCTGCCCCGCATCAACCACCAGTAGCGCACCTTCACAGGCAGCCAGTGAGCGAGATACTTCATAGGTAAAGTCAACGTGACCTGGTGTATCGATGAAATTAAGCTGATACGTTTCACCGTTTTGGGCGCTGTACTCTAGCGTTACGCTCTGCGCTTTTATTGTAATTCCACGCTCTTTTTCTAAATCCATGGAATCTAGAACTTGCTCAGCCATTTCGCGAGTTGAAAGCCCGCCACAATGTTGAATAAGACGGTCTGACAATGTCGATTTACCGTGGTCGATATGGGCGATAATACTGAAGTTACGAATGTGCGATTGTTGCATAATGCTGGAATTTACCTGCAGAAAAATTCATTAAACGAAAAAATACTGCGCGCTATACGTTAAGACGTAAACGCGACGCGTGCGGATTTTACCCATTTATGGGCGGAAAAGCGAATTAGCAGCGAGTATATTTTGCTAAACAGCACAAGCCATGAGACGAGACAGTAAAATTCAGCCTTAAATAAGCTTTTCACTCACGTTCTAGAGGTTCTGCTTTAAGTAGGACAGGTCGATACTTTGCAGACTCTACCCGCTGTAACTTCTTAGCCGTATATCGATACACTAACACCGTTGCAATAGTGCTTGGGAGTATTCCCCATAATTCATGAGTTAGACCAATCGTAGGCAGAAGGTAGGAGGCTAGCGAGAAGCAGCCGATAAACATAAATAGAGGAAGAAGATAAAGCCATGCCGAGGCACTTAGCACGCCGGCCTCAGGCACACCAATAGTGACACTTTGACCAACAGAAACCGTCATTGGTGTAGACAATGTTAGACGCTGCATTTTCGGTGCGAGCGCGCGCGATATAGCGCCCGTACCGCAATCACTTTGTGCCTGACAACTGCTACAGGTCGATTTTATTGCTGACTCTACCGTGACGCTATCACCGTCAACCGCCACCACCGTCGCAGACTCCTCAATCATCGCTGTTATTCACCGCGCTAATTGAGGTGGCAATCGCCTTTGCCGTTTGAAGTGGAATTTCGCCTAACACCGTTACCTGTGCTTTACCTGCTTTTAACGTAAGAAACGTACTCACCTCATTGCGCAAAGCGATATCGCCTCCCAGTGCATCCTCAATAGGTTGAACGTACACAGACACATCTACCAAGCCATCACTGTACATTTTATACTCTACCACCTGACCGGTCAGTGCTAGTCGTCGTGTATCTCGTTTCACCTCTTTCATACCCACAGGAAGGTAGTTAACTTCCCACCCATGAGCGCGAGATTGACTGCTTGCCATCATAATTGGCTCAGGCAAAGACGACGGATTAATTCTGGCAAAATAGGGAGACGGCGATGCCATCACAGAAAATGCGCTAATTTGTATTTGTTCCAGTAAGGCGCCCTGTAAATCCAGCATATTAAGCTTTAATAGCATGCCCGACTCTTCATCAAGCCAAAGCTGGTAGCCAAACCGGGTGTTGTCCCTACTCACAATTCTAATTTGCTGTGCAGAACGACCAGCGACTCTAGCCCGGCCAACTAATACAAATTCGTAACTCTTTAGCAGCTTCTGTGGACTATGAAGGAGAATATTGGGAATGGGCCCATTGATAAAACGAGAGCGAATGCTGTAAGGCTGTGTATCAGGCTCAAATACACTCACGATACCGTCAACGCGGATAAGCTCGCGGCCTGGCCCATTTTGCAAATTCAACTGCTCTACTTCAGTACCGTCATCCAGTACGCCGTGACGCCAAAGGTATGGCACCGTTTCTTTACCAACGGTGGTTTGAACAAACGATACCTGGTAATTGGCAGAAGAGATGAGTGATTGAAGGCGTTGTAACCACTGTACCGGTGTTTGCAGTGCGTTAGTTTCTCTCTCTACCGCCGACTCTGTTTGTTTTACTGTATCTGCGTTGGCCTCTCTTTCTGTTGCGTTTTTTGCTTGGCTATTTGACTCAAGGCTATTAGACTCAAGGCTATTTGACTCAGGGCTAGTTGAAAGAGACGAATCGCTTGATTGCGCATGAACACAGAGAGGAGAGAAGATTGATAAAGCCCCTGTGATGAGGAGAACAAATTGGTTACAGCGCATTTTCCTTGCCTTTAAAACAGACATACCAGCACGTGCAAGTGCTGGTATGCAAAGTTACTAATAATAGATACTAGTTGAAATGGTGGCGTTGCCACAATCGCCTATGGGCGGTTAGTATCGTCAGAGGCTTTTTCTTCCTCTTCGGCCTGCACCTGTTTCAATTTTATTTGTTGCTCATGGTCGGCGATAAGCGCGTTAATTTTACGCTTCTTCTCAAGCACTTCATTCATGTCGTTGCGTGGCAACGTCCGAGTTTGCTCAAGACTTACCGGCGCTAAACCACCTTGAGGACCCGCAGTGGGTGCCGTCATGAATGGCTCTGTAGGCGCTGGCTGATTAAGGTGCTGAACACCTAAAATAACGGCTAACGCTACCGACGCTGCAACGGCAAACTGACCAGATTGAGTTGCAAATGGAACCACATTCCCAATGATGGGGATTGAGCGCCAGCGAGACTCTTTGGGTGCCACAATCGCAGGTTCATCTGCCAAGGCCGCAGCAATGCTAGCTGTAATATCCATTTCTGGCGCTACGCTTGCTTCTTTGCGCATGGTACCACGGATGACATGGTATCGCTGCCATTTAGCTTGAAGCTCTGCATCATGCTTGATCGCGTCGATGATTTTATCGTCTTCTGCTTCACCATCCATGAATGCGGACAATTTTTCTTGCTGTTGCGTCATATATTCATATCCAGATCGTTTTTGATCGTTAACTACCCTAACACAGCTGTTAGTCATCCCAAAAAAGAGAAAGTTCATCTTTTTTGAAGTTTATTTAAATTAATTTTCCAACAGCGGCTGAATGACTTTATCAATGGCTTCTCTGGCCCTGAATATACGCGATCGCACGGTACCTACAGGACAAGACATTACACTGGCAATTTCTTCGTAGCTTAACCCTTCAATTTCACGCAGCGTTATCGCCATACGAAGGTCATCAGGCAGTTTTTCCACCACTTTAAATAACGTCTCTTCTAGCTCATCCGACAGCAAGCTCCGTTCGGGAGTCGATTGCTCTTTTAGCGCGTCACTACCTTCATAGTAGTCGGCTTCTTCAGCATCCACATCGCTTGCGGGGGGCTTTCGGCCTTGAGAAACGAGATAGTTTTTAGCGCTATTTACCGCAATGCGATAAAGCCAGGTGTAAAAGGCACTGTCTCCGCGAAAATTGGGGAGCGCTCTATATGCTTTTATAAACGCTTCTTGTGTTACGTCAGCAACATCACCTGTATTTTTAACGTATCGAGACACTAGGTGCATAACTTTGTGCTGGTAACGGGTTACCAACAAGTTAAATGCGTTTTTATCACCACGTTGTACTCTTTCCACCAGTTGCTGGTCGGTTACTTGCTCGCTCATTCGAGCCATTACTCCCTACTTCATATCCACAATAGCTCTATTAAGCCTGTTTATAGACGTGTTCTATTTAAAAAAGTTCTGTTAAAGCATTAATTATTTTAAATAATACCATGTTCACGCCCTAAGAATTATTGTGTTTTGCCACTCATCCATTAGACTTGCTGAACCTTTGCTTGTATATATTGATGTAAAAATACATGAAATCTGGATCGTCTTCACTAACTTCCACACCAAATGCCATAGAACATCGATGTGATGTGTTAATAATCGGAAGCGGCGCAGCTGGGCTAAGCCTTGCGTTAAGGCTCGCTGACCACTGTCAAGTTATTGTGTTGAGTAAAAGCGACCGAAATGAAGGCTCAACACGTTACGCCCAAGGTGGTATTGCTGCCGTATTCGATGAACAAGATTCAATCGATGCACATGTTAGCGATACGCTAATGGCCGGTGGCGGCCTTTGTGAGGAGCCAGCAGTTCGCTTTACCACCGAACGGGCAAAAGCGGCTTTGGAATGGCTAATTAGTTACGGAGTGCCGTTTGACAGAGAAAAAAGCGAATCTGGCGAAGAGAAGTTTCATCTAACCCGAGAGGGCGGTCATAGTCATCGCAGAATATTGCATGCCGCGGATGCCACCGGTGAAGCGCTGCAAATTACGCTTAACGATGCGGTATCTACTCACCCCAACATCCATTTTTTCGAGCGCTATAATGCCATTGACCTCATCCCATCGAAGACTGAGAAAAACCAGTGCGTAGGTGCGTATGTATGGAACCGTCATCAAGAGCACGTTGAAGTTATCCGTGCGCCCTTTATTGCACTAGCCACCGGCGGGGGCAGCAAAGTATATCAATACACATCAAACCCAGATGTATCAAGCGGTGACGGCATTGCTATGGCCTGGCGCGCCGGATGTAGAGTGGCAAACATGGAATTTAACCAGTTCCACCCTACTTGCCTGTTTCATCCTCAGGCGCGAAACTTTCTCATCACAGAAGCATTGCGCGGCGAAGGCGCTAACCTTTGTCACGCTGATGGCACTCGCTTTATGCAGAAGTTTGATGAGCGTGGCGATCTTGCGCCCCGTGATGTGGTTGCAAGAGCCATAGATTATGAAATGAAACGCTTGGGCGCAGATTGCATGTATTTAGACATCAGTCACAAACCTGCCGATTTTATTGTTAAACACTTCCCTAACATCTATCGCAAATGTCGCTCCTTAGGTATCGATATTACCCGTGAGCCAATTCCGGTGGTACCGGCAGCGCATTATAGCTGTGGTGGTGTGATCACCGACTTTAATGCAAAGACCGATCTAAACAACGTTTACGCTATTGGCGAAGTCGCCTATACCGGTTTGCACGGTGCTAATAGAATGGCTTCAAACTCCTTATTGGAATGTGTGGTGTTTGCCAGTTCAGCAGCGGAGCATATTATTAACAGCCTCCCCACTAAAGATAATGACGAAACTATTGCTCCTTGGGATGAAAGCCAAGTATCAAACTCAGACGAAGAAGTTATTATTCAACACAACTGGCACGAGCTGAGACTTTTTATGTGGGATTATGTTGGTATTGTTCGAACCGATAAACGTTTAGAACGTGCTATGCGACGCATTAAGTTGTTAGAGCAGGAAATTACCGAATATTACTCCCACTTCCGAGTAAGCAACAACTTGCTTGAGTTGAGAAACTTGGTCACAGTGGCAGAACTCATTGTGCGATGCGCCATGGAAAGAAAAGAAAGTAGAGGCCTTCATTTCAATCTGGACCATCCTGAACAGCTAAGTGACACTAAGCCCACCGTGTTGACACCCAATAATCAGCTGTCGGGAGAAAGTGTTGGGGCACTCATTACTGAAGGAAGCTTCAGCGATATGCGTTGAGCTCTAGACATTCAGCGCAAACAAATAACTCTCTGGCATGCCCCTGTACACAAGAAAAGGTACGCAGTGGTAGTGTTAAACACTAAAGGTGTGCGTTAACGTAAACGGTAACGCACACTTTTTTTAATAATGCAAAAACGCGTGTAAGTGAATAATTGAGCCTTTGGCACTGGTCACTTCTAGCTCGGTACTATTTTTAGCATACGGGTTAGCACACGATTTTGATGTTGCGCTTGAAGAGCTAGCTAGGCTTTTACTGAACACGGTCAATTCATTGGGTAAATAAACGGGCTGTTTAAATTTACACGACACTTCTTTGATATAGCCGTTGCATAACGCTTTATCATCGCCTGAGCCCTGCTTTTTTTCTGCGTTATCTATGCTTTCGGCCTTGGCTTCAACCGTGTCATCAACAGTGGCTTTGTCGGCAGCATTGTCAACAAATTGAGAGATAACACAGGCCAGTGTCCACATTCCGTGGGCAATAGCAGTTTTAAAACCAAATGCCTTCGCAGAAACAGTCGATAGATGAATAGGGTTATAGTCTCCCGAAATAGCGGCGTAGCGCCTTCCTGTGTCTGAACTTGCAGTGAGCGTTGATACTAATTCTCGGTGTATGGCCTCATCACTCTTATCGGTTGAAACGTGCTCTGTCTGCGCTGCTCTTGGAGCAACATGCACCGCTTTCACCTTAACTAGGTAACTACTTACAGCTTTATAAACGCACTTTGAGTTTTGCAATGCGTCAAGTAAAACATCCACTTCCCACCCTCTTGCATGAGGTCTAACATCACTAAACCTAACCCGACATTCAACAGGCTCAGAGAGACTGCAATGCTCAAAAACCTCTACCTTGTTAGCGCAATGAATTAATCCAAGTAAAGGAAACGGGCTTTGTTTGTCTAATAAACAGCGCATTTGCAAAGGAAGAGAAAGCATTTGCAGATATAAAGGATGAACGTGTTCACTCGCAGGCCAAGCCACTTCCTGACAAAATTTACCGTAGTGTTTGTTGTCTATATTGAGGGTTTTGGTGTAAATGCGTTGCGGTAACCGTGGAGGTTTGAACTGCATTAACTGTCGCTTATCAACGCGCTTAAACAGCGATTTTGTATATTCACGAAACATTCATTTTGTCCCTAAGTCCATACCCTTTTCTGACATAAATTACCGCTCTACATAATCTGCGATAATCACGTTCAGAACATTCGTTTTTCAGTACCCAGCAAAAGTGAGCGTGATCTTTATCGGACCATTTTTGTTTTACTCGCGTCATCTCCAGACAAATCCCCCAAGGGAAAAGCTGAGACGCACCGTGAAGCTGAAATATATCATTAGTCTGAGAGCTGGTAAGTCTTTTTCTTGTCAGGTTCATAAACTTGTCACAAGAGACGCCGTCCACAATATGCACGACACCCTCGTCCGACAACATCAAATCCAGTTGGTTTAGAGAATTTCTCTGCGTTGATTGACTAAGCGCTGATTGACTAAACGCTGATTGACTGAGCTTTGATTGACTGAGCTTTGGTATACAAAAAAGCGAACAGTAAATCCATATAAAAAGCAGGGGGAGCGTGAGAGCGGTAAGGGTTGTCTCATCAATCCACGTCACAAGACTCGATGGCAAACATTGCAATACAACTAACAGTAGAGCGGATAGAGTGACGCGGTTGAACGTCACTCTGTAAGGTGAATACGATATGTGTATTCTATACTTTGACACGATTGACGACGGTTGAAATCATCGCGGCTAACTCAGGGTCGTCGCATTTTTGGTGACCCATTATCCACGCGAACAAATCAGGATCGTCGCTTGTTAGTAAACGCTCAAAGGTAACTTTTTCTTCGTAGCTTAATTCGTCGAACGCTTGCTCTACAAAAGGCAGTAATAATACATCTAGTTCAAGCATGCCGCGACGGCATGCCCACTTTAATCTCGCTAATCGTTTGGGTTCAAACATATATTCTTTAACCTCAATTGTTATCATTAAATAGTACCACGCGTGTCACCGTAGGATCACTGCTCTTTTGGTCTGATAAGCAAACTTAACGTAAAGAATTTACGACTGCCCGCCACCTCCCCCTTGATAAATCAGCTTTTTGCCATACCTTGAAACTATACGTTTCTAAAAAGAGCGCCATCATGTCATTAAAAACCCTAGATGCATTACCAAAACATTATGCTGTAACACTTGCCAATACCATGATTATATCCCTAGAGGGTGAACAAGCGGATAGCTATCTGCAGGGCCAGCTAACTGTCAATATTAATAAGTTAGATGACAAAACGGTACGGCACTACGCCCATTGCGATAACAAAGGTAAAACATGGTCAACGGGCTATCTGGCGCGATTTGGCTCAAAAATACTGCTACTGACCAATGAAGACGCTGGTGCCCGTACCCTGGCTGAGCTTAATAAGTACGGCGTATTTTCAAAAGTAGACATCGTCGATGACAGCAGCGAGTTCAATGCTTTTTTTGTTTCGGGCACTGAAGCGGTAGCCCTTTTAAGCAAACATTTTCCTGACGTGTCTTTAGACGAAGCCGATAGCGACGGTTCTCTTATCAGCTATCAAAGCGAGCATGGACTTTGCTTTAAAACCGATACGGCGCAAAAGGGTTACTTCGTAGTTCTGCACCAACAAGCTAGCGACGACGTTCAAGCAAACATAGCCAAGAACGAACTTCCCTGTTATTCACAGTCGGTGTTTGACGCCATAAAAATTGCTAGTGCTCACGCAGCTGTCAACGGAAGTACAGTGGGTGAATATGTACCCCAAATGCTAAATGTACACGCCCTTAATGCCATTGATTTTGATAAAGGCTGCTACATGGGCCAAGAAGTGGTGGCGAGAACCCGTTTTTTAGGGAAGAACAAACGTGCTGCATTCAGCTTTTGTATTGATGGAAATGTTGAGGTTTCTGCTGGAGATACTATTGAAAAGCAGCTTGGCGATAATTGGCGAAGAGCAGGCTTGGTAACAAGCGTTGCCCGCTTAGGCAATGAAACTCACTTTATGGCGGTACTTTCTAACGAGACCACCCCACAAGATTTACACAGGTTGGCTGATAATGAGGCTGTAACCTGTTACCCTTGTGCTTTGCCGTACAGTATTGAGCAACAAGCCAGCAACATCATAAAGAAACGTCGCTGATTGTTACGGCAAACGATTTACATTCATTACCCACATGGGAAAACTTAGGATTTTATATGACTATTACCTCTGATAGCGTTGTAACACTTCACTATACTGTTTCAACCGAAGATGGAACCACATTGGATTCTTCTGAAGGAAAAGAACCGCTAGTCGTGTTGCTTGGTCAACGCTTCCTTATTGAGGGACTAGAAGACGCATTAATTGGAAAAGACAAAGACGATAGCTTCAACGTGTCTATCGAGCCTGAAAAAGCATACGGAGAGCGTGTAGACGAGTTAGTTCAAACCGTTCCTCGTTCAATGTTTGAAGGTACAGAAGTTGAAGTAGGCATGTCTTTTCGTGCCACTACACCACAAGGCGAACAGTCTGTCATTATTATAGAGACCAATGATGAAGAAGTGGTTGTTGATGGTAACCATCCTTTGGCGGGTATTCCATTAACGTTTGACGTTAATGTAGTAGATATTCGAGAAGCGACTGAGCAAGAGCGCGAACATGGACACGTGCACGGACCTGAAGGTTGCGGACACGAACACTAAGCCACATGCTAAAGTGTAAAGAAAAGGGAGCGACACGCTCCCTTTTTTGCGCTCTATCAGCACCGTATTAGTTAGATAGCGTCTTCGTTCTGCTCACCGGTTCGGATTCGAACCGCACTTTCTACGTTATAAACAAATATTTTGCCGTCACCAATTTTACCTGTTTTGGCCGCCATTTGAATAGCATCTAATGCTTGTTCCACGCGCTCGTCGTCAAGCACTAACTCAACCTTAATTTTAGGGAGGAAATCGACTTGGTATTCAGCGCCGCGGTACAGTTCAGTGTGCCCTTTCTGCCTGCCGAAACCTTTTACCTCAGTAACGGTCATCCCTGCAATACCGACTTCAGCTAATGCTTCCCTTACATCGTCCATTTTAAATGGCTTAATGATAGCTTCAATTTTTTTCATGACTACAACTCATCATAGATTGTTGGAATGGGTACACGCTTATGCTGTGTACGTTCATAAATATAAAGCAATTTCTCTTCCACTTCAGCGGAAACTGGCTTACCTTCCAGAAAATCATCGATTTGATCGTACGTCATTCCCAGCGCTTGCTCATCTGCTTTCTGTGGAGACAGGCTTTCCAAGTCGGCTGTGGGGGCTTTGGTGATCACGTTATGAGGCGCACCTAAATGCGATGCCAGTGCTCTAACTTGGCGTTTACTTAAACCAAAAAGCGGGGCTAGGTCGCAAGCACCGTCGCCGTATTTAGTATAGAACCCTGTAATATTTTCAGCCGAGTGATCGGTACCTAGCACAAGCCCATCCACCATGCCGGCAATCTCATATTGCGTGACCATACGCGCTCTCGCCTTAACGTTGCCTTTCACAAAGTCTTGTTTGGCAGTACTGTCAGGAAGCAACCCCGTCTCTTTCAACGCGTTCGTTGTAGAAGTATGTATGGCATCAACGCCTGGTTGAACATTGACGGTCACAGAGTGTGAGGGTTGAATAAAATCGATAGATTGCTGTGCATCATCTTCATCAGCTTGAGTGTCATAAGGAAGTCTGACCGCTATAAACTGGTAGTTTTCATGATTTTCTTTATTCAGTTCATTGACGGCAAGCTGTGCTAATTTGCCCAAAGTACATGAATCTATCCCGCCGCTAATACCTAGCACTAAAGAGTTTAACCCTGAGGTGAGCAACTGTTTTTTAATAAATGACACTCTTCGCGCTACCTCAAATTCAACATCGATTTCAGGAAGCACTTGCATCTCTTCAATAACTGCTTGTTTTTGCATCATAATATCCACGTGTTTTTAAGCGTCTTAGTCGGTGAGTTTACGATATTATCTGTATAGATGTTAGTGGCAAGATTAAATGCCACGGTAATCGTAGTACTTGTAGTAGGCTTATCATAAAGACGTATAGCGAACTATGCGCAATAGAAGTAAAACATACGCTATGCCCAACCACTTTAGTGTACGCTAAATACTGGCGTTTTTGTTTATCAAATTCTGCATACGGGATTAAAAAAGTGTCAGATTTTGACCAAGAACTTTAAGTAATTATGATAAAAAGTCGAATGAAAAATAATAGGCAAGTTACAGTAAACCAAGCAGGGCTCACCCTATTAGAGCTGCTCATTGCCATAGCGATTGTTGCTATTATGCTAACGACGGTTGCCCCTGCTATACAAAGCATTCTGATAAAAAGCAGGATCACTTCAGACCTTAACAGCTTAAGCGCAGTGGCTCAGCGTGCTCGATTTACAGCAGTAGATGAGCAATCAAACGTTGTTATGTGTCCAACCAAAAATTACACAAGCTGTGTAAGCAGCTGGAAAAACGCCACCATGATTTTCGTTGATGATGATGGTAACGGCTCCCGTGATACTTCTGAAACGCTTATCACTACCAGCGATCCACTCAATAGCGCAAATACAATTTACGGCATATCGGGCACTATCACCTTCAATGAGCAAGGGGGTATAAGCCAAGCAGCCACCATTACGCTTTGCCCAAAAGACAATAGCAGCGAGTATGCTTCAGCACTGCTTCTCTCGCTGTATGGCCGAATTTCAGTAGCAATAGACAGTGATGGGGATGGCACGAAAGAAGACTTAGCGGGCGCAGATTTGAGCTGTTCATAAGCTAAGCTGTTCATAAGCAGTGAGCTTAATGAGCCAACCAACACTGCCTTGGCAATAAGGCCGTGTTGGTGACAACAAGCGTCCGGCAAGGGGCTTTGCTATCAAAATACGTAAGCACTGCCTTAAACTCGTAATGACTAGTACTGCTCGCTACTTCCTTAATTTTTACACCACCAGTGTCTATATCGGGTAACTTTGATAGCGGAACAAAGGCACCACTACTAAGCCAATAGCGCGACTGAATGGCCTGAAGTTTTATCATGTGGCTTTTCGCCAAATAGCGAGACGTTACCCTTTTTCCTGATTGATAAGACTGCATTGTTAATGTGGTTAAAATACCCACGATACACAGTACAATTAACAGCTCAACAAGGGTAAGCCCTCTCCTCTTAAAACAATTACCTTCCATAGTACAGATTACCTGCGCCTTAATTTCTCTATAGATTAACCATATCAATTCACCCTATTTGGCATAACCGACCCCAAGCATGGTTTATAACAACGCCGTTAAGTACAAACAGCACATAAATGGTTTAACGTTACTGGAGCTAATGGTCACACTCTCCATCTTTATTACTACACTGCTTTTAGCTGCGCCTTCCTTCGCACAGTGGCACGAGGCGAACAAGTTTAAACAGGCTCTTCGTCATGTCAGTAGCCTTGCTGAGGCAGCTAGAGTAGTCGCCGTAGCCTCACAATCAAATGTGTCATTTGTGGTAGACGTTACAGGTGGTCAGTGTGCGGGAACTAGCCGACTAGTATCCTGTGATTGCGCAGCCCCTAATGCCTGTAGCATTGATGGAAAAGAGTACGCATTCTTAGCAACGCAATCAGGAATGACTCTGACAACCGCGAACAATAAGAATCGCATTGTTACCTTTAGCAAATTCGGCGCGGTAAACTTCGGGAATAATACGACCATCACGGTAAAAAGCCCGTCTCATTCAGGCAAGGTGGTGATAAGCGCCTTGGGACGAATTAAACACTGCTCCACATCCAGCCTAAGCGGTGTTGCCACATGTTGAAAAGCAAAGGGTTTAGTCTTGTAGAGCTGCTTGTGGCCACTGGCATAGCAAGTACTTTATTGGTTTTGGCGTCCCGTCATACTGCATTCTTTTACAGTGCGCTGTTAAAAGTTCAACATACCGTTGCCATTGAAGCCGAATTTCAGTCACTGCAGCATGTGATTACAGCTCACTTAGAACAAGCGGGTTATATAGAGCAATCAATAGCGACACAGCTTGCTGTCTCTCATGCAAGCCTGCCGTCTATTGATGTTTCTCGTTTTAGCTCCGAAGCGCCAAATAGCTGTTTTACCTTCTCTTACGATAAAAATAGTGACGGCACTATTACGCTTGCACCAAATGAGTTTTTTGGTTTTAGGTTACGAGATAAGGCCATTGAATATCGCGTTGGGAAACGAAGCTGTTCGCAAACTCATTGGCAAGACCTAACCGACACCAAAGATGTTAGCGTGAGTGAATTTTCAATTACCCGATTACACGTAAGTGGATGGGGCGTTACCTATGAAATATACATTAAAGCCTCTAGCAGAGTATTTTCTGGCGTAGAAGCCTCAACAACATTTATTGTAGAGGTAGCCAATGTTCAATAGCGCTTTGTTGAATAGCATACTATCAACTCGCTATTCGTTGACTCGTTTTTCGTTAAAAAGCATCGCAGATGCAATGAAGATGCTGAGTGCTTACCGACGAAAACAGCAAGGTCTTTTTATTATTTCGTCTGTGCTTGTATTGCTGAGTATTGCGGCATTCACCTTAACTAGCGTAACCGTTGCTGTTAGCGACTTTCAAGCAGTTCAGGAAGCTTTAGGAGTGACCCAGGAACGCTACTTAGACACAAAAAAAGAGATGCGCAATATTAGCTCTCAGCTTCGTACTCAACCTCCCAACGCAGTTGCATTAGGTAATACATCGATAGCGCACACTATTATGTCTAGTGTTTATCATGGGAGTGGAGCTCAAACCGTGAAAGCCTTCGATATAACGCTGCATCACGCTAAATCTAATACCAAAGTTAAACAACGTTTTTTACGATACCCATCGCTTATCAAAATACCCACTACATTACAGGCCACCATACCCGATACACACCTCACCCAGTGGCTTTTTAACAGAAGCACCTCTGCATTAATGCCAACATATTTTCCATTAAGTGTTGTTGCAAGTTCATGTACCGATTTAGATGAGGCAACCATGCATTGGATAAACGGAGACTGTGAACTTAACAACAACGACGTAGATCATAGCAGCAGTGTAAATCCGATGCTGCTTATCATTAAAAACGGCCATTTAACTGTGCTAGGCGGAACGTCTTTTTATGGCGTGATCATTTTATTATCAGACGATGGAATTACTTACTCTGCAACAGTGAAGTACGGTGCTAGCATAAATGGAGCTCTCACCTCCTCGCATACTATTACTGTGAAAAATGATGGTGCCATCACGTACTCGCCACATGTTTTGCGCACTCTCCAACAGGCACCCAAGCTGGCTAAGATTATTGCGGTTCCCGGTAGCTGGCATGCAAAGTTCTAATACAGCCATAGACAACGTTTTTAGAGGAATAGAGAAAAGATGAAAACCTTGAGCACAATGTGTCGTGAAAACCGACTTCATTCAAATAGAGGGTGCACACAACACGGAGGCGCATTGGTTGAAGTACTTATAGCGACTGCCCTATTTTTATCAGTCACTGTGGGTATGGTAGGGGCGTTTACTCACACTGAATCGCTATGGATTGCCATTTATGACAAAAAGCTTTCTCGCAATACCACTATAAACAGTGCGAGAAAGCAAATGATGATTGATAGTTATGAGCAAGCCTGGGCCGATGTTCAAGAATTGGGCCCTTTAACACTTACTCTTTAACATTTATCCCTTAGCTTCTCTTCTTGTAGTTTCAGTCTCCAGCGATCTTTTGTGAAGGCTTATTAAGGGCTTTTCCTCAAACGCTATTTCTCAAGGGAAATATCTCAAGAGCTCCCAATAATATTTTAGCAAGACCAGCAATACTCGCCAGTGTCGAGCGAGCCATTGTTGTTTCTGTCCCAGCCTTTTCGACCATCACTGAAATAAAATAAGGCGCCATCGTCTGCTTGCCCAGAGCCACTCACAGGCGTGGCCTTGAGCTCATAGCTAGTAGCATTTGCGGCAACAATCGTTAAGTTATAGCGCTTGCTTTCCGCATTTTCAGATGATGGTGAATAGGTGGCAAAAACAGCAGGCGCCCCCGTGTTGCTTCCACCACTGCCAGCTCCTTCATAACTGAACGAACCGCTTTGATGGCGCTCCATGGCAGCAGCAAAGGCGAGTAAATCCGCTTGCCCTGTTCCTCTGTAACCATCGGCGATAACCCCCTGATAAGAGGGATATGCAATACCTGCAATAATGCCAATAATAGTCACCACAATCATTAGTTCAATCAGTGAAAAGCCCTGTTGTTTTACCTGTCTCACAATTATTGCTCTCGCTCTGTCTCTGAATGCCAACTTCCGCGCTGAATACGCTCAAACCGCCCATAAATATTCTGCCCCAAACATTCAAAGGCAGAGGTACATGCTTCGTCGTTTCCGTCTTCATCTACTTCAATAACAGCAGAAACGCACTCTGTACCTAAACACACAACCGGACTGGTAATGCTCTCAATCAGAATTTTGGTTTCCGGCGCTATCCCCGTCTGCTTAAGATCAGCCGCACGGTCACCGTCATCAAGAATACCGTTGATATTTAGATCTGTAAGGGCATTACCGTTAAACAAATTCACTAGGTAAGCCCGGCTGTTGCCAGTAGGCGGTGCACAGGCACTCGTGCTGCTTGAAGATGGCACATAAGTGGTAAAGAATACTTTATAGTCAATGATCAGCGGTGATGATAATACCTTCTCGCCCCCAGTGGAAAGATTGAGGTACCACCCAGCTTTGTTGGCAAAGTCCTGAGCTGCAATCTCTCGCTCAGACTCAACCGAACTGGTCAATGCATGGCTGGTTGCGTTATACATATCGCTTTCAAACACCGTTGACATAAACTTATAGTCACCGTCTGTATCGCGGTTGAATACGCCGTCGTCTTTAAGCATGTAGAAGTTATCTTCCACCGCAGTATCTAGCGGTGATGCACGCCAGCCGCTGCCAAGTGCCACGCCATAATACAACTCATCCCCTAATGCGACTTCGGACACATCTGGGCCATAATAGAACCGGCGATTTGACTCTGCGGTATCACCGCCAAAGTCGGCCAACCGGGCACCCTTGATAAAATCGGCACCCGTTTCTCCATTATAGATATCAAGTCTAAATAGCTGCCCGCCCGTATCGGCCACGTACATGTGGTCGGCCAAACCGTCGTTATCCCTATCAATCACAGAAATTCGACCTGGAATACTGTATTGCATGCTAGTTAGGTTTAAACTGGCATCGGCATTACTGGCATGCCATAAAAGCGCGCCAGTATTGGCATCAAACATAAAGACCGCATTACCTACAGCGTCACCAGATCTTACAATTCTATTGTCTTGAGCATTGTCGTACCCACCGCCAACAATCATGACGTCTTTCACCACGCCACCTATCTTAACTTTGGTAATGGTGGGTCTAGACCAGGTTTCACCAAGCTTGCTTAAGCTACCAGTGCCACCTTCAATTTTGTACACTAATTTTGGTGATGTCTTTTGCGTAACATCAAACACATAATAGTTACGACCACCTCTTCGCATGCCAACGTAGAGATAAATCTTATTGCCAACGGTTCGCAGCACCATATCGCCGTCTAGCCCATACTTATGGTCAAATGACGACGCATCTTTGTAAAAGTGATCAATATTGGGCAACAAGTCCTTTGGCATCATAGCAAAATTCTCATCGCCCGTTTGGGTGTCAAAAGAATGAAGCATGCCGTGATTAGTAGCCACGAAAATGGCTGAATCATTGGTACCGTAGTTGACGATGATGGGCTGTGAGTGTATCGGGTCGCCCATCCTAGGGACAAAGTCGCTCGTGCTGCCATCACCATCTGAATCTTTTACATCTACCCCACGGGCCCATTTCAATAGAACATCTCTGAGTGCTTCAGCATCAGTTTCACTCGCTATGGCTAAATCTGATTCAGTGATAGTGCTATTGTCTTCATGGAGCATATTGTTAGTACTGATGATTGGGCCTGGCGCATCAAACACATACAAATTTCGATTAGACGATAGCTTACTGGCGGCTCCGCCGTTTCTTACATCGTTGCCATCGGCAAACACCGACCAATAGCTGTGCGAACTTTCAGAAAAGAAACCGGTCGCCGTATCGACAGCACTAGAACCGTTTTTGTCCAACACCTCATCGCCGCTCAAACGATAACGCTTCAAATTTCCAGGCCAAATGGCTCCTTCGCTTGGCTTAAATAGAGCAAAATACAGCTCATCTCGGTGCGTTAATCGGTTTAACTGATTTACCGCCACACCAGGTGACACAAAGGTGGCATTAACGTCTTTTACCGAACGCAATATAGTGTTAAATGCTTCTAGCAAGTCCTCACTGTTGTCCGCTTGGTAAAATCCGCCCCCGCTTTGAATAGCAAGCTGGTTTAAGAAGTTATTTGCGGTACTGTTAGCAGCAAACCCGATAGTGTGCGTTATCACCCGAGGACCAATGGCTGAGGTTTCTGCTTTACTGATATTTTTGACTAAGTTAAGCCCACATTTCTCACCACCGTTACCGGTACAGTTTTCACCTAGTAACGCTTGAATTTCATCCACACTATGATTGTTATTCGCCTCACCGTCTGACAGCAACACAATATGATTGTTGGTTTGACATTGAAGGTCTGAAACTGGCGAAATATAATTTGCGCCTACTGGAATTCGCTCATTGATACAGTCGCTATCGGAAAGGTTTCCTTCAGAGCAGCCAGATGGACGAATGGGGTCACCGCCGATATAAGAAGAACGATGACTGACTCGGGTGCTACGTCTTACTGAGTTATTGACGTCATTTTTACCCCGCTCAAGGCCGTAATACACCGCATTACCACCGTAATAACTAGCGGCTTCGTAAAGGGTATCGACAATCGGAGTGAACCCGTTTGCGCTGAGCTCGTCTACCTTACTCATTAGATGTTCGCGCACAGTCGCTGATGCGCCTGGTGTCGCCGCCCCATTGTATTTAACCACTAAGCGTGGCGCACGAGATGGCGAACCGGAATAGGTATACGCACCTCGCCGAGAAGTGAAGTTGTCAAACACAAATGCCATATCGTTACCAGGCCGCCATCCTGAACGATCTACAATGTCTTTTACAATGTCTTTTATATCTGGCGAGCGATACGTATTGTTGTAATAGAAATTAGGCATAGACCAAGTGATGCCTGCGGTTTTTGGCAAATTTCGCAATCTAAAGCGCTGGTTTGGGTGAAAGTCTGAGGCATCATCTCTTGCTACTCCGCGAATACGCATGCTTGCACTGGAAGACGTTCTCGTTTGATACGCCGTAAACTCAAGGTACGCCTGTGTAATCTCAGCGCCCTGAGGTAAATTGAGGTTGCGAAAGCGGATGGCAATATTATCGTTACTTCTATCATAAAAGGTAAGCTCATTACCTGTGTTTGGGTAGCCATTAGTATCTTCTTCTGAATTGTCGCGCTGACTGGCGACCTGATATACACTTTCACCTTGGGTACAGCCCGTTGCCGTTGTGTCGTCATAAGACACTACAAGCTGTGGTGCACCGCTCAACCCTTCATCTATAGCTCTGGCTTTGCGGTCGCTTATCCCAGTACTGCTCGTACCTTCTATGAGCACATTTAGGTTTTTACCACCGCACCAATCGCTAAGGTCAATAACCTCTTGCAGTACATCGCTAATATCTGGCGTAGTAATCACCTCGCCAGTAGTCGGAAAGCTATTGTTACTCACCCACTCTACATTGGCGGTGGTTTTTGTTCGTGAAGAAAGGTTATTGCTTGATGCACTAAACCCCTCACTGTTTGCCTTTGCCTCAGCAGAAATAACGAGCGACGTGTCGGCTATATTAAAGCCTTCGGACGTAAATCGAATATTGGCGCTAACAATGGTGGCGCCTTGGGGAATTCGCAGTTCTTCAAAGCGCAAACCAGACGTCACCGTCTTTGTCCCTTTACTCAGTATGAGCTCATTTGACGACGTTGTTACAGAACCATCTATTTCATGTGCATCGTTGTTACTTTCCCCAGTGGACAAGACAATCTCAGGGCGAACCGCATCGTCTATATCCCTTATAGGGTAGAGAATTGGGCCACCGTAATCAGAGAAGCGCATAAGGCCAGCATTAATATTAGTGGCCGAATCTAGAGCATCTTTTAACGCGTTTTGCACACGCAGCATCCGTGACTGGCTGGTGCCATCATAAGCACCCATGCTGCCTGATGAGTCCATAATGAAAAGCACATTTGGGTTATAGGTAACGGCGCTGTCCGCATTGCCAAGGTAGATGTCTAAATCGTCGCCCATGGCAGAAAAGCCAATACAACTGAACAAGACGAGTGATGTAATGTAACTTGTTAACTTCTTCATATTACTACCTATTGAGATGCTGGGCCAAAGACCGACGCGGCTAGTGAATTTGCTACCACCGAAGGCTTGCCGGAAACTTTTCCACATCCTCTAATAATAAAAACATGACAGTTAACATTGCTGCCACCAATAACGTTGCTCGAGCCTCGACACGCCTGTTCTCGTATGAAAGCAGTTCGAGACCAACTTTTAGTCGACATAGACGACTGATAATTTCCCGAAGTAACATGACGACTTCCCGTCGTTAAACCACCGGCTGTCATATGCCTATCGGTCCAATCTCCTTCATCAAAGCAGCTCATTTCATCTACATTTGGGTCGAAGGTCGTCCCTTGCCTCGCCTCTGAAAGCGGATCGGTCAACGTATCGTCAGCAAGTAACACTTCATCTTCTGACTCAAAGAATACTCCAGCTATTGCTGATTCCGCCGCATCAAATGCAAGACCACTTTGCTGCATCGACATGGCCATTTTCGATTGCGATAAACTGCTAGTGACTGCGCTTACACCTAATACGGTGATAGAAAGCAGCACAAGTAATGCAAACACCATGACTAAACCACGCTGTTTCATCGTGAACTCCTAACAAAGTTTTTCATATTGCGAAGCGCAAGGGTCTTAGAAAAGACCTGATAGTAATGTGCTGTATCCATGGTCTTCGCAGCTTCGTTAAGTAAGGCAAATTTTTGTGCGTTCGTTTGGCGCACTTCATTTTGATAGCTTTTTAACATGAGCGCCCACCGAAGTGAGACTACCTGTTGATTCAATGTACGTAAATTTCCAATCTGGTCAGGTGTAACGTAAGTAACCGCCTGCCCCTGTGATGTCGTTACCGTATCTGACACGCCAAATTGAATTTGAAAACTTTCGATATTGTCTAATAAGGTAACCGTTACCGGAGACACCGTTTGAGATTTAAGACCCCGAAGAACCCTTCCATCAAAACCAGTGCATTTCAGCTCACTGCCAACAACAAAGTAATGATTCACCACGTGAAATTCGGTGTCCACTGGGTAGCCATGTTTGCTGCCGGTACAATCGTTGGCAGCCAAAAGGTTCACCACTAGTTTGTCATTTCCGCCACTAGTGGTTTGAATACTGCCTAGCGTAGGGCTGTTGATGAAATCTCCGGGGATAGCGACAGGATTATTCTGAATGTAGGCTGACTCGGCTACGATATCCACCGACGCATCCACATTGGCAGTGATAAGGTCGTAACGACCCACTTCATAAAACTCTCTCGATAGTCGACTCATAATAAAACGACCCGATTCCTGTACTTGCGACACAGCCTGATTGAGTTTATTTGTTACGCTGCTGCTTACCAGTACCTGAATAATGGCACCTGAAATAATGAGACCTAGAGTGAGGGTTATCATTAACTCTACCAACGAAAAACCGCCCTGTTTAGCTGTAGCCGCGCGGTTTACAGAATTACTGTTCGTGCAATTATTATTGAAGGTAATACTCTTTTTAGCGCTATTTCTTTTAGGAGACCAGTCCTTAAAGAAAATAGCTAAGCACCGATTCGAACGGCTCATAACGTAATATCCTTAACAACACAGGCATTGCTATCGCCGGTATTTGGATTACATCGGCTATTCTTGGTGTATTGTCGCGTGCTCGAAGACGCAACAGGCCATGTCAACATCACCTCAATGCGCGAGCCCGTGCTGCAAGAATAAATATCTGCACTATTATTGTCATCGCAATTCACTGCAATCTCGGTTTGTGGATTAGTTTGGACCGCCGAGCAAGATAACGCCCACCCATCGTACTCTGCCATCTGCAGTTCTGTGCAGTTATTACTTTCGCAGTTGGGAATACCGGCTGGGCGAGTGAGACAAAAACATTGATAAGGTTGGCTAGAGCCGGTGCAGCTTAATGTGGAAAAGTTATATGAATTGCTGGAGAAATACGCATTATTGACTACCATACCATCACCAACAGTCGCAGGCCTTGCTGCTGCGCGTAAACGCTCAGCCACTTGTGCGGCGACCAATTCCGCCTGCGTTCTGCTAATTGCGTCTTTGTTGGCAAATGACCCGGTAAATTGAAGCGCAGCAACACCTAACAACCCCACAGCAAGGATAAATAGCGTAATTAGGATTTCGATTAATCCTACGCCTCGTTGCGAGATGATGGGGTTGTCCTTAACGTGCTTCATTGTTTCCTCATGCGTTGCCATAATTGCCTAACCAACTATTAGTCATTTACATTAATGCCAGCACAGCAGTTTAGACGGTAAGCATACTAAAAAAAGTATCTTTGATGATTAAAACGTATAACTTAATAGCATCATGCCTATCCACTTTAACATTCTTTAAACCGAAAATAAGCCAAATGTACTTACGGTTTTTCTCGAAATCTCTTGGTCTACGCTGATAATCAGCGGGATATTCATCGACAACCGTATTTGGCGGTCGCAGTGCTATCGGTATGGAAATACCAGTGCGTATAATCCATTCTTTTTCTGATTTGCGCCAGTAGCCTTTAGCATAAAAAAACCGCAGTAAAAACTGCGGTTTTTTTTAGCTTCACTGAGATGTTGTGATAGCGCTTTGATAGCTTTAGCCTTTGCTACCCTTGTTAAGCGAGTGCAACTTTATTGCGCTTACACCCACCTACTTGCACCCAGCTACTTACACCCAGCTACTTACACTACCTGCTTCACTCGCAGCTCTTTAGGCACCGCAAATTCAACATTCTCTTCTCTACCCGAGCGCTCAGAAGCAGACACTGCTCCCCATGCTTTAAGGCGATCTACAACCCCTTGCACAAGTACCTCAGGAGCCGAGGCGCCGGCGGTGACGCCAACATGGTTAACGTTTTCCAACCAAGACTCTTGAATACAGTTAGCATCGGCAATGAGATATGCTTTCGCGCCAATCTTCTCGGCAAGCTCACGCAAACGATTGGAGTTAGAGCTATTTTGCGCCCCGACTACCAACAACACATCACAATCGGTTGCCAAATCGCGTACCGCGTCTTGACGGTTCTGCGTGGCGTAGCAAATGTCGTCTTTGCGAGGGCCATTAATCGCGGGAAACTTTTCGCGCAGCGCGTCGATAACGTCAGCGGTATCATCTACCGACAGCGTAGTTTGACTGCAGTAATAGAGCCTTGATGGGTCTTTGACCGTCAACTTTTCAACATCGCTTTGGGACTCGACAAGGTAGATGCCCCCATCTTCATTGCTGTATTGCCCCATAGTACCTTCAACTTCCGGGTGCCCTGCATGCCCAATTAAAATGCATTCAGTTCCAGATTTACTCGCACGAGTAACTTCCATATGCACTTTAGTCACTAGTGGGCAGGTAGCGTCAAACACTTTCAGGCCTCTAGAAGTCGCATTTTTGCGCACGGCCTGTGACACGCCATGAGCCGAAAAGATAACAATGCTGTCGTCTGGCACTTCATGAAGCTCATCCACAAACAGTGCGCCGCGCTCGCGAAGCCCATCAACAACAAACTTGTTGTGCACAACCTCATGGCGTACATAGATAGGCGGTTCAAAAATCTCTAAAGCGCGCTCTACTATCGTGATTGCGCGGTCAACGCCGGCACAAAAGCCTCGTGGATTAGCTAAATGAATTTGCATAGTTATTTCTCGCCTTGAGCGCTAGCTCCAGATTTAACATCAACAATCTCGACATCGAATACAACGGTTTGCCCTGCAAGCGGATGATTAAAGTCAACCGTTACAGAATCTCCCGCGACACTTCGGATTATACCTGGAATTTCCGAGCCATCTGGCTGAGCGAAGGCCAATATCATGCCTTCCTCGATGCTCAGATCTGAGCCGAAGCGGCTTCTGTCCATGTAGTGCATATTGTTTGGGTTAGGCTCGCCAAATGCATCGTTCGCTTCTAGCGTGAACGCTTTCTTATCGCCTTTTTTCAAACCTAAAAGACAGGCTTCAAAATTAGGAGTAAGGCTTCCATCACCCATTACCATTTTCGCCGGCTTATTATTAACCCGGGTACTGTCCGCCGCAGAGCCATCTTCTAACTTCAAGTCGAAGTGAAGAATAACTTCGCTGTCATTACCTATTACTAATGAGTCTGTCATATCTATTCCGATTACTGCTGTGAAGTTTTGCTGCTATCAGCGTTTGGTTTGTCTGTATGTTTATCACCGTTCTTAAACATATCTACAATCAATAAACCTGCTCCAATAAAAATTGCACTATCGGCAATATTGAATGCAGGCCAGTGCCAATTGTTTACGTAGAAATCAAGAAAGTCGATGACATAACCATGCACTAAACGATCGTAGACGTTACCAAGTGCACCACCAAGAATAAACGCAAAAGCCACGGGTAAAAGCTTTTGTGACCGTGGCGACTGTTTAAGCCACCACAAGATTACCGCACTGATACCGATGGCGATAGCGGTAAAGAACCAACGCTGCCATCCACCGGCATTGCTCAAAAAGCTAAATGCTGCGCCGTAGTTATGTACATAAGTCAGGTTAAAAAACGGAAGAACTTCTATCGATTGATACAAGTTCATCGAATTTAACACCGCATACTTGCTCCATTGATCAAGAACAAATGCCACCACACTTACCCACAAAAAACGCAGACCAGTTTGACTAAAGACCCTATTACCTGACACGTTGGAATTAGGCATATTGACGAACTTCCCCTTCGCCATCAATGTTGGTTACACAACGTCCACACAGCTCTTCGTGGCCAGCATGAGTACCAACATCTTCTAAGTGATGCCAACAGCGCACGCATTTTTCGCCTTTCGCTTTGCTGACGCTCAACCACAAACCATCAACATCGGTTTCTTGCGCGTCAGCAGGCTTACTGTCCACTAGGGTCAGTGATACACCTGAGGTAATTAGAACGAAACGAAGCTCATTGTCGAAGCTTGAAAGCGCATTGTATAAAGACTCTGTGGCATAAAGGCTGATGCTTGCCTCTAACGAGCCCCCGAGCTGACCTTCTTTTCGGGCTTTTTCCATGGCTTGGTTAGCGGCGTCTTTCACGCTGATAACGCTATGCCAAAGGTCATCATTAAAGGTGTCGCTTTGTGTGAAGCCGTTAAAGCCTTCGTACCATGTTTCAGTGAATACGAATTCACTGCGTTCGCCAGGCAATGCTTCCCAAATTTCTTGGGCTGTAAAGCTGGTGATGGGACCAATCCAGCGAACTAGCGCTTCAATGATATGGTACATGGCAGTTTGGCAAGAGCGTCGTGCTATACCGTCTGATTTAGCGGTGTATTGACGGTCTTTAATTACATCAAGGTAGAACGAGCCAAGCTCAATTGAGCAGAAGTGGATGATTTTTTGCGTTACCACAAGCAGATCGTACTTTTCATACGCTTCGAAAAGTTCGTCTTGCAATGCTTTAGCACGGGCAACAATCCAGCGATCTAACGCGACCATTTCCTCTTCTGCTACCGCATCTTCAACATTAAATCCGTTGAGGTTTGCTAGTAGAAAACGAGCCGTGTTCCTAACTCGACGATAAGAATCTGCTGCGCGTTTTAAAATTTCATCAGAAACCGCAATCTCACCGCGATAATCTGTCGACGCTACCCACAAACGCAGAATATCGGCGCCTAGCTTATTAGTCACTTCTTGAGGTGCAACCACATTACCCACAGACTTAGACATCTTTTTACCGTGGGCATCAACAGTAAATCCGTGAGTGAGTACTTCTTTGTACGGCGCGTGACCGTGCATTGCAGTTGATGATATGAGAGACGACATGAACCAACCGCGATGCTGATCTGAACCTTCTAGATAAAGGTCAGCACTTGCAGGAAGGTCTTCTCGACGGTCAACCACAAAGTAATGGGTGACACCAGAGTCGAACCATACGTCTAATGTGTCAGTCACTTTATCGTAGCTATCCGCATCGTTGCCTAAAAGCTGTGCATCGTCGATGTCCCACCAGGCTTGAATACCTTTTTTCTCTACTTCCAATGCGACTTTTTCCATGAGAGAGGAAGACTGAGGGTGCACTTCACCAGTGAGTTTGTGAACGTATAGTGGAATAGGAACACCCCACGTACGCTGACGAGAGATACACCAGTCAGGACGCCCTTCCACCATTTTTTCAATGCGGTTTTGGCCCCACTCAGGGATCCATTTAGTTTGCTTAATTTGCTCTAACGACTCCCCGCGCAACCCTTTATTATCCATACTAATAAACCACTGCGGCGTTGCACGGAAAATGATTGGCGTTTTATGACGCCAGCAATGTGGATAGCTGTGCTCGTATTTCACGTTCAAAATAAGGTTTCCCTTTTCTTGAACGGTGTCGATAATGGATTGATTCGCTTTAAACACAAACTGACCTGCAAATAACGGCGTATTTTCAAGATAAACACCGTTATTACCTACTGGGTTATACACCTCAATATCGTATTGCTTGCCTACGTTGAAATCGTCAACACCATGAGCAGGCGCAGTATGTACACAACCCGTACCTGACTCAGTGGTCACGTGGTCGCCAAGAATAAGTGGTATTTTAATATCTAAAAACGGATGATTAACCTTAAGCTTATCTAGCGCAACACCGGTACATGTTGCTACTTCGCGGAATTCGTCCACACCGTAGCGAGTCATGCAGCTTTCAAGCAAGTCTTGAGCGACCACATACCAGTCGTTTGAAGGTTGAACTTCAACAATGGTATAAGTAAATTCTGGGTGTAAGCTTATCGCGCGGTTTGCAGGTAATGTCCACGGTGTGGTGGTCCAAATAACGACCCCAGTATTGTGAGCAAGCAGTTCGCTTTCCTCTATGCCAAATGCCGACGCAATGGCTGCTGAATCTGCAACCGGAAATTTCACGTCGATAGCTGGCGATACTTTATCTTGGTATTCAACTTCCGCTTCAGCCAAGGCCGAGCCACAGTCTGTACACCAGTGAACAGGTTTAAACCCTTTTTCAAGGTGCCCTGAATCTACAATTTTACTTAACGCTCGGATAATGTCGGCTTCAGAAGAAAAATCCATTGTTTTATAAGGATTATTCCATTCACCGAATACGCCCAAACGCTTGAAATCAGCCATTTGACCGTCTATTTGTTTTTGCGCATAGTCGCGACACTTTTGACGAAACTCGGCGGCGGTGACCTTTTTACCTGGCTTTCCTACTTTTTTCTCAACCATAAGCTCAATAGGTAAACCATGACAATCCCACCCCGGAACGTAAGGAGAGTCAAAGTCAGACAGATTTTTTGACTTAACGATAATGTCTTTGAGAATTTTGTTAACCGCGTGTCCAATATGAATGTTGCCGTTCGCATAAGGAGGGCCGTCGTGAAGAATAAAAGGTTTTTTACCTTTTTTAGCTTCGCGGATTTTGGTGTACACCCCTTTTTCCTGCCAGTCTTTAAGCATCTTTGGCTCGCGCTGAGCAAGGTTACCGCGCATAGGGAACGCAGTTTCTGGAAGGTTCAATGTGGCTTTGTAATCACTCATAAAATTGTTTTATCCGGTTACCTTAAGTTTCATCCAATGTCGTTATGACACTGCGAAGGCGTTATATGATGCCGTTGCTTTTACATTTAGTTGCTTTTACATTTAAATGCGCGCTGCGACTTTATCACGATTAACTATGCTAACAACAGACGCGCCTTGGCGGCATCAGCCTGTATTTGATCTTTTAATGCTTCAAAAGAAGCAAACTTAATTTCATCTCGTATTTTTGCCATAGGTAGCACGGTGATGGGCTTACCGTATAAGTCTGCCGACAAATCGAAAATATGTACTTCTAATTGGTTTCTAACCCCATTTAATGTGGGTCTGGTACCCACATTTGCAACCCCATTGTAATGTTCACCGTCTATGTCTATCCGCACCGCAAACACGCCGTGAATAGGTGTTTTGAAACGCTTAAGCATGACGTTAGCCGTGGGGAAACCTATGGTCCGGCCTTTCTTTTCGCCGTGAACAACTCGCCCGTGAATAGCAAACGGACGACCTAGCATTTCTGTTGCTAGGCCAAAGTCGCTTTGCGCCAGTGCATCTCTCACGGCAGTAGAGCTTATGCGGTGGGCATGCATAGTAAAGCTTTGGGTACTAACCACATCAAAGCCGTACCGGCGCCCGGCAGCCTCTAGCATGGTGAAGTCGCCTTTGCGGCCAAAACCGAAGCGAAAATCATCACCTACAACAAGAAATTTAACGCCCAGCTTATCAACCAACAAATCATGGACAAAGGTATCTGCGCTTTGTTTTGCAAATTGAGCGTTAAAGCGTACGGCAAGCAGTCTGTCTACGCCCTGCTGGCTTAGCAATTCGTACTTTTCCCGAAGTGGGCTGATACGCGCGGGTGCCTTTTCTGGCGTGAAAACTTCCTCTGGCTGCGGTTCAAAAACCATCACAGTGGCGGGCAACGACAGCGAGCTCGCTTTCTCCATTACATTAGCGAGTACCGCCTGATGGCCTCTATGTACGCCATCAAACTTGCCAATAGTGAGAATACACCCCTTATGGTGAGGTTTTACATTATTTAGCCCGCGGATAAATTCCACTGTTAACCACTACCTTTTTAACTGCTAGAAATACAAAGCTCGCGATTATAGCTGACCCCGCCCGAATTACCAAGCGCCGTGCCAATCAGACAAGCGTTCCAGCAATCAGGCAAATTCCCATACCGACGGGCTCAATTTTCACGATTCTTGCCCTTATACTCGCTATTTATTCGCCACCACTTCGAAAATGCCGAGGTCTCATTCCCAAAAGCACCATGGTAGTAAGGAAGCCACCTACGGATAACAAAATGGTTAGCCCCACGTCTATCATTTGCTCAGAGAGTGCTAGGTCGAAGAAAGCGAGTCCACGGTCGCGATAATAAATTAACGCTCCCATAACGGTGCTTGCTATCACAACACGGGCAATAAACAGTAGTGAAGTTCTACTTAACTCGAACACACCTTGCTTTCGCAATGTGATATACAGCAGCGCTGCATTCAGCGTGGCTGACATGCTCGTTGCAATCGCTAATCCAACATACCCAAATGGAATAGCAAAAATGAGGTTAAACACCATATTGGCAACCATGCACCATATGCCAAACCTAACGGGCGTTTTTGTATCTTGGCGGGAATAAAATCCCGGAGCCAGCACCTTCACCAACATAAAGCTGATTAAGCCAAAAGAATAAGCGGTGAGTGAATAAGAGGCCATAATGGCAGTGTCTGCGGTAAATGCGCCCCGTTGAAAAATAACGGTCAGTATGGGACGTGCCATCGTACCCAGGCCTACCGCCGCAGGTATGCCTAACAAACACACCATTCGAAAAGCCCAATCGATATTCGCGGCGAATGCTTTTGGGTTATTGGTGACGTGATTTCGAGATAGCGTGGGCAGAATGACAGTGGCAATAGCGATTCCGAATAAACCCAGTGGGAATTCGAGTAACCTGTCGGAATAATATAACCAGCTGATGGAGCCGGTCACTAAGAAGCTGGCGATAAACGTATCGAATAATAAATTAATTTGGCCAACCGACACGCCAAATAATGCGGGGATCATAAGGGTGCGTACTTTAACCACGTTCGCATCGTGCCAGCCCCATTTTGGCTTTACCAATAGGCCCGCTCTAAATAAAAACGGCAGCTGAAAAAGAAACTGTACTATGCCACCAATAAATACACCCCACGCAAGAGCAAAAGCGGGTTGTGACATACTGGGCGATAGGTATATGGCGCATGCGATAATACATACATTGAGCAGTACGGGGGTAAACGCAGCAACGGCAAATTTGTTTAATGTATTTAAAATGGCACCGGAAAGCCCCGTTAGTGAAATGAAGGCGAGGTATGGGAAAGTAATTTTGAGCATGGTTGAAGCAAGTTCAAATTTATCCCCTGCTTCATCACCCTGTAGCCAAGCAATGAACCAGCCGGTGCCAAATAATGCAGCAAGTACCGGCGATGCAATAATGCCCAAAATAGAGACAATAAAAACGATACCACCAAGGGTGCCGCTTACTTTTGCGACAAATTCTCGTAGTTCTTTCTTGTCATCATTGTTGTGAACTTCTGTAAGCACTGGGATGAACGCTTGGGCAAATGCGCCTTCAGCAAAAAGTCGTCGTAGGAAATTGGGAATTTTATTGGCAAAGAAAAATACATCGGCGGCTGCTCCATCACCCATTAGTTTTGCAACGACAACGTCTCGTGCAAGACCTAAAACCCGTGAAACTAGGGTCATTACACTGACTATTAAGCCTGATTTGATTAACTTCCGTGACACGTGTGCTTTCCGATAGAGTAAACGAAGGGGAGTGAGCGGATCATGATAACCAAAGGCGCTAGCAGGTGAAATGATTTATTCAAAATAGTTGTGCATTTCTACGTATTTTATTGCTATAATCCGCGCCCGTTATGGGATGCAATGTTTAGGCATAGCTTTCGCGATGAATGCGCAACGTGTTGAGCACATTTACTGTTTTTAGCAGAGACTGTGTTTAATAGATTGTGCTTTCAAAATAGCCATCGATTTACACCGTTAAATCGTTTGACAATTTAGCGATTGGTAGGCACAATCCGCACCCTCGTTTTTGACATGAATTTATTTGGGAGTTACACCTTGGCTAACATTAAGTCTGCTAAGAAACGTGCAATCCAAGCCGAAAAGCGTCGTCAGCACAACGCTAGCCGTCGTTCAATGACTCGTACAAGCATCAAAAAAGTAGTTGCTGCTATCGCTAATGGCGATAAAGAAGGTGCACAAGCTGCATTATCTGCTGCTACTCCAGTACTTGACAGAATGGCTACTAAAGGCTTGATTCACAAAAATAAAGCTGCTCGTCACAAGAGTCGCCTAGCTGCGCAAATTAAAGCACTAGGTTAATCTTTACGATTAGCAATTAAAAAGCGCCCTAGGGCGCTTTTTTTATGTCTGTATTTTTTGTCTACATGCTTTTTACATCCAAATGCACTCGCTCCCTATCCTACTAACTCATTTTTCTTATTGTACTTGCTGGTGCAATACGCATTACCCAGTGCAATAGTGCCCAAGGCCAGCTAGGTACGAAAGCATTTGCCTTTTCTTTTTCTATTGCCTTAACCATTGCCCGACAACCCACATCGGTATCAACGATAAAAGGGACTTTCTCTACTTTTTCATTGATTTCACTGCGAATAAAGCCTGGATGAATGCAGGTAACGTTTATAGGCGTATTCATCACATCCATGCGTATTCCTTCAGACAGTGATGTAAGGCCAGCTTTAGTGGCTGCATACACGGTCATGGCACGCCTAAAGCCTCTCACCGCGCTGATTGAAGATATCGTCACTAGGTGTCCACTGTTCTGCGCTCTGAATATTGTCATCGCCGCTTCGCATTGTGCTAACGCTGACACAAAATTGGTGGTAGCAGTTTGTTTATTCGCGTGAAAATAGCCCGTTCCTACAGATGCTCCCTTCCCCATACCGGCATTAACGATAACTCTGTCAAGGCGTCCTAAATCTTGTTTAAACGCATCAAAAACCTCAAACACTGCGTCGTGATCATTAACGTCTAAAGAACGAATAAACACATTGATATCTGGGTTAAGCTCGAGTAACTCTGCTTTTAGCGTTTCAAGGTTTTCATAGCGCCTAGCACACAGTGCTAAGTTTCGACCTTGTTTGGCAAACTCAATGGCCATCCCTTTACCAAGCCCAGAGCTTGCCCCAGTGATCAGAATATTTTCTCTTATTGTCATTATTTTTTTCCTGAAGCTTTTATGGCCTTATTGCAGCGCCACAGTAAGTAATGAATAAATACCCAAAAACGCTTAAACGCCGGGTTATTAGTCTGTCCGAGATGATAACGATAATAAATTTGCTGAGCGATCCCCGCTAAACGGAAAAGCCCATACACTTCGTAAAACGTGAAGTCTTCTACGTCAATATCCATCTTCTCGCAGTAGTAGGCGACAACTTGCTTGCGGGTAAACATACCCTCTAAATGCGTGGGCTGACGACGAGTAGATTGGGCTAAAAAGTCATCATCGGCATCAACCCAATAGGCTAGCGAATTTCCCAAATCCATGAGTGGATCTCCCAGGGTTGCTAATTCCCAATCAAGCACCCCAATGATGTCAGTGTAGTTATTTGGGTTAAGTACAACATTGTCGAAGCGGAAATCGTTGTGGGTAATACATATACGCTCTTTGTCAGGCATGTGTTTTTCAAGCCAATGCATTACCTTTTTACCTGAGGGTACATTCCACGTTTTCGCTTTGCTGTAGCGCGCACTCCAGCCGCTAATTTGTCGCTCAATATAGCCCTTTCCTTTACCTATGTGAGATAAACCGGCTTTCTCATGGTCTACCTTATGAAGCTCAATTAAGCTATCGAGCACATTGGTGCACAGCTGTGCCGTTTGAGCCTTTGTTGTGTTCAAATCTCGAGGTAGATTTTTGCGCGGTATAATGCCAGTGAACTTTTCCATGAGGTAAAAATCGGCACCAATAACCGATTCATCTTCACAGTAGGCGTACATGGTGGGTACATAGCGATAGACCGGTTTTAGCGCTCGCTGAAGTTTATACTCTCGCTCCATATCGTGAGCACCTTTTGCTTTTGTGCCCGCCGGGCCTCGTCGCAAAATCATCGATGTATTGGGGTAATCTAAGCAGTAAGTCCAGTTAGATGCTCCACCTGCATATTGAGTTACTTCTGGCTTAGTTTCACAGCCATTACAATGGGCCTTCATGGAGTCATCGAGATTATCTTTAAGCCAATGATTTACCGCTTCTGCACTTAGCTCTTCACCACTTCGCACTTGCTGTGCTTTATCTACGACGCCTTGGTTCATTCTTTCTCCGCTTTACACAGGTTAATGCTTTGCCGTTCTCGAACTTTTAGATAAAGAACGTTAGCTGTCTCGCTTGTCCATCACTTGCTTCATGGTTTTGGTCTGCGACAGCATCATGTTTAAATAGCGCGTCGATGACAGCAACTTTTTCAACAAAAAGGCGCGCTTACCTTCTTTGTGGGTCAAAATAAGAAACTGCTTAGCGTTTACTTGCTGGTAAATACTTTGCGCCACATCCTCTTTGCTCATGTCTGCTTTGGCAAAAAGTTTATTCAGCATTTTATGTGATGCAGGGTTGGCACTTCGCATCGACTCATCAAGATGAGTCTTGAAAAAACTGGGGCAAACCACACTCACCCCAATATTATCTGGCGCAAGTTCCAACTTCATTGTTTCAGAGAAGGCCACCACCGCCGCTTTCATGGCGTTATAGCTGCCCATATAAGGGATAGGTGTTATTCCAGCCTGCGAGGCAATGTTTACGAAGTAACCGTGCCCCTGCGTTTGCATCAGTGGCAACAGCGCCCTACTCACTCGCACCATGCCTAACATATTAATATCGAATACCCATTGCCACTGCTCTGGCGTTTCATCAAGCAAGCTGCCGCCGGTGGCAACGCCTGCGTTATTAAATACATAGTCGATACCCTGCCACTTAGCGCTTAATGTGCTGGCAAGTTCATTCACATTCGTTTCGGATGTGATATCGCAGGTAATGTAGAAGGCGTCGGCTCCTATTGAGGTAAGTGCCTCAACGGTCTCATTGCCGCGAGCCTGATTGATGTCGGCAATACAAATTTTTACCCCTTTATGCTTTTCAGCCCACTTAGTGGCAAGTGCTTTGCCCAGTCCGGTGGCTCCACCGGTGATGACGATACGCATAGTCGTTCTGCTCTTTATCGTTATTTTTATTGAATATTAGGCTCTGAGTTTACCTTTTTTACCGGTGGATTCAAAAGTTCCGGTCTAATCAGCCGCAAACACCTAACACGACCACTGTAAAATAAGTGACAAAAAAGTATGTCAAAAACGTCACATTAGGCTGTTAGTGTGTGCAAAAAAACGAGAGAAGCTATGTTTACTGTCAACGACGTTTTAAACAAACATTACCCTCAGGTCGCGAACAATCCTCTTTTATTCAAATCGCTATCTTTCGCGCTAAGCCACCTTTTACACGAAAAAGACATTCAAGCGTTTGGCGACACGTATCCGCATTACAATGATATTGATTTTGTTGAGCAAGTACTGGCGTATTTTAATGTCAGCTATTCTGCGAGAGACATCGAGAAAGAGCGAATTCCGAGTGAAGGTCGCGTGGTGATAATTGCAAACCATCCCATTGGCTCTCTTGATGCGCTTGCATTAATTAAACTCGTAAGTGAAGTTCGACACGATTTAAAAGTAGTCGCAAATGAAATGCTAATGGCCATTGAACCACTGCACAGCATGTTGCTACCTGTGAACAATATGGAGGGAGGAACCCCAAAGCAGCATCTGTCCGCCATTCACCATCATTTATCACAGGAAGGTGCCGTATTAATTTTTCCCGCCGGAGAAGTCTCCAGACTTAGACCTCAAGGGGTTCGTGACACGCGCTGGCATTCAGGTTTTTTGCGCATTGCCCGTCACGCTAAAGCCCCTATTCTTCCTGTGTATATCGATGCTAAAAATAGTCCTCTTTTTTATGGCGTGTCTATGATTTACAAGCCGTTGGCCACTGCGCTACTCGTGAAGGAAATGTTTAAGCAGCGGCGTAAACATTTGCCCATCCGCGTTGGGGAACTCATTGCATTTGAGTCTTATCAACAGCCAACCCTAGCACTAAAAGAAAAAGTGAAGTTGTTTAAACGACATCTTTATCGCATAGGCAATAACAAAAAGGGCGTGTTCGAAACCCAAGCTGCTATTGCAATGCCAGAGGACAGAAAAGAGCTCTCACGGGCTGTTCGCGCCTGTGAACATTTGGGGCAAACGGCCGATGGAAAGTCGATTTATCTTTATCAGCATACTCATTGCTCTCCCATTATGCGTGAGATAGGACGTCTTCGAGAAATAGCATTTAGAGCTGTTGGAGAAGGCACTAATAAGCGACGAGACATAGACCAGTACGACTCTCACTACTATCACCTAGTGCTGTGGGATGAGCGCGACTTAGAGATTGTGGGTGCCTATCGTTTCGGTGACGCCCAAACGCTTAGCGAAGAAGGCCACCCAACGGGATTGTACTCCGCTACGTTGTTTGATTACGGCGAAAATAATGAAGCCCTATTTGAACAAGGCCTAGAGTTAGGGCGAAGTTTTATACAACCTCGATATTGGGGAAAGCGAAGCCTCGACTATCTGTGGTTCGGCATTGGCGTTTTTCTTAGTCGCTATCCAAAGTACCGCTATTTGTTCGGGGCAGTGTCATTAAGCAATGCCTATCCTGATACAGCTAAAGATCTTTTAGTGCAATTCTATTCAACATACTTTCCGGCTAAGTTTGGCAGTGTCACGTGTAAACAACCTTTTTGCCCGGCCAGAGAGCCTTTGCACGTGTTTACAGGTGACGATTACAAAGCCGAATTTACCATACTTAAGCACCTACTCGCTAATATGGGCGTAAATGTACCCACGCTGTATAAGCAGTATTCAGAAATAGCGAAAGCCGATGGTGTCGCCTTTTTAGGGTTTAACGTTGACCCAGATTTTAACGACTGTATAGATGGCCTTGTGGTGGTTGATGCAATGGCAATTACTGAAAAAAAGCGCAAACGATATCTATGTCACGATGTGCTAAAGGCAACGGCTTGAATACAGTTTAATAGAATGAAATATCCGTTAGGTCGTTGGCATTTAATACCATACATTGATATAACAAGGCCTGAAGTAATGTTTAGTCACTGTGAAGTGCGTAGCTTAGGGCCTTATATGATAAAAATAATTGTACTTGTTCCACTTATTCTTTCTCTGCTGTGGTTCGGCTACCTGCAGGCAAACAAATATTCTTTAGAGCAAGGTAAGCAAGGCTTTCTCTATATTCTTGTGCTAAGTGGCGTTATCGCATTATTTTATACCGTGATGATATTCTTAACCCATTAACGCGCCTTTTAAACACCTTTTCGCCATTTAAGCCTTATCTCACTGGGCTCAGCACTGCATGTCGGACAACGGCCCTCTTAGGGCCGCTTTTAAGCTAATAACTAGTGCGTCGCGGCATTTTTTGGCTTTTGGCTTTCGGCTTTTAGTTTCTAAATTTCCCCCTCACTTTATTTATTTTTTATCTATTTCGCACCGCCGATAGTGGCAGTTTAGTTCACCTCAACGCTGATAATTTCGTTGTTGTGAACTTTGCCATCAGCATGGCGTAGTCAACTATATAAAAAATGTTTAATCAACACATTGCTCTTCATCTGGGTCATTCAAGCATTTCAGCGAAGCGGTTCACTGAAGCAGGACTTGGAACGGCTGATAAAGAAGCTTTAGCTTGCTGTGATTACTGTGAAACATAATCATCCGTTAAGGCTTTCCTATGGGGCGCAATATAAAAAGGAACTATTGAATGTCTGATAAAATGAAATGCCCCATCGCCGGTGGTTACGAGGCCATCGAAAGTAAACGTATTGGCGGTGCGATAGGCACTCCTCCTATGAATGCGGATTGGTGGCCAGGTCAGCTGCCTATTGAACTTCTGCACAGCCAATCTCCATCTGCAAACCCGCTAGGTGAGGATTTTGATTATCCCGCTGCGTTCGCATCTCTTGATTTAGACGCGGTAAAAAAAGATATTTTGGCACTTTTGACCACATCGCAAGATTTCTGGCCAGCGGATTACGGTAACTATGGCCCTCAGATGATTAGGATGGCATGGCACTCTGCGGGCTCATACCGCGTATTCGACGGACGTGGAGGGTCGGCGCAGGGGCTACAGCGCTTTGCACCTCTTTATTCTTGGGAAGACAACGGCAACATCGATAAGTCGATACGCCTATTACAGCCTATTAAGCTGAAGTACGGTGACAACATCTCGTGGGCAGATTTGATTATGCTAACGGGTAATCTCGCGCTAGAGCAAATGGGTTTCAAAACCTTTGGCTTTGGCGGCGGACGCATAGACTGCTGGGAGGCTGATGACGCTACTTATTGGGGTCCAGAAACCGAAATGGCCACTCAAGACAAGCGTTGGACAGGTGAGCCTGGCACCGAAGACTATGACCTAGAGAATCCGCTTGCCGCGTCTCGTCAGTCGCTTATTTATGTTCATCCAGAGGGCCCCTTTGGCAATATGGATCCCATTTCTTCAGCGCAAGAAATTCGCATTACCTTTGGAAGAATGGGCATGAATGACGAAGAAACCGTTGCGCTTATTGCAGGCGGTCACGCGTTTGGTAAAAGCCACGGCGGCTCGGATAAATCTCATTTAGGCCCAGAACCAAGCGGAGCACCTATTGAAAACCAAGGCCTAGGCTGGTTAAACAGCAATGGCTCGGGCAATGCCCAATACACCACCACAAATGGTATCGAGGGAGCATGGACATCAAACCCTACCCGCTGGGACCACGAATACTTAAAAAACTTGTTTAAATTTGAGTGGGAACAAACCGAGAGCCCAGCTGGGGGTAAAGCATGGCGTCCGAAAAATGGGGAAGCTGCTGACCTTATTCCTGACGCACATGTAGAAGGACTTCGTCATCCTCCTATGATGATGACCACCGACATTGCCCTTATCAAAGACCCTGCTTACCTAAAAATATGTGAGAAGTTTGTTGACCAGCCAGAACTTCTCGACGACGCATTTGCCAAGGCGTGGTATAAATTAATCCACAGAGATATGGGGCCTAAAAACCGATTACTTGGCCCAGATGTGCCAGAGGAAAGCTTAATTTGGCAAGATCCTATTCCAAAGTGCGACCATGAACTCATTGGTGAAATAGACATTATTGCGCTTAAAGCCAGTATTCTTGCAACTGAACACAGTATCTCTGCACTGGTAAGCACTGCATGGGCCTCTGCCTCAACGTTTAGAAAAACGGATCTGCGCGGCGGCGCGAATGGTGCACGAATTCAACTTGAGCCAATGATCAACTGGGAAGTCAATAACCCAAGTCAACTTAAAGGCGTACTTGAGTCACTTAAAGAGATACAGAAAACCTTTAACGATGCGCAAACAAGCAAACGAGTTTCTATTGCAGACCTTGTGGTATTAGCAGGTAGTGCCGCAATAGAAAAAGCAGCAAAAGAAGCAGGTGTTGACGTTACCGTACCTTTTGAACCCGGCCGAATGGACGCTACGCAAGAGCAAACCGACGTGCATAACATTTCGTTTCTTGAGCCTCATGCCGATGGCTTTAGAAACTATGTAAAAGGTAAGTATGGTGAAGATACTGAGCGCATGTTAGTCGACAGAGCCCACCTCCTTGATTTATCGGCTCCTGAACTCACTGCGTTAGTTGGCGGCCTTCGGGTTTTAGACACCAATTACGACGGTTCTAAACACGGTGTGTTTACGCAAAAACCAGGGGTATTAACCAATGATTTTTTTGTCAACTTGCTAGATATCAATACTAAGTGGAAGCCAGTGACCGATGACAATGAATTGTTCGAAGGAAGCGATGTGGCCACGGGTGAGAAAAAGTGGTCTGCAACGCGGTGCGATCTTGTGTTTGGATCGAACTTACAGCTAAGAGCAGTGTGTGATGTTTACGGGGCGTCTACTGGTCATGAAAAGTTTGTCCATGCTTTCGTAAAAGCATGGCACAAAGTCATGATGCTAGACCGTTTTGAACTGCAAAACGAATGGTATCGCAAATAAGCGCTGCTTATTCGCTAACGCTATCATGCAAATAAAAAGCCTGGCCACAATACGCTGGGCTTTTTTTCATCCGCTTGGACTACGGAATTATCAGGCGGAGAAGCGCAAAGGATAAAACTTGCAACTGAACTAAAACGCGCTGAAAAAAAGCATACACTTTATGTTCTTGATGAGCCTACCACGGGCCTTCACCCTGCGGATATCAGCTTGTTAATGAAACACTTAAATGCATTAGTCAATGAAGGCAGCAGCGTGATAATGGTAGAACACAATATGCAGGTGGCATCAGCGAGTGACTACGTGATTGACATCGGCCCAGGAGCGGGGGAAGAAGGCGGTACGGTGGTGGCGCAAGGAACGCCTCGCGAAGTGGCTAAAAGCGCTTTGAGCAAAACCGCACCGTTTTTAGAATAGGGGGCACTATTTGATGCCCCTTTTGGTATTAAACTTATTCTCTCGAGTCGCGTTATACGCTTTCTGCAATGGTAACGTCTGCTTGAGAACGAAGCGCTTCAATGTACTGCTCGTACAATCGCTGCCCTTTCATCTGGCCAAGACGCTCTTTAAGGCTATTGCCCAACTCAGCTTCAAGTACCGGCGCTGCATTAACCCCTTCTAGCTGAACTACCGCAACGTCACCATTCATGGTAGTTGCCACGTCAACATTTTTTTCACCTTCAGGAGCAAGAGTAAACAAGGTCTCAACAACCGCAGCAGCCAACGTGCCACCGTTTCTAGGAACAGCCTTTGCCGTTTCCCACGTAGCAGACTTTTCAGATAAAAGCGCTGATACATCTTCACTGGCTCTTACTTTCACAGCTACATCTGAAGCCCAAGCCTGTGCAGCTTCTCTTGCCTTCATTGATTTTACTGAAGCGGTAATACTATCGCGTACTTCATCGAGTGACTGTGTGCGCTGTGGTTCATGCTCAATAACTCGAATCGCAACAATGTTTTCGTCATCTAACTCGATAATGTCGCTATTAAGACGCTCTTCGATAAGTTCTGGAGAAAAAGCGTCGTCTAAAAGCGCCGGAAGATTCAATTCTTCTGGTGCCGTATTGCGACTGAATAACGCTGTTTCTTGAACTGGAAGATCAACCGCGTTTGCCGCATCTTCTAGTGTGTCAGGTACTTCAAACGCTATCTCAGCCAATGTATTTTGAAGTTCAAAATACTTTTCCATTGCTTGGTCGTAGAGTAACGACTCGCGGATATCACTTTCTACTTCCTCAAATGATTTAGTTTGAGCTTCATTGATATCAGTCAGTTTGATGATGTGGAAACCAAAATCCGTTTCAACAATATCAGACACGTCGCCTACGCTATCTAATGCAAATGCCGCTTCATCAAATTCAGCGTCCATCATGTCTGGCGTTATAAAGTCTAAGTCACCACCATTTTCGGCAGAAAAAGTATCGTCTGAATTTTCTGATGCCAGTGTGGCAAAGTCAGCACCCTTATCAAGCTGGGCTTTTAGTGCCTTTATTTCCGCTCTTGCCGCATCAACATCATCACCTGATTCAATCAAGATATGAGAAACACGACGTTCTTCTTCTTTACCGTAGCTCGGTAAATTCGCTTCGTAATAAGCACGAACCGCATCATCGTCTACAGATACTCTACCTTTAAGGTCTTCTACACTTAACTTCACATAAGCAAGCTTAACTTTTTCTTCGGTATCAAACGATGCAATGTTGTTGTTATAAAACGTTTCGATGTCGGCTTCAGAAACTTCTACTGAATCTGCAAAACTAGCAGCGCTTACCATTAGGTATTTTGCGTCGCGGGTTTGGCGCTGAAGCATGTTTGCCTCTTCCACTTCACTATCTAGCGCAAACGCTGAGGTAGTCAGTGCAGCAGCCAACTGATTTTGTGTCATCTGAATGCGAAGGTAATTACGAAAATCTGCAGGTGAGAAACCGTTTTGACGAAGGATAGTTTGAAAACGTTCGTTATCAAATTGACCACCAAATTGAAACTCTGGCATTTGCACTATGGTTTCGCGAATTTGTTCATCGCTTACACGCAAACCAATCTCTGATGCCTGTTGCTGAATTAGCTTTTCTGAAATTAAGCGGTCCAACGCGCTACGTCTAAAGTTTGCAAGGTACTCTTCACTGGAAAATAGCTGAGCAACGCTTTCGCCAAACTGTGATTCCATTTGTGCGCGCTGATTTTGATACGCACGGTCTAGTTCTTGGGCCGAGATCTCTTCGCCATTTACCGTAGCCACTGCAGACGTGCCTGGCGATGTGAGGTAACTTCCTACACCAGCAAATACGAAACTCAAAACGATTAGCGCAATGATTGCCATCGCCCATGGGCCTTGAGAACCTTCTCTGATTCTTTCTAGCATGATTATTCTTCAACTCCGTTGCTTACTACTGATACCTGACAATACCTTTTCGCAAAGCGATGTAATAGCTGCCACTGGTAAAATAAGCGATGATTATAACCTAATGCCGATGAAGATAAACGACCTAAAACAAACTAATCTGTGTGTTTCTAAGACTTTCTTATCAGGCTTAGTACAAGGTAAACGTTATTCGCGGCGGGGTTATTAATTATGTTGTGTACAAATAAAAAAGGCGATGGACTAGCCATCGCCTTTTTCTATATCTTTTGACTTAGTTACAAGCGTCTTTCAGAGCTTTACCGGCTTTGAAAGATGGAACTTTCGCAGCTGAAATCTGAATAGTCTCACCAGTTTGTGGATTACGACCACTGCGAGCTGAACGTTCGCGAACTGAGAAAGTGCCAAAGCCCACTAGTGCTACTTGGTCGCCGTCTTTAAGCGCCGCAGTTACTGAGTCAGTGAATGCGTCAAGTGCGCGCCCAGCAGCTGCTTTAGAAATATCTGCACCAGCAGCAATTTGGTCGATAAGTTGAGACTTGTTCACTATTTTGATCCCCTTCAATTGTTATTATACTGTTTGTCCAAAAATTTGGTTTGGACGTTATAACAAGCTTGATTGTTAACATCAAGCATCTGTCACAATTAATTAACTTTTAAAATAACCGCTGCAATCCCTTTTGTGGCAAGGCTTTAAGCGATAACCATTTTAAGGTAACACAACTTTTCGGTCTTGAAAGCCCTAATTTTAAAAAAAACGGCAATTCTTTAATTTTACGTACATTTTTTAATCAAAAAGTACAAGAAATTGGCTACAACCCTTTAAAATTAAGCATTGTAGCCATTACTATTTACGATTTCTTTTCTACCTTAAAACTTTCCACTGGCTCCTGAAGTGCAATGTCGAGGACATCATCAATCCATTTTACTGGGTGAATCGCCAAATCTTTTTTCACGTTATCAGGAATTTCTTCCAAATCACGTTCATTGTCTTTAGGAATAATGACCGTTTTGATACCGCCTCGATGGGCTGCTAAAAGCTTTTCTTTTAAGCCACCAATGGCGAGAACTTCACCCCGTAGCGTTATTTCGCCGGTCATAGCAACTTCACACTTCACCGGGTTGCCAGTAAGTGACGACACCAGCGCAGTACACATGGCGATACCGGCACTCGGGCCATCTTTCGGCGTTGCGCCCTCCGGCACGTGCACGTGAATATCCCGTTTTTCATAGAAGTCTTCATTAATACGAAGTTTTTCTGCGCGGCTTCTTACCACCGTCATGGCAGCCTTGATTGACTCTTGCATTACGTCGCCAAGAGAGCCTGTAGAGGTCATTTTCCCCTTACCTGGCACCGATGTAGTCTCAATGGTAAGTAAATCGCCACCAACTTGAGTCCACGCCAAACCAGTCACTTGACCAATCTGGTTGTCTTTGTCGGCCTTACCGTAATCAAAGCGCTGAACGCCAAGATAATCTTTTAAATTATCTTGAGTTACCGACACCTTGTCTTTGTTCTTTTTAAGAAGAACGTCTTTTACCGCTTTACGACAAACCTTTGAAATCTCACGCTCTAAACTACGTACACCCGCTTCTCTTGTGTAGTAGCGAATCATGCCGATAACCGCAGAGTCAGTAATTTCAAGCTCTTTGGCTTTAAGGCCATTGCGCTCCATCTGCTTACCAATTAAGTGGTTTTTCGCAATGTTCAGCTTTTCATCTTCGGTGTAACCAGACAGACGTATAACTTCCATGCGATCCAATAACGGACCCGGAATATTCATGCTGTTCGATGTAGCTACAAACATCACATCAGAGAGGTCGTAATCCACTTCTAAATAATGGTCACTGAAGCTGTTATTCTGCTCTGGGTCAAGCACTTCTAACAGAGCTGATGCTGGGTCGCCGCGCATATCAGATGAAATTTTATCAATTTCATCAAGCAAAAATAGCGGGTTCTTCACCCCAACCTTCGCCATTTTTTGAACAAGTTTACCGGGCAAAGAGCCGATATAAGTTCGACGATGGCCTCGAATTTCGGCCTCATCTCTCACGCCGCCAAGTGCCATACGCACATACTTTCGGCCGGTTGCTTTAGCTACAGACTGACCCAGTGATGTTTTACCTACACCAGGAGGACCCACTAAGCACAGGATGGGACCTTTCAGCTTCTTAACGCGTTGCTGAACGGCTAGATACTCAAGAATGCGCTCTTTGACCTTCTCAAGACCGTAATGATCTTCATTAAGCACTTCTTCAGCTTTTGCCAAATCTCTTTTCACAGGAGAACGTTTGTTCCATGGAACGTTCGTTAACCATTCAATGTAGCTGCGAAGCACAGTAGCCTCTGCTGACATAGGCGACATCATCTTCAGCTTTTGAAGTTCTGATTTCGCTTTGTCTTCAGCTTCTTTAGGCATTTTGGCGTCAGCAATCTTTTTAGCTAGCGCTTCAAATTCGTCAGGTGCATCGTCTAGCTCGCCAAGCTCTTTTTGAATGGCTTTCATTTGCTCATTCAAATAATACTCGCGCTGGCTTTTCTCCATCTGTTTCTTAACGCGGGTACGAATTTTTTTCTCAACCTGCAACAGATCGATTTCGCCTTCCATCAGCGCCATCAAGTATTCAAGACGCTCGTTAACGCTTTGCATCTCTAATACTTTTTGCTTCTCCGTCAGCTTAAGCGGCATGTGTGCTGCCATGGTATCTGCTAAACGTGCAGCGTCTTCGATACCGTTTAGTGAAGTGAGTACTTCCGGCGGTATCTTTTTATTCAGCTTTACATAACCTTCAAACTGAGAGACTGCGGAGCGAATGAGAACTTCCTGCTCACTCTCTTCGATGTCTTCATCATCAATTTGGTCAACGGCAGCAACGAAATACGGATCGGCTTGTTTATAGCTTTCGATTTGGCCGCGTACACTACCTTCAACTAGAACTTTCACCGTTCCGTCCGGTAATTTTAAAAGCTGTAAAATAGTCGCTATAGTACCTACTGTGTAGATATCATCAGATTCAGGCTCATCAACGCCAGCATCTTTTTGTGCTACTAAGAAAATTTGTTTGTCGTTTTCCATTGCTGCTTCCAGGCAGCGGATAGATTTTTCACGCCCTACAAAAAGGGGTATGACCATATGCGGGTATACGACCACGTCCCGCAGGGCAAGCACAGGAATTTCAATGCGATTTTCACGCTCAACTGTCATACTTGTTCTCAATTTATTTCCGATGTGGTTTTATATGGGGATGTAAGAGCAAAGTTCAATCTAAACTTCTTAAAGTGCGTTAATTCCTTACCATCCCTTACCTTTTGCTTCTACACAAAGCAAATTAGATACGTGAATTAGATATTATCGATTACATTGCGTCGCGTTTATCATTAGCTCACACAAATACCATTATCGATTTTAACGCTTAAGGCAATAGGCAGAGGGCAGATCTATATCAAAGGATGGACTTTATCGTGCTGTTAGCTCAAATAACAGACAGCTTAGCGGGCATAGCGCCGAAAATTGGACGCGGCGGCTAAGGCTCAAATATCAATGCAAAATAATGTGCTAGAGAAAAAAAAAGCCCCGAAGGGCCTTTTTCCAGCAAATTAATCGCTATTCTGATGCGGCTTTTTTCTCATTACTGTCGTAAATCAAAATAGGTTTAGACTCGCCGCGTATAACGGTCTCATCTATCACCACTTTACTCACATCGTCGGTAGACGGAAGATCGTACATTGTCTCGAGCAATACTGCCTCAACAATAGAACGAAGCCCACGAGCACCGGTTTTACGCTCCATTGCCTTTTTCGCAATAGCGTTTAATGCGTCTTCGCGGAACTCAAGCTCAACGTCTTCCATTGAGAAAAGTGCACCGTATTGCTTAGTTATCGCATTCTTCGGCTCGCGAAGAATTTGAATAAGTGCTTCTTCGTTTAGCTCTTCTAAGCTTGTTACGACAGGTAAACGACCGATAAATTCTGGAATTAATCCGTACTTCACCAAATCTTCTGGCTCAACTTGCTTAAACAGTTCACTTATTTGCTTACCATTTTCTTTTGATTTAACCGTCGCACCAAAACCTATACCCGTGTCTTTTTGTGCACGTTGCTCAATCACTTTATCAAGACCGGCAAATGCACCACCACAGATAAATAAGATTTTTGACGTATCTACCTGCAAGAACTCTTGTTGAGGGTGCTTTCTTCCGCCTTGTGGAGGAACAGACGCTACTGTGCCCTCAATAAGCTTCAACAGCGCTTGCTGTACACCTTCACCAGACACATCTCGTGTAATTGACGGGTTGTCTGACTTACGAGAGATCTTGTCGATTTCATCAATATAGACAATACCGCGTTGGGCTTTTTCTACATCGTAGTCGCATTTTTGTAAAAGCTTCTGAATTATATTTTCAACGTCTTCACCCACATAACCCGCTTCGGTTAGCGTAGTCGCATCGGCCATGGTAAATGGAACGTCTAACAATCGAGCTAGTGTTTCAGCAAGAAGTGTTTTACCGCTTCCCGTTGGACCGATAAGAAGAATATTACTTTTACCAAGCTCTACGCCATCGTGAACATCACCATTGCGCAAGCGCTTGTAATGGTTATAAACCGCTACAGAGAGTACTTTTTTAGCGTGGTCCTGCCCTATCACATAATCGTTAAGATGCTCGTGGATCTCGGCGGGTTTAGGTAAAGCATCCTGCTTTTGCTTAGGCGCAATTTCCTTGATTTCTTCGCGAATGATATCGTTACATAACTCAACACACTCGTCGCAAATGAATACCGACGGGCCTGCTATTAACTTTCTCACTTCGTGCTGGCTTTTGCCACAAAACGAGCAGTACAGTAGCTTGTTATCACCGTCACCGCTTTGCTTATCACTCATTACTTTTGCCTCTGCCTTGCCTGAGCCACACACTAAATCACACGATATTTTGGCTCAGATTTACTATAACTATACTACTTGGTTGCAGCAACGTCAGAACGGTTTGCCAACACTTGGTCAACTAATCCATATTCTTTTGCATCAGATGCATTTAAGAAATTATCACGGTCTGTGTCTTTTGCGACTTTTTCGTAGTCTTGACCGGTATGTTCGGCCATTAGGCGATTTAGTTTTTCTTTAATATAAAGAATTTCTTTCGCGTGTATCTCAAAATCTGATGCTTGGCCTTGGAATCCGCCGAGAGGTTGATGAATCATCACTCGAGAATTAGGTAAACAATAGCGCTTGCCTTTGGCACCCGCTGAAAGCAAGAAAGCTCCCATGCTAGCCGCTTGGCCCATACATACTGTGCTCACATCAGGCTTGATAAACTTCATGGTATCGTAAATTGCCATACCTGCTGAAACTGAACCGCCAGGAGAATTGATATAAAGGAAAATGTCTTTCTCTGGATTTTCCGCTTCTAAGAACAACATCTGCGCAACAATAAGGTTGGCCATGTGATCTTCAACTTGCCCCACCAAGAAAATAACATTTTCTTTTAATAGGCGAGAATAAATGTCGTAAGAGCGCTCACCTTTAGAGGTTTGCTCTACAACCATTGGAACAAGTGCATTCATAGGGTCAAACGGAGTGTTAGTCATAACTACCTTTATTATCTAGCGTTAAAAACAAAAATGCTCGGAAGGCTCCGAGCATTTAAGCAGTTGCTGACAAGTAATGTCAATCAGACAGTAAAAAATTACGCCTGTTTGTTCATTACCTCGTCAAAAGCTTTGGTTACTTCAGTAACTTTAGCTTGCTCAAGAACCCACTCGATAGCTTGCTCTTCTAGCGCAACGTTCTGCATTTGCTGCATTAGCTCTTGGTTGTTGTTGTAGTACTCTACAACTTCACTTGGATCTTCGTACGCTGATGCCGCTGTTTCGATCATCTCTTTTACGCGTTCTTCGTCAGCTTTAAGCTCGTTTTGCTTAATCACTTCACCTAGAAGTAGGCCAATTGAAACACGACGTTTCGCGTTATCTGTAAACAACTCAGCAGGCAGGTCTGGAAGATTTTGACCACCGCCCTGTTGGCTGAAACGCTGCTTCGCTTGTTCGCGAAGTGCATCAATTTCCTGATCGATAAGCGCCTGCGGAATGTCAATCTCGTTTGCATCTACTAGCTTAGAGATAACATCTTCTTTTACTTGTGCTTTAAGCGTTTGGTCTAACTCGCGCTGCATGTTCTTACGAACTTCCGCTTTAAGCGCATCAACGCCGCCTTCTTCAACACCAAATAGTGTTGCGAACTCTTCGTCTACCTTAGGGAGTGCCTGACCTTCAACTTTCTTAATTGTCGCCTTGAATACTGCATCTTTACCTTTCAGGTTTTCTGCGTGGTAGTCTTCCGGGAAAGTCACTTCAATAGTCACTTCCTCACCCGCTTTAGCGCCAACAAGTGGTTTTTCAAAACCAGGGATCATACGGCCTTGACCAAGCTCTAATGAAAAGTCTTCCGCTTTTCCGCCTTCAAACTCTTCACCGTCGATAGTGCCTACGAAATCCATGACTACTTTGTCATCTTTCTTCGCTTTACGCTTAACTTCTTTCCAAGTCGCGTGCTGCTTCTGAAGCGTTTCCATCATGTTGTCTAGGTCTTCGTCAGTAATCTCTACCGTCGGCTTTTCAATCTCGATGTCGCTTACACCCTTCACTTCAACGTCAGGGTAAACTTCAAAAGATGCTGTAAATTCTAAATCTTTACCGTCTTCGTCTGTCGTTAAATCAAACTTCGGCATACCAGCAGGCTGAATTTTTTCTTGAATAACTGCTTGGTAGAAGTTTTGCTGCATGACTTCACCAGAAACTTCTTGGCGAACTGCTTGGCCGAAACGTTTTTTGATTACGCTTACTGGAACTTTGCCAGGACGGAAACCGTTGATGCGCTGTGTTTTCGCCAACTGTTGTAAACGTGACTTAACTGCTGAATCAACCGTGTCAGCTGGAACGGTGATAGTAAGACGGCGTTCTAAACCCTGGGTCGTCTCGACTGAAACTTGCATTATATTACCTCAACTATACGCCTTTTCAGGCGTTTTGTTTTCAATCCCCTCTCCCGTCATGCTTAATAAGCACATCACTCGGGGTAGAGGTCGTTAAAAATCGTTTATGGGTTCAAAGTTGCACAATCCAAATAAGAATTTAAGTGTGTAAACACGCAACTTGAAATAAACGTATTGGTTAAAAAAAGACGCGGTAGTATACAGCCGCACACTTTGAGAGTCGAGAGGCAAAAACACGCTTTTAACATCGTTTTGCGCAATAAACGCGCAGAAAGGCAGAATTATTGAAAATTCATGCAGAACGCCGCTGAAAATGATAAATATAGGGAGATAAAGCAGTGGTCGGTGAGACAGGATTTGAACCTGCGACCCCTTGTACCCAAAACAAGTGCGCTACCAAGCTGCGCCACTCACCGACAATAGAAGTGCTGAAAAGCTTTTGAAAGAAGCTTGAACTTATGGTGCGGAAGGAGAGACTTGAACTCTCACGCCGTGAAGCACTGGAACCTAAATCCAGCGTGTCTACCAATTCCACCACTCCCGCGAAAAAGTGGGGTGGACGATGGGACTTGAACCCACGACAACCGGAATCACAATCCGGGGCTCTACCAACTGAGCTACGCCCACCACTGAGGTGTTATAGTTTACATGTGAATTGATAAACATGTAAACGTAAAGATTCTATCGATGTGGTCAGGACCTACCTGACCCGCATGGCGCGCCCGGCAGGATTCGAACCTGCGACCCACGGCTTAGAAGGCCGTTGCTCTATCCAGCTGAGCTACGGGCGCTCGACGAATCTTTTTTCTTTGCAAATGTTTTTGCAAAAAAGTGGTCGGTGAGACAGGATTTGAACCTGCGACCCCTTGTACCCAAAACAAGTGCGCTACCAAGCTGCGCCACTCACCGACAGTGTAACTGCTTTTGAAGCGTTTTGCCTCTGTGCCGTTACGGGGTGCGAATATTACTGACTTGCCCCCATCTCGTCAAACACTTTTTGAAATAAAAAAACCAACCGCTCATAAAGCGTGCATTATTGTGTTTTTTTATACAAACCGTATGCTTTTTGAACGTGAAATTGAGGTATTGGCCGTTGGTAAGCCGCAAAAACTTAAATACGCAGATGACTGGTAAGCATAAATAAAAAGCGCAGATGAAAAAAAGAATTGAAAGTAAATTAATAAGCGCACTTGATATCTGCTTTTCTTAATTAGACATTTTAGAACAATGTCCTAAGTACTACTTTTAAGAAGTCATACCCTCCACTCTCAGTCTTTAATCAAAAGCTCAGATTTACCGAAATAATAAACTGGTTTCATATATTGGTTTTGTGAAACAATAAGCAACACTCATTAATTACTTTATGAATTTGTGTTTATGACTGCTCACCTAATTGATGGCAAACTAATTGCCAGGCAAGTTCGCCAGCATGTTGCTTCTTACGTCGACTCATTAATAAAAGCGAAAAAGCGCCAACCCGGCTTGGCCGTAGTATTAGTTGGCAGTGACGCTGCCTCTCAAGTCTATGTATCAAATAAACGAAAGGCGTGTGAAGAAGTAGGATTTATATCTCGTTCTTTTGACCTTCCCTCAGACACCACAGAAGAAGCACTTCTTTCATTGGTAGATGAACTTAACGAAGACAAAGAAATAGACGGTATTCTCGTTCAATTACCGCTGCCAGCAGGACTGAACGCTGAGCGTGTCTTAGAGCGCATTCACCCGCACAAAGATGTAGATGGATTTCATCCCTATAACATAGGCCGTTTAGCGCAACGAATACCGGCCCTTCGCCCTTGCACCCCTAAGGGCATAATGACAATGATTGAATCAACGAAGCGCCCGGTAAAAGGTTTAGACGCAGTCATTGTTGGCGCATCAAACATTGTTGGTCGCCCAATGAGTCTTGAGCTGTTGCTGGCGGGATGTACAGTAACCACTTGTCATAAGTTTACGCAAGACTTAAAGAATCATGTTCAGCGCGCTGACTTGCTGGTCGTTGCCGTGGGTAAGCCCAATTTCATTCCTGGTAGCTGGATAAAACCCGGCGCCATTGTTATTGATGTGGGTATCAATCGTGTAAGCGACGGTTCATTAATTGGTGATATCGAATTTGAGCAGGCAAAAGAGCGTGCTGGATGGATAACGCCAGTGCCTGGCGGCGTGGGCCCGATGACGGTAGCAAGCCTTATTGAAAACACGCTAGAGGCGTACGTAAAGTATCATTCTTAGCAGCATTCTTAGTGACATCATTGCGCTAGTTTCGCATCGCATACGACCTATGCGATGCTTTTAAGAAATGCCTTAACGTAGCGCTTCATAGAATGGCCTAGCTTATAGCTGGGTGTTTTCTTACAGCACACTCTTACAAACTTGATTGCTTCTTTATACTTGAGGCACATATTAGCGAACAGTGTTATTTGATGAAACCAGTTGAATCTTCAGACGCTAAACAAGCGACACAGCACTCTAGTGATGAGAGCTCTGGTAACGAGCAATCTAGCGACAGCCACGCACACTACATAGAGGCCACTATGCAGTGGGTTGATGACGTTGTTATTCACCATAACTTTTGCCCCTTCGCATCTTTCGTAAGAACGCCAAATCAAATTCATTGCTGTGTAATAGCAGGCAATACCGGTGATGTACTAGAAGCACTTTTTGAGGAATTGAAACGCTTAGATAATGCTGACGATATTGCAACCACCCTCATAATTCTTTCAAACACGTCGTTTACAGATTTTAATGAATACTTAGATGTGCTGTCCATCGCAGAGGCCATGCTCCACGACTGGGGCTTTTCAGAGCGCTATCAGCTAGCCAGTTTTCACCCACAGTATGTTTTTGAGGGCAACAGCATTGATGACTCTGAAAATTACACTAACCGCTCACCTTATCCGCTCTTACATATAATTCGAGAAAGCGACATTACTCGTTATATGAAAAACGAAGAGGATGCACAAAAGATATATACCCATAATATCGCAAAAGCCAACGAACTTGGCTGCCCTTATTTTGAAAAAACGTTGTCGTCTATCAAACAAGCAAAAAACAACAAAGATTCAACAAAATGACGATAAACGATGAATTTCGCATTAACGCAATTGCCACCATAGCAACACCATTCAAGCAAAAATTTGCGGTACCTCGGCAGGCTAACCTAAGCGCAGCAAAGGGCATTATTTCCTTTGCCACCGGTTTTGACGATATCAATATGTTGAAAGGTATCGAAGGTTACAGCCATCTATGGCTTCTATTTGTATTTCACGAAACAATGGAACGAGGTTGGAAAAGCACGGTTAAAGCCCCTCGTTTAGGCGGTAATGCCACCATGGGAGTGCTAGCAACGCGAAGTACCCATAGACCCAATTCCATCGGTATGTCGGTAGTAAAGAATAATGGTATTCATACTATCGACGGCAAACCAAGATTAGTGGTTGAAGGCATAGATTTAGTGGATGGTACTCCCATCATCGATATTAAACCTTACCTGCACTATGCCGACAGTATTCAAAACGCCACCGATAGCCTTGATCAAATGCGCCCTATACCTCAACGACCGGTAGCGTTTTTAGACGAAATTTCACCACAGCTTCTAAAAGCCTGTGAGCAACACAGCGATTTTGACGTTCTAGTGCGTGAAATTTTAGGCCAAGACCCCCGCCCCGCCTATAAACAAAGCACAGCAAGTGATGAAAAAACCTACAAAGTAACCCTTTACGATCGGGACATAGGATTTGTAGTGAAGAACGGCATTGTTGTCGTGACACAGATAAATACAATATAAACTACTCAGTATGTAGCCTAATGGCTCGTACTTAATTAGAATACGTAAGATCAAATTTTATTTTACAGGAATACTGTTTTACATGCGCACTAGTCAATATTTGCTCGCCACGCAAAAAGAAACACCTGCAGATGCAGAGGTTATCAGCCACCAGCTAATGTTACGTGCTGGTATGATCAGAAAGTTAGCGTCGGGGTTATATAATTGGCTGCCTTCAGGCCTTCGCGTTCTCAATAAAGTGGCCAATATCGTTCGTGAAGAAATGAACAAAGCCGGCGCAATTGAAATATTAATGCCTGTTGTTCAACCTGCCGATCTTTGGGAAGAATCTGGTCGCTGGGAAGAGTACGGCCCAGAATTACTGCGTGTGAAAGACCGCCATCAGCGTGATTTCGTATTAGGTCCCACTCATGAAGAAGTTATTACTGCTCTTGTACGCAATGAGGTGAGCAGTTATAAGCAGCTGCCGCTGAACCTGTATCAAATACAAACCAAATTTCGTGATGAAGTTCGCCCTCGCTTCGGCATTATGCGAAGCCGCGAGTTTACAATGAAAGACGCCTATAGTTTTCACTTAGAAGACTCGTGCTTAGAAACTACCTATCAAAAGATGTACGATGCCTACAGCAATATCTTCACCCGTTTGGGCCTAGATTTTCGTGCAGTCATTGCCGATTCTGGCTCAATTGGTGGTAATCATTCTCATGAGTTTCATGTATTGGCAGACTCAGGTGAAGACGCCATTGCGTTCTCTAATCAGAGCAACTATGCGGCAAACGTAGAGATGGCTCCCGCTACTGCACCTGAAAAAGCAATGGCCTCTGGTGCTGTGCGTGAGACTAAGCCTGTGAATGGTCACACTTTAGAAGAGGCACTTAGCAGTATTAATATTGCAGCGAGCAACGCGCTAAACGTGTTTGTAGTTAAAGGCGCTGAAACCGATGAAGGCAACGCTGACGCTGCGCTAAACAGTGATGAAAAATGGGTTGCGCTTGTACTTCGAGCAGACCACACACTCAACGATGTCAAAGCAGAAAAAATTGGTAGCGTTGCTACACCGCTGGTTCAAGCCTCTGCTGAAAAAGCTGCACAGGTACTGGGCGTTTCTCCTTTATTTGCAGATGCAACCACCTTAACTATTCCTACCTACGTTGATTTGAGCGCAGCAGCGCTAGCCGACTTTACTTGCGGCGCTGGCGAGCAAAACACATTAGCGATTAATTCAAATTGGTCTGAAGAGATTAACGCGGTTGATATTCGTAACGTAGTCGCTGGAGATGTATCTCCTGACGGTGAAGGAAACCTTGACATAAAACGCGGCATTGAAGTGGGTCATATTTTTCAACTTGGCAGAAAGTACTCTGAAGCCATGAACTGCGGCGTATTAAGCGAAACGGGTAAGCATCAAACGCTTACCATGGGCTGCTATGGTATTGGCGTATCTCGTATTGTTGCCGCTGCCATAGAACAAAACCATGACAAGTTTGGTATTAAATGGCCTGACGCTATCGCACCTTTCAAGGTGGCGGTTATACCGATGAACATGCACAAATCGCATCGCATAAAGGAAGCAGCTGAAGCCCTTTACGAAGCGCTTTTAGCCCTTGGCATTGACGTACTTTTCGACGACAGAAAAGAGCGTCCAGGTGTCATGTTTAATGACATGGAATTAATTGGTATACCTCATAGTATTGTTATTGGCGAAAGAAACTTGGATAATCAACAAGTTGAATATAAGAATAGAAGAACTGGCGATAAACAGTTATTAGATCTCAGTGCCGCTAAAGACTTTATAGCCGCGCTCTAACTTCTGGCGTTGCCCAAATATGTAGATGATGGGGCTTAGTATATGCGGTTAACATTTTATGGCGTCAGAGGTTCAATTCCGACTCCCGGTGCGGACTTCGTGCGCTATGGCGGTAACACTGCATGTGTGCATATTGAGCTTGAGGATGGTACCGATATCGTCCTCGACTCAGGTACAGGTATTCGCTTACTAAGCGCTCAACTTATTCAGAAGACGTCGCCAATTAACATTCTCCTTAGCCACAACCACTGGGACCATATTCAGGGCTTTCCCTTTTTCACGCCGATTTATCAAGAAGACAGAGAAATTAATATTTTTCCAGGTCAGACTAATCTCGATGAGCCTGATCAGATACTTCGGCAAATGGAAGGCTCCTTATTTCCTGTTCCACGTACTGCTTTGCACGCGAATATAGACATTGTGCAGCTACCAGCAGAGCAAGAAAGCTTTACTGTTGGCAGTGCACATATTCAACGTGTACCGATGAATCACCCAGGTAAAGGGAGCGCCTATTGCATTGAAGCCGATGGATGCAAAATAGCCTACATAACCGATAACGAGCTCTATCCTCCGTATAAAAAGGAAACGGATTTTCAGACATTTGCTGCTTTTGCTAGTAACGCCGACCTGTTAATCCACGACGCCCAATATATGGGCTCAGATATGCCTGCTAAAAATGGCTGGGGACACTCTGTTGCTGAAGAAGCCGTCAAACTTGCTATGGCAAGTAATGTTAAACAACTCGCTTTATATAGTCACGACCCAGAGCGCACTGACGACGACATTGATTTTGTGGTTGCGCACTGTAATGACTTCGTTGTTGCAGCTGAATCCCCGCTGACCATATTTGCTTCCGCTGAAGGCCAAACACTAGACTTCAACAAGCCTTAACTTAGAACTTTAATATTATAATTCGGAGAGTAAAAGGTGAATTTAAAGCCTTTGTTTTTTTTAATTGCATCTACGTACATTTTACTAGGTGCAAATACCCTTGTGCATGCGCAGGAGTCAGACTCAAGCGATGAACAAACAACATCTGATGCTGCTAAAAAGGAAGACAAAACTGATTTACCTTCAGCTATTGAAGAAGGCATTGAAGTTATCGATATCATCAAGCGAGATACCACAACAGAAAGTGCGCTGGATGATAGAATAGCAGGTGATAAAGAAGCCCTCGATAATGTGTTCGCTATTACTCAGCATCGCCAAAATTACCTGCTTCCTTTTACGTATGTTAAAAACCCAAACTCCGCGGGTAATCAGGATTTAACAGAAGAAAATGTAGATAGCAAAGAGGCTAAATTTCAGGTAAGCATGAAGCTGCCTTTATACCTAGAGGACACAGGTTTTGACGGACTGTATTTTGGTTTCACACTCACCTCGTTTTGGCAACTTTACAATAGTGAGGTGTCTAAACCATTTCGTGAAACCAACTATGAACCAGAAGTTTTTTGGCAAAAGACCGGCGACTACTCAGTACTAGGGTATAAGTTTAATACCTTTCAATTAGGTTTTAATCATATGTCTAATGGCCAAAGTGGCCTTCGTTCTCGCAGTTGGAACCGTATATTTGCCTCCATCACCTTTAGCGACAATGACGATATTTATTATCTAAAAACATGGTATCGCGTGCCAGAAGATGAAAAAGACGATCCCTTAGATGCCAGTGGCGATGACAACCCAGACATAGAGGATTTTTACGGCCGCTTCGAGCTTGGTTATGGCAGAAAAATTGGCGCGTTTAAAATGCTCGCTCTTGTTCGAAATAACTTGGACTTTGATGAAAATAGAGGTAGCTTTCAATTGGATATGACCTACCCTATTTCAGACCGCTATGAACTGCTAGTGCAATATTTCAATGGCTATGGCGACTCACTGATAGACTACAACCGCTCACAAGAGCGTATTGGCGTAGGCTTCCAAGTAACGTTTCTTTAAGGCCTGTTGGCAAAACGTTTTAGGTTATGTGCAGGAAAGCTGGAAACCGCTATTTAACAACACCTGCGGCGCGATACAGTTGTATATGTACATCAACAAGCGCCGCAATATCCCGTTGATATCCCCCTCCGATTACCGCTGCAATAGGGAGCCCTTGCCGCTCGGCTAAATCGAAAATCATTTTATCCCTTTGATATACTCCTTTTGTGGAAATATTTAACAGTCCCAAATCATCATTGATGTGCACGTCTACGCCAGCATCGTAAATAATGGCATCGGGATGAAACTGGCGAAATGCGAGTGTGATAGCCTGCTCCAACGTGGTGAGATATTCATCGTCCTCGGCCGCTTTAGAGAGACCAATATCAATGTTGGATACCTGTTTTCTATGGGGAAAGTTTTTTTCACCATGAAGAGAAAGGGTAAAGATATCATCATCGTTTTCGGCCAGCTTAGCAGTACCGTCTCCTTGGTGCACATCTAAATCAATAATAAGAATGTTATCGATGCCCTCGTGAGATTGCATAGCCTTCGCTGCCAAATACAAATCGTTAAACAGGCAAAAACCCGATCCGAAATCGGCAAATGCGTGATGATATCCGCCGGTCAAATTTAAGGCTTTGCCGGACTCTATGGCGAGATTGGCAGTTTGGATTGTTCCGGCCACAGCCGTTCGCGTGCGCGCTATCAGTTGCTCAGACCAAGGAAAGCCTATTCGTCGCATCGCTTTGTTATCAAGAGTACCTGTGGTGAGCTGTTCTACATATTGGGGAGAGTAGAAGCGTGTTAACTCAGTATCCGTTATTGGGGTTGGAGCGCTAAAACGCGATGAGCTCACTCCCCGGGCAACTAACTCATCTCTAATTCCCACGTACTTCTCGATTGGAAATCGATGCCGGTCTGGCAATGAGAGTTGGCTATAGATGGGATGAAATACTAGGGGGATCATGAAGTCTCAATAACCTTATTAACAGCATTAGTGGCAGAGGAAGCTGACGCTTCCTCAGTGAATACTGTCAAAGCAGGCTTAGCGGGTCAAACTGTTCACCACTTTTTCAACGTTGTATGACATATTTTTCATTGAGCGGGACATATCGTCACGCTGGGCGAGTTCATGATAGCGCTCAGCAGAAGACACTACATTACCAATAATAGATTCAACTTGCCCTAGCACAGCCTCTTGCTCATCAGCCGCTTCATTAAGTGCCACCACCACACTCGCCGTCTCTTGGATATCCTTCACAACCGTGTTTAATCGCTCAAGTGCCGACTCTGCCTCAGCGGCATTGGTGTCAGATAGCTGTTTGCCAGCATTCATAGCCGTTACCGCACTCATTGCCTCTGACTCGAAGCTGCTTAGAATATCGTTAATCTCTCTGGTGGATTGTTGAGTTTTAGCCGCCAACGCTCTTACTTCATCAGCAACTACAGCGAAGCCTCTACCGTGTTCTCCTGCCCTTGCTGCCTCAATGGCTGCATTAAGTGCTAATAAATTAGTTTGATCTGCTATTTCATTGATAACATTCACAACTTTTAGAATGTTCGTACTGCGAGATTGAAGCTCAGTCACAATGTCACTTGATGCAGTAACCGTTTGCGCAAGTTGCCTAAACCCAACGTTAGCTTTTTCGAATGTGGTGTAGCAACTTGCTACATTTTGCTCTGAATTGTTGGTGGCTACGGCTACCTGGTCAGTGATAGCTACCAGATTTTGCACAATGCCCTTTAACTTATCCGTGCTAGTGTCCAAAGAACGAGACGTGTCTCTTTGCTCATTCGCCCCTTCCATTATTGTATCACTCACGCTTCCTAGTGCAGACACTGTATCACTCATTTCCTGCTCAGCCTCTTTGAGTTGCTCAACAGAAACTTTAAGTTTGTGTTGCAATGCCCTTGCAGAATTTGCCAATATACCAAGCTCGTGGCGGCTCGAATATGTGAGGGAATAATCGTATTCACTCTTGGCAAGGTTAGCGATGCACGACGCAATGTCTTTAGTAGGTCTTATTACCTGTGAACGAAGCCTTGCGATAACGTAACTCAAAGACAATATTGATAACACAATGGCGGCAAGAAGAATAAGCCACAGCATGTTACGCGCGCTTTGCTTAAGCTCTTCTATAGCGTTAGCCGACTGTGATGCTATATCCTCAGCAATACTGCCCAATAGTTTCGCGGGCTCTCTATCGATGCCTCGTACATAGCTATCACCGACTTTAGCGTTAAAGCCAGAATTGACAAAAGCGTCGTACCCTTCGCGATATTTGGTTGCCATTATGTTATGAGCTTTTTGAAACTGGCGAATCTCTGCTTTTGCTTCGTTACTGATTACCTCGTTTTGCAGCATGGTACTAAACTTTGTTTGAATGTCGCTTTCACGCTGCTTAAATCGCCCCCAGTATTTTTCTCTGTCTGCTTGTTTATGGCCTCGAAGCAAAACATTTTTCCATTCTTGCACTTGCGTTTTGAACGTATTGAGTATGTCATTAACATCACGTTCTGACTGTACAAGCGTATTTTCAAGTTCATCGAAATTGTTAAGCAACGTGAATGACTTGAAAATTGATGCCGCGTTCAATAACACTAAAAGAAAAAAGCTGGCAAGAACGGGCATAATAACCAAACGGCTTATGCTGGTGTAGTTGAACACTATTAGACCCTTATTTTAGATTATACTTGAGTATTAAATGATATTTTTATGACAGTTATGTGACGCCATAAGTATGAGAAGGCATACCATTGCTTAACCTGTTATACCTTAAATTTTATATCGAAGTTTCAACAACATACCCTAGTGAGACATAGTAAAAATATGTCGAAAAACATCACTCACAAGTACTGCATTTGTTGCCCAACTAAATATAGTCAACGATGTCGAAAAAGAAAGGTGCAATAGAAATGAAAAAAGAGCCACGAGGGCTCTTCTTAAGGTTATGCTAAGCGACTTATTAAACTAGTGTTAACCTACTTTTTAAGCTACTCACTTAAGCTGCTCGTGCTAGCTTTTGTAATAGCATTCACTATTCCCACTCAATAGTAGCGGGCGGTTTACCTGAGATGTCGTATACCACACGAGATATACCGTCTATTTCGTTAATAATACGGTTAGACACTTTACCAAGGAAATCGTAAGGCAGGTGTGCCCAATGCGCCGTCATAAAGTCGATTGTTTCAACAGCGCGAAGACTAACTACCCAGTCGTATTTACGCGCATCGCCCATAACGCCTACAGAGCGTACCGGTAAAAATACGGTGAATGCTTGACTCACTTTTTGGTATAAGTCTGCCGCATATAGCTCTTCAATAAAGATAGCATCGGCACGACGCAATAGGTCGCAGTACTCTTTTTTAATTTCACCAAGTACACGAACTCCCAAACCTGGCCCAGGGAACGGGTGACGGTATAGCATGTCGTAGGGCAGGCCCAGCTCAAGACCAATTTTGCGCACTTCATCTTTAAATAATTCACGCAATGGCTCAACAAGTCCGAGCGCCATGTCATCTGGCAGACCGCCAACGTTGTGGTGAGACTTAATAACGTGTGCTTTACCTGTTGCCGACCCTGCAGATTCGATTACATCAGGATAGATAGTACCCTGAGCTAGCCATTTAGCATTAGCAAGCTTGCCGGCTTCTTCATCAAAAACACGAACAAACTCGTTACCAATGGCTTTGCGTTTAAGCTCTGGATCTTCAATACCTTCTAAGCGAGCTAAAAATCTTTCTTCAGCATCAATACGAATGATATTCAAACCAAAGTGGTCGCCAAACATCTCCATAACTTGGTCGGCTTCGTTTAATCGCAACAGCCCGTTATCAACAAATACGCAGGTAAGATTTTTGCCAATAGCGCGATGTAAAAGCATGGCGGTAACCGAGGAATCTACGCCGCCAGAAAGACCGAGTATGACCTCATCATCGCCGACTTTTTGCTTAATGCGCTCAATAGCATCTTCAATTATCGCACCCGCAGTCCATAGCTTTTCACACTGACACACGTCCATAACGAAATGCGTTAATAAACGCATGCCCTGACGAGTGTGGGTCACCTCTGGGTGAAACTGTACACCGTAGAACTGTTTTTCTTCGTTATACATAGCCGCGTGAGGGCAAGACGCAGTCTGGGCGATGGTCTCAAAACCAGCGGGAATAGCAGACACTTTGTCGCCGTGGCTCATCCATACATCAAGACGAGCGGCTCCATTATCACCGATAGCATCTTCAATCTTATCAAGTAATGGACTTGGCTTGATGACCTCTACTTGAGCATAACCAAACTCACGCTTGTCTGAACCAAGTACACCGCCACCAAGCTGGTGAGCCATAGTCTGCATACCGTAACAAATTCCAAAAACAGGAACGCCGGCCTCAAACACATAATCAGGTGCTCGCGGTGACTCTTCTTCGGTTACCGACTCTGGACCGCCTGACAATATGATCCCTTGGGGATTGAATGCGCGAATTTGCTCTTCGGTTACATCCCAAGCCCATAGCTCGCAGTATACGCCTATTTCACGTACTCGGCGTGCTATTAGCTGTGTATATTGCGAACCAAAATCCAAAATAAGTATTCGTTGAGCGTGTATGTCTGAACTCATAAAAAGCCTTTTTTTCTTTTCAACCACTAAGCCAAATTGCGTCATATGGCGTCATATGGCGTGGGCAAAGTGTTTGTAAACAACCTGTCCGAGGCATGGATGCCGAGGCCAAGCTCCCGTGGGTGGGTTTACAGCGTGGCTGTGTCAGGCACTATGCCCACGCTGAACAATAACTCGCCTTAACCTAGACGGTAGTTTGGCGCTTCTTTAGTAATACTTACATCGTGCACGTGACTTTCGCCCATACCCGCTGCTGTGACGCGAACAAACTGTGCTTTGGTATTAAGCTCTTCAATAGTAGCGCATCCCGTCAAGCCCATTGCTGAGCGAAGGCCGCCCATTTGCTGATGAATAATATTGGCAATAGGTCCTTTATAAGCAACGCGACCCTCAATACCTTCTGGTACTAATTTTTCAGCATTATTGGATTCTTGGAAATAACGGTCTGATGAACCATGGCTTTGGTTCATGGCGCCTAACGACCCCATGCCGCGGTAAGATTTGTAATAACGACCTTGGAAAAGCTCAACTTCACCAGGTGCTTCTTCGGTACCTGCAAGCATGCTGCCTACCATCACGCAGCTTGCACCTGCTGCTAATGCTTTGGCGATATCACCTGAGAAACGAATACCGCCATCAGCGATCACTGGAATACCCGTGCCTTCAAGCGCTTCTACCGCATCGGCGACGGCAGTAATCTGCGGCATACCACAACCGGTTACAATACGAGTTGTACAGATTGAACCCGGGCCTATACCTACTTTCACTGCGTCTACGCCTGCACCCGCTAGTGCTTTTGCACCTTCACGAGTGGCTACGTTACCAGCAATAATTTGTACGTCAGGGTAATCTTGTCGTACTTTCTTTACGCGGTCGATAACGCCTTGCGAGTGACCGTGAGAGGTGTCAATTAACAGTACGTCAACACCCGCATCGACTAAGAGTTTTATGCGTTCGTCAGTACCTGGGCCAACACTTACAGCCGCACCAACACGCAATCTACCTAGTGAGTCTTTACAGGCATTCGGTTTGTTTTCTGCTTTTTGGAAATCTTTTACCGTAATAAGGCCGGTAAGCTTGAATGCGTCGTCCACAACTAGAATTTTTTCGATGCGATGCTCATGCATCAAATCAAGAACCACGTCAGAACTAGCGCCTTCTTTTACCGTGACAAGGTCGTCTTTACCTGTCATGACGTTGCTAATAGGCAGCTCTAATCGCTTTTCGAAACGAAGGTCGCGACCTGTCACTATACCAATGAGGTTATTTTCTTCATCGGTAACAGGGAAACCTGAGTAACCTTTGCTTTTCGATAAAGCAATAACGTCGCCAATAGTCGCGTCTTTAGTTACTGTAACAGGGTCGGATACTACACCGCTCTCATACTTTTTAACTTCAAGAACGTGTTTTGCTTGCTCTTCAGGCTTCATGTTTTTATGAATAAACCCGATCCCACCTTCTTGTGCCAATGCAATGGCTAAGGGGGCTTCAGAAACCGTATCCATGGCGGCTGACACCATAGGAATATTCATTGTCACATTGCGCGTAAGACGCGTTTGTAGACTTGCTGTGTGAGGGAGGACGGTTGAGTGGCCAGGAACTAGCAACACATCGTCAAAAGTAAGGGCTTCTTGGATGATACGTAGCATGCAACAACACCTATTCAGTTGAGGGTTAATTGCGGCGTGATTGTAGTGTTTTTTGGTTTTAAGGTAAACTCTATTTGTATTAAACCATGTGATTTTTTTTATGTTTACAAATTCGCCATCTACATCTCGACAAATTTTAACAGTAACAAAGCTAAATCGATTGGCTAGAACCGTGCTTGAGGGCGAAATTGGCCTGATTTGGCTGTCTGCTGAAATTTCCAATTTTGTCTGTGCAGCATCAGGACATTGGTACTTCACGTTAAAAGACAACAAAGCCCAGGTACGCGCTGCCATGTTTAAGGGCTCAAACCGCTCGGTGCGAGTACGACCAAAAGAAGGCGATAAAATATTAGTGAGAGCGTCGGTGGGTCTTTATGAGGCTAGAGGCGACTATCAGCTAGTTGTTGAACATATGGAAAGTGACGGTGAAGGCGCTCTAAAACAGGCTTTTGAAGCGTTAAAGCTGAAACTCAACAACGAGGGTCTGTTCGACGCATCAACAAAACGAAGCCTGCCCACTTATATTACTCGCATTGGCGTAATCACCTCTTCTAGCGGCGCCGCCCTTCACGACGTACTTAGCGTTTTAAAACGTCGAAGCCCGCAAACACAGGTTATTGTATACCCTTCAATGGTACAGGGAGAAACTGCGCCAGCTCAGCTTATTCAGGCTCTTAAGAAAGCTAATGAAAGAAATGAAGTTGACGTACTGCTTCTAACCCGTGGCGGTGGTTCGCTAGAAGACTTGTGGTGCTTTAATAATGAAGCATTAGCGCGAGAAGTGTCGGCCAGTCATTTACCCATTGTGAGTGCTGTTGGCCACGAAGTCGATTTTACTATTTCTGATTTTGTAGCCGATTTGCGTGCCCCTACTCCTTCTGCTGCCGCTGAGCTTCTTAGCCAGGATTCGAACGATGTTGTGCAAAAGCTGGTGCAAAAACGCCAGCGTTTACAGCGGGCGATTGCACAGAAGCTCATTAGCAACAAACAACAACTGACCATTTTGCGTCAGCGATTACAAAACTTACACCCGCAGAGTAAAATACAGCATCAATGGCAATCACTAGACCGATTGCAGCTGCAATTGCTTCACAAAATGCAGCGAGATATAGCAGGCGCTGATAAACGACTGCAATCGCTAACTAGCCGGCTGAATAGACAAAACCCAGCACAACGCCTCGCGCAATCAAACAGTAATTTGGCCTATGTGAGAACGAGATTACTCAATAGCATGGCCGCACTGCTTGGCACCAAAAAGCAACAGCTGGCGTCAAATGCATCATTACTTCAATCGGTAAGTCCACTGTCTACACTGGCAAGAGGTTACAGTATTACTCTCTCTGAAAACGCTGCCGTAACGAGTGTAGAAGCGGTGAATAATGGCGATACAATAACAACCCGAGTGACGGACGGTGAAATAACCAGTAAAGTAATCAAAACGTTAAAGGAATAACTCAGCCAATTATGCCGACCTTTCGCAGCTTCGCTTTTCGAATAGCCTCTTTGTCTCTTGCTATGGTTTCAACTGGAGCACTCCTTTCTATTGGTACTTTTTTACCTATAGCACACGCCGTTGTAACCAAACCTGCCGTACATAGCGTCTCGGCACCAGTCTCTGTATTTTCTACCTATCCGTCGTCTGAGCTCATAGCCTTGTGCAATGAGCCAGAGAGTCGCTGCGAAGAAGATAGTATTACTCCCGACGAATTTGTGTCTGCCCTAAAAGCAACCTCATATTTAACGTCGCTGCAGCCTTATGCAGAGAATAATGACTATGAACTGTTAATAGCCAATGTGGGGAAAGTATCCACTCAATTTGCTGAAATAACGCTGCAGTGGCGGGGAATGGAAATAAACTCCCATATTGTTAAGACAAGTGCACAGAAACCGGCTGAGAGTGGAAATTTTCAATATGCCGAAACACTTATCAAGCAGTGGGAAGACAATGCGGTCAAGAAAGGAATTTTTACCGCAGAATTCCTTTATCGCGCTCTTGAGGCAAGTAATTACCAGCATGACTTAGCAGTGCCTAATTCATTTGGGCAGTTTACTAAGCTAGACACCCAACTTTTTGCAGATCCATTTAGTGGCGCCATTACCCGATATACGCATCCTGCTTATGAAGATGCCCTCGTTGATGTCATTGTTTACCCGTTTACACACAAGATAACTGAAGATGATCGCACGCTGTTAAACGAGCAACTTGATGTCGACCTAGCGAAAGCGAGTGCGGTAGCAAAAGCTCAGCAACTTACTCTTACTCTTTCTAGCCCGGCAGCACCATATAAAGTAGAAGGCATTGCCGATGGGTGGCGACTTGGCATTACGGCCGAGTCTGAGAAAGCCCCCACACTCTATGCATCTACCTACGTATTTAGAAAGCATGACAAAATCATAAAAATAGCCACCACCTTTCCTACCGATTTCTCAGATCCACTTGTGAATGAGCTAATACAGCGTGTGGATGTACCAAAGGAATCGGTGTTAATGAAGCGGGTTCGAAAGCTGTTATAAATAGCTATTCTGAAATGCTGCTGTTCTGAATTGATGCTGTACAGTAATTGTTATTAAGCACGCGACAGGAACAAAACGGTAAAACTGGGCTTTAAAACAAAAAACCGACGAGTTACCCAAGCGTAATCGTCGGTTTTTTACTATTTTGCTCGTACTATTTGTCTTTATAGAAAGACATCATGCGACGGCGTTTACGCTGCTGCGCTAGCGTTAAGTTATTCTTCTTCCCTTCAAACGGGTTGGCCCCTTCTCTAAACTCAATCTTGATGGGCGTTCCCATGATCTCAAGTGCTTTTCTAAAGTAGTTCATTAAGAAGCGCTTGTATGAGTTCGGTAAATCATCTACCTGGTTGCCATGTATAACAATAACAGGAGGATTGTAACCACCCGCATGGGCATACTTCATTTTCACTCTTCTGCCGCGAACAAGCGGTGGCTGATGGTCATCTTGAGCCATTTCCATAATCTTAGTGAGTATTGATGTGTTTATGCGTTTAGTTGCGCTTGAGTACGCTTCCTGAACAGATTCAAACAAGTTACCCACACCCGAACCGTGAAGAGCTGAAATAAAGTGAATGCGCGCAAAATCGACAAAGCCTAAGCGTCTATCCATTTCACGCTTAATATCGTCTTTCACATCACTACTTAACCCATCCCACTTATTGACCGCTAGCACTAACGAACGGCCAGAGTTTAAAACGAAACCGAGCAAGCTCAAATCCTGATCGGTGATCCCCTCGCGAGCATCAATAACCAATAGCACTACGTTCGCTTCTTCAATGGCTTGAAGAGTTTTAACAATGGAAAACTTTTCAACCGCCTCGTTGATCTTCTTACGCTTTCTCACGCCGGCAGTATCGATGAGAACATATTCCCGTTCATCTCGTTCCATAGGAATATAAATACTGTCGCGAGTAGTGCCCGGCTCATCATAAACCACCACCCGCTCTTCGCCTAAAATGCGATTGGTTAGCGTAGACTTTCCAACGTTCGGTTTACCCACAATGGCAAGCTTGATAGGTAAGTCTTGAAGTCGTTGACGCTGTGCTTCTGCATCCTCTTCGCCTTCAGGCTCGACGTCATCCACTATTTCCATATCTGGAAAATCAGCTTCAAGAGGCGCTAAACCGTCTTGTAATAATTGACTCACACCTCGACCATGGGCGGCAGCAATTTGCTTAACCTCACCTAACCCAAGCTTATAAAACTCAGCACTCTCACTGTCGCCGTCAATACCATCTACTTTATTAGCAACGATAAAAACTTTTTTGTTAATGCGACGAAGATGGTCGGCAATGCCTTGATCTGCTGGCAGTAACCCTGCTCTTGCATCAACCAAAAACATCACGACATCAGCTTCTTCTATGGCAAGAAGTGACTGCTGGGCCATTTCAGCGTCGATGCCTTCTTCATCACCCGTAATTCCCCCTGTATCCACGACGATGAATTGACGTCTTTCGAATTTGGCCTGACCATACTTTCGATCTCGCGTGAGACCAGGGAAATCAGCAACGAGTGCATCGCGAGTGTTTGTAAGACGATTAAATAAGGTCGATTTTCCAACATTGGGACGGCCAACCAGAGCAACAACGGGTAACATTTATCAGATCCTAAAGGTCATGAAAGCTAAAAAGCATAAACCGCAAGCGTTTAATAACGAAGTAATCTGTGCTTTAAATAATAGCACCAATAGCTCGTTGACAACTTGCGGTTTTGAATGAGCGCATTATACCCTTTAAGGGGGGTAATACCAATTCGGATTCATCACCTATGAGTGATGATGAGAGAATAATACCAGTTGGCATAGTCCGTTAACCACTCAGCGAGACTTAAAATGTGCGTAATCGCGGCGTATGACTGCAGGTACAGAGGCTCTACATCAAGGTGACACAACAAAAAATACGGACATTTTAAACTCGGCTTTTGGGAAAGTCTGGCAACAAAAAAACGCCGTTGTGACGGCGCTTTTTAGGTTCTCTTTTGAGGGGCTATTCTATTTAAGGTGCTTTATTTACAGGAGTTTATTTAAGGAACCTTATTTACGGGACTTTGACCGAAGCCACCACTCCGTTGCGGGTAATAGCAACTATCGCGCCTTCAGCAACGATAGGCTCTACGTAAATAGAGTCATCTTCGTCATCGCCACCCACGTCTAAACGGGCAACAATGTCACCACTTTCCTTTTCAATCCAGTGCAGAAAACCCCATTTATCGCCCACAACTACGTATTCACCCACAGGCGTTGCTGCCGTCAATGAGCGCTGCTTAAGCGTACCTTGCGACCAAAGCTCTACACCGTTTCGTCTGTCTAAAGCGTAAACGGTAGACGCGTTATCAACAACAAAAATCTGATTGCCATCAATATTTAGGTTGCGATATGAAGAATACTCTCGTTTCCAGATTACTCGACCTGAACGCAGTTCAACTGCCGCCAACGTACCATTGTACGAGACGGTATAAATAGTTCCGCCATACAGCACAGGAGTAGTGTCGATATCAACAATACGCTCTAATTCGGTGGCACCTGATGGCGTAGAAATAACGGTTTCCCATGCCAATACACCAGTATCAATAAGATTAACCTGAAGCTTGCCTGTTGGAGCACCCACAATCACACCGCCATTTGACGCTATCGGCCCTGAAATGCCGCGTAATGTTAAAGGAGGTGTATCGCCTTCATGACGCCACAGCTGCTCACCGGTTCGTGTATTAAAACCGAATAAGCTGCCAGAACCGGTATTAACCACTAAAATACCGTCATCGGCTGCTGGGGCTGCTAATACTTCACCTGGCACGGTAGCGTCCCACACTAGCTCGCCACTTTCGGCATCTAGCGCAGCAACATAGCCGTTTTCAGTGCCAATAAAAACATGTCTATCAGCAACAAAAATACCACCAATACGGGCACTTTCACCACTGCTCCATAAATTGCTAACAGAACTCAGCATGCCTTCTGTGCGAAACGTAGCAAAGTTCTTTTCCCATACTACGTTGCCTGTTTCAGGCTCCATGGCAACGACGTTGCCGTGGCGGTCTGCTGCATAAAGTTTGTCGTACGCGTAAACCGGCTTAAGGCGTGAAAAGTAATGATTGACACCATCACCGATATCTCGCTCCCACTCTACCATTGGAGAAAACTTAGCTTCGATGGGCTTTAAGCGACGAATTTCCAGTTCTTCTTCATCAGCGAACCAGTCAGAAACGGTTGAACAGCCAGACAAAGTAATTGAAACCGCCAACGCCATTGAAATGGTGCGAGCAAATCGACCCTTACGGCCACAGGTGTTGTGAAACAAATTGCGTACCTCTTTAATTTTTATCAGCCTTTCGACCCAAGCTTACTGAGCTGCCGCAACAGCAAGATTATCAAGCTTCATTTGCAGCAGTGGGTTGTTGGCATTTTTTTCTAATGCACTAGAGTATGCTAAACGCGCATCATCGAACTTATCTTGTTGCTGATATACATCCCCTTTAAGTTCGGATACTTCTGCAGAGAATGCGTCGTTTGATACGTTGCCAAGCGTAGACAACGCAGCATCGAGCTGGTTCATTTCAATTTGCACACGGGCTAGGCGAAGGGACGCCAATTCTTTCATTTGCGCATTTTCAGCAAATGTGATCACCTCATTTAAATGAGAGGCCGCAGTGTCTAAATCACCTGAATCAGCTGCTTTTTTAGCAGCGAGTAAGTTTGCGATACTGGCATAACCTGTATCTTTATTTTCTTCAATAAACGATTTTAAACTGGCACTACTTCCCTCTTCAGCGAAGGTTTCTACCGCCGATTGATAAGCAACGGAAGCGGCTTCTTTGCTTTCAATTTGCATATCTGAATATTGACGCCATCCAAAAAGACCACCTAGGCCTAAGGCAGCACCCACAATGATGGCAGTGCCATGCTCTTTCCAAAAACGCTTAATCGCTTCAACTTGTTGTTCTTCTGTTGCGAACTGTTCCATGATGTCCTCTTCTTATTTTTCGCTCAGCAGTTTTAAAACCGTATCTGATAGGCTTTCAAAACTCACTGTAACTTGCTCTTGACCATCGCGAAGGGGCTTAACGCCTACTTTGCGTGATTGCATTTCGTCCGAACCTAAAAGTAGCGCTAGACGAGCACCGGTTTTATCCGCGCGCTTTAATTGTTTTTTAAAGTTTCCGCCGCCACAATGCATCATGATGCGCGTATCGGGCAATTGGTTTCTCAAGTGCTCTGCGACTTCAATAGCATAAGACTGGGCGTCATCGCCCATAGCGGTCACATAGACATCAGCAAAACTGTCGTCTTGGCCTTCATCAGTCAGCGTGGTTAACAACAACACTAAACGTTCTATACCCATTGCAAAACCAACCGCCGGTGTCGCTTTACCACCAAGTTGCTCTACCAAACCATCGTAGCGCCCGCCGGCGCATATCGTACCTTGTGCGCCTAAGCTGTCCGTTACCCACTCAAATACCGTTCTATTGTAATAATCTAAGCCTCGCACTAATCGAGGATTCACTTCATAGGCAATGCCAACTTCGGTTAATCGTGCGCAAAGAGTTTCAAAGTGCGCTTTCGATTCTTCGTCTAAGTGGTCGATAAGAGAAGGGGCATCGGCGATGGCAGCTTGAACCTCTGGATTCTTGCTATCTAGAACGCGAAGTGGATTAGTTTCCAATCGACGAAGTGAGTCTTCATCTAGCTGATCCGCTCTCGCCTTTAAAAATTCAACGAGCGTGTCGCGGTAAGCAGCACGCGCTTCATTAGAGCCTAGCGTATTGACTTGCAGCGTAACGTGCTTTTCAATACCAAATGCTTTCCAAAAACGAGCGCTGAGTAAAATAACTTCTAGGTCAATATCTGGCCCGTCTATTCCGTATGTTTCTACACCAAACTGATGAAACTGACGGTAACGACCTTTTTGTGGACGTTCATGGCGAAACATTGGCCCCATGTACCACAAACGTTGCTGTTGGTTATATAACAGCCCATGTTCATTTCCGGCTCTTACGCAGCTCGCAGTGCCTTCAGGACGCAGCGTTAAGCTATCGCCATTTCTGTCTTCGAACGTGTACATCTCTTTTTCAACAATATCAGTGACTTCACCGATAGAGCGTTTAAAGAGGTCGGTACTCTCGACAATGGGCGTGCGTATCTCTTGGTAACCGTAATTCGCCACAACCTGTCGAAGTACAGATTCTACTTTTTGCCATGTACCGGAAATCTCCGGTAGGCAGTCATTCATGCCTCGAATTGCCTGAATAGTCTTAGCCACTTGAAATTCTCATACTGCTAAATAGTGAAAAGCCCCGCATTATAGGGGCTTTGGGAACAAACAACAACGTTGCAGGCTTAGTCTTTTACCGATACCTGGATTTTGTTTTCTTCGCTCATCCGCATCGCTTTCGCGCGAATTTTGGCTTCTAACTTATCAACGAGGTCGTCGTTAGCTAAACGCTCTTTTACGCGCTTGCCATCTTCGTACAAACCACTCATGTTGCGAGCGCCGGTAAGCCCTAAATCTGACACTTCTGCTTCTCCTGGACCGTTGACAACACAGCCGATAATAGAGACGTCCATAGGCGTTAAGATATCTTCAAGACGCTCCTCTAGCGCATTTACTGTGCCTATCACATCAAACTCTTGGCGAGAGCAGCTAGGACACGCAATAAAGTTGATACCGCGAGAGCGAATACGTAACGACTTAAGAATATCAAAGCCTACTTTTATCTCTTCTACAGGGTCGGCTGCAAGAGAGACGCGTATGGTGTCGCCAATGCCTTCGGCGAGTAGCATGCCAAGCCCTACCGCGCTTTTGACCGCGCCTGCACGCTGTCCGCCAGCTTCTGTAATACCTAAATGCAATGGCTGATCAATTTTTTGCGCGAGCAGCCGGTAGGCACCAACGGCCAAAAATACATCCGATGCTTTCACGCTAATCTTAAATTGATCAAAATTGAGTTTGTCGAGAATGTCCACGTGACGCATGGCAGATTCAACTAACGCTTCTGGCGTAGGCTCACCGTACTTCTCTTGTAAATCTTTTTCTAACGATCCGCCGTTAACCCCAATTCGAATAGGGATATTGTTGTCTTTAGCGCAATCTACTACAGAACGCACGCGCTCCATGTTTCCAATATTACCTGGGTTAATACGCAGACAATCCACGCCATACTCGGCAACTTTTAAAGCAATGCGATAATCAAAATGAATATCTGCCACCAAGGGCACGCTTACTTGGCGCTTAATTTCTTTAAACGCTTCAGCTGCGTCCATGGTTGGCACGGAGACTCGCACAATGTCGCCGCCTACAGCTACAATTCTATTTATCTGAGCAACCGTTGCAGCAACATCTGTAGTGAGCGTATTCGTCATCGATTGAACAGCGATGGGAGCGCCATCACCTATAGGAACATTTCCCACATTAATACGTGTGGACTTTCTGCGTTTAATAGGGCTTTCTGCAAACATCTAAATACCTATAAAGGAAGCGTGAAACGAGCTATTTTTCCATTTTGAAACGATGTGATATCTGCTAGCTCGCCATTAACTGATATGCGCACATTATCAGGTGCGCCAAGGGTAACTGCAACAGGAGGAATACCTTGAATGTCCATTACCCGTCCCTGTTGCTTTACGCCAGTGGCGATAATCTCTCCGGTGGCATCCGCAATATTCACCCAACAATCTTCACTGAACGTAAAGGTCATCGATATAGGCGCAGCGGTCTCGTTTACATTTAAATCGACATCTTCGCCTTCTGTCATACTGCTGACAAGCGCGGTAAGATTATTGCTGTCGTTAATTTCTGATGGCGGCGCTGAAATTGAACCGCTGTCTAGACCGTCGCGACTTGTAAGGTTAGAGGGAGAATTTGATAACGCTGACGAAGAAGCGCTGCTAGCGTCTTGAGCAGTGCGCGTTGAATTCTCGCCAGACATTGGTGCATTGCCTATAGAGATTTCATCATCAGAGATTGAAGATTCAGTCTCCGGCGAACGTGCTTTCGCTATGGCCTCCTCTTTCACCGACTCAATTAATGATGCATCTGTTGTTGTGTCGTCACCAGGCTGCTGATACCACCACAACACCACGCCACCAATTATAATTAGCAGAATAATGTAAGTCACCATCATCCAGCGGTCATCATGTGTCTGTTTTGCGACACGTTTTGAAAAGCTTTGAAGTTTATCAGATGACGGTACTTCAGATTGATTATGAAAGCGCTCAAAGGCCTCAATAACATCATGTGAAGGCAACCCTAGTTGCTTAGCGTAATTTCGAACATAGCCTTTGGTAAACGTAACTGATGACTTTTCATCAATAACATCATTTTCTAAATCATTGATTTGAAATGCTTTTAAGAAAAGCTTACTGGCAATTTCTTGTTGTGAGAGACCTAACGCTTCTCTGCGCTCTTTTAATAAGGTCCCAGGACTTGGCGTACTTTTTTCTTGTTGCGATGTGACTTCTTGACTCGCGTTTTCTTCTGACACCATTAACCTTTATTCCTCCTGCATACTCGGTGGTACTAACCAAAGCTTCTGACCAGCAATAATAGCGCCAGCATTGTCTAGGTTATTCCACTTTTGCAGCGTAGACATCTTAATATTGTATAACAACGAAATACGATATAAGTTTTCCGTCTCTTTTACTACATGGAATTTACTCGTTTGGTCGGATAAATCAGGCTTTGCGGCAACATTTTCATTGTTTGCATCTTGCGCCAAGGGATCGCCCGCTTTCACCTTTTCAGCGCCAAGCTCTGAAGCGGCTGATTTGGCCATTGTTTTTGACCTTTCATCAGAGCTCGACTCTGGAGCAGATTCAGGGGCTGGCGCTGAATCAGTTGACTGCTCGTCGCTATTCACAACTAACACCGTTTGCTCTGTGGTTGGTCTTAGTATCGAGCCACTTTGATTTGCGCTTACACCGTTTCCATTTCCTGAGTCTTTCACCACCGTTTTGACGGTTTTAATTACCTTAGCATTTAGGTTTGAGCGCTCTGCCAAATAGCGTTTCGCTAAAGTGCTATTAGGGAATAACGACAATAACATATCTCCATAACCCTTTGCGGCAGCGTCATCTTTCTGCCCCTTTGCAATTTCAAATGCTAACCACAGTGAATCAGGTGATACTTTTGCAACCCGTTCATAACGACGAAGGGCAGATTTTGCCTTTTGCCACTGCTCAGTAGCGACGTAAAGTTCGGTAAGCAGGAAAAGTGTTTTCGCGCGTGCGGGTTGATGCTTTAGCGCGTTCTCAAAATACGCTATGGCGTCTTGAATATTATTTTGTGATTGAGCGCAAAGGGCTAAATTTTCGTAGGTTTGTGCAGCATTTGAATACGAGCGATTATCGATGGCGCGTAGAAAATATGTTTTAGCTTCGTCGTACTGGCCGTTTTGGCATTTGAAGGCGCCAAAGCTGTTGGCGATATCGCCATTGTCAGGTTCAATGTCTAGCGCGGTAATATAGTATTCCTCAGCACGCTGATTTTCCCCTACCAGTTGGTAGTAATAGGCCATTGCATATTGTACATCGGCCGAGCGCGGATCAAACTCTATCGCTTTATCGAGGTTGCGCTTCGCTTGAGTGTAATTGTTGTTTTGAAGGTAGGTAAGACCTAATGACATGCGCGTTCGAGCCGCTTCCTCAGGATCGAAATCAGCATTGTTAATGCCTGTTTGGCTGCTGCTAACACAGCCCACAATGAATAGCGATGCGCCCACTAATGCGGCGCGCATGCTGCTTCTTAATCCTTTTTGCAGTCCAGTTGGCATAGTCTTACCCTAATATCTTAATGATTATTGGGCCATTTTTACTGAAATTGCTTCGCCCTTCACCTGTTTTTTTAACATTCTTTTTGTTCTGTCGACAACATCGCCTACTAATTGACCACATGCAGCATCAATATCGTCGCCACGGGTTTTGCGAACAACTGTCGTAAAGCCATATTCCATTAGCACTTTAGCAAACCTATCTATTCTAGAATTACTAGAACAGGTATACGGTGACCCCGGATAGGGATTAAATGGAATAAGGTTAATTTTACTTGGCGTATCTTTCAGTACTTTAGCTAGCTCGTGTGCCTGCTCGGTACTGTCGTTAATGTGAGAGAGCATAACATACTCAACCGTCACTCTGCCCTGGTTTGCTTTAGACTTTGCCAAGTAACGGCGTACGCCAGCAAGAAACGCTTCAATATTGTATTTCTTATTTACAGGTACAATCTCATTGCGCAATTCATCATTCGGCGCGTGTAGTGAAATGGCTAACGCTACGTCTATCTGATCGCCCAGCATATCCAGCGCTGGCACTACACCTGACGTGCTCAATGTAACGCGACGTTTTGACAAACCAAAGCCAAAATCGTCTAGCATGATGTCCATGGCTGGAACCACATTTTTAAGGTTAAGTAAGGGCTCGCCCATTCCCATCATGACCACGTTGGTAATGGGACGTTGGCTAGTATCTTTTGAAAGACCTAAAAATGTAGCTACGCGCCACACCTGACCAATAATCTCGCTCACACTAAGATTACGGTTAAACCCTTGCTGAGCCGTACTGCAGAAGGTACATTCAAGGGCACAACCTACTTGTGAAGATACACACAGTGTGGCTCGCTCTTCCTCAGGGATCCAAACAGACTCTACTTCTTGGCCGCCCTCTAGTGTGAGTGCAAACTTGATAGTGCCGTCACTGGCCTCTTGAAAATAAGCAATTTCGGGCGCTCTTATCTCACAATTTTCAATAAGCATGGCACGAAGATTTTTATTGAGGTTACTCATTTTCTCAAAATCGCTTTCGCCCTGCTGATAAATCCACTTCATTACTTGATCAGCACGAAATGGTTTCTCTCCTTTTTCCTTGAAGAAATTGCGCAAGCCTTCGCGATTTAAATTTAATAAGTTTGTTTTTGCCATGAATAAAATGACCCTTTTACCTTGCGAGGATTACTACCTCGAACTGCTTAATTAAGAGTGCTAGTACTGTGCGTTGTACTTCAGAAGCGACTAAAGACAGTCACACTTTAACGAAGAAGTGTGACTGTCTTTAGTGCTGCACATAAAACACCGATACTGACGCTTTTTACTCTATTACTTCCTAACTTTCGCTAGGTTATCTTTAACTGCCTATGCACATTTTGCTTAATCTTTACTCAACCTTTGCAATAAGGATTTCCCTAAAGATTAGCGCTTAAAATTTGTGCAAATTCTACCATGTATGCCTTTGCATAAAAAGAAATACCAGTGCGCATAGATAATTGCCCACTTCAGGTATAAAAAAACGAGGCAGGAGCCTCGTTTCAGAGTTTAAAAAACTCTACTTTAATTTGACTACGTACTTAGCGAGTACGTGGGCAAATCTCTTCTTCTGAGAAGAAGTATGCAATTTCACGAGCAGCAGATTCAGGTGCATCAGAACCGTGAACCGCATTTTCGTCGATTGATGCAGCATAGTCAGAACGAAGCGTTCCAGCAGCAGCATCAGCTGGGTTAGTTGCACCCATGATTTCACGGTTAGCTAGTACAGCGTTTTCGCCTTCAAGCACCTGAACCATAACTGGGCCAGATGTCATGAAATCTACCAAAGCACCAAAGAAAGGACGTTCTTTGTGTTCTGCGTAGAAACCTTCCGCTTGCTCTTTGCTCATGTGTAACATCTTAGAAGCAACGATACGAAGACCAGCAGATTCAAAACGGTTGTAAATTGCGCCGACTACGTTTTTTGCTACCGCATCAGGCTTGATAATCGAAAAAGTGCGCTCAAGAGCCATGTTTTTTCTCCAAACAAATAAGTGTGTTTTCAATTTTGGCGGCGAATTATAGGCAATAATGACCGCAATGACTAGTGACTATTTGTAAAGCGACTCAGTCACCTTGAGCTTTAGCGTTTTACACTGCCTCGTGGGCACATGAAAGCATTGCTAGTATGCTACCAAACCCTTGTATTTAAAGTATTAATTTAGAGAACACAGTCCATTTGAGCAAAATGTTCATTTAACCAAAATACTGAGTGGTTAATTTTGCCTTTTAAAAAAAAGCTCGTCTACACGTTCTCGCGAGCTAAATCTTGTATTTTGCCTACGATGGCGCGAAGTCCGTTACCACGGGTGGGCGTAATATGACGCTCTAAATCTAAAGCTTCAAAGTACCCGTCCACATCAAACTGTGTGATGTCTTTCGGCGATTTATTGTTATAGGCAGCAAGCACTAGCGCCAGAAGACCTTGAACAATCACCGCATCGCTGTCTACATCAAACGTAATTTTACCGTTATCGAAAGATTCAACCAACCACACACTACTTTGGCAACCTTTTACCAAATGTTCCGGTGTTTTCTCACTTTCTGGTAAGCCAGGAATGGACTTACCTAAGTCGATAATGTATTGATAGCGCTGTTCCCAATCATCGAAAAACGCTAAGTCATCAATAATTTCTTCACTGCTAGGCAACTTCATCTTTTGTCCTGTTTTTAATTTAAAAGAAAAGGCCAGCTTCTAGCTGTGCTTCTTCACTCATCATTTCACGAGACCAAGGTGGATCGAACACGAGCTCAACATTTACTTTATTTACATGAGGAACCATAGCAACGCGGTACTCTACGTCGCCAACCAATACCGGCCCCATGCCACAACCAGGTGCGGTTAATGTCATATCAATGTCCACAACCCCACTCTCTTGTTGAATATTGACGGTGTAAATAAGCCCAAGAGAAACAAGATTGATAGGAATTTCTGGGTCAAAAATCGTTTCTAGCGCGTCCCACACTTGCTGCTTGCTTATGTTTCCATCGCTAGGCTCGTCAAAACTGAGCATCATTTCTTTACGACCAATGGCCCCGGCATCGGTACCGTCGATACGGTACATATTGCCTTTCCAAGTGATGGTATAATTACCACCTAACTCTTGGGTTATGCTGACGAATTCGCCTTCGGGGATAACAACAGGATTCCCCGCCGGTACCAAACGCGCTTTACATTCGCGCTCAGTTACCACCATTTTTTGCTTCATAAACTGCTAGTGCTCTATTATTTTTGCGTGAGACCGTATTCTTTTGGGGCTGTGTGCTTGTGAGACTGAGTACTTGTGAAACTGAGTACTTGTGAAACTATGTACTTGCCAGATTAACCGACATTAAAGCTCTCGCCACAACCACACTCATCAACTACATTAGGGTTATTATATTTAATCACCCCGTTAACACCTTCTTGCACGTAATCAATTTCAGTGTTTTTTAAAAGGCCCGTTGCATCCGCAGCAATAGCCACGTTTAGCCTAGGTGAAATCTCAATAATTTCATCATCATCTTTTGCGCTATCTGCAAAATCCAGCACATAGGCATATCCAGTACAACCGCTCACTCGCGTTGATAGACGAATTAACTGACCAGGCTTTTCTTTAAGCTTACTTTCGAAATGCTTAACGGCACTGTCTGTTAGCGAGATGAGTTGTGTACTCGGTACAAACGTTTCAACACTCATAAAGCCCCCTTAGGCCAACATCATTTTAGCTTTTTTAAGTGCAGCAAAAAGGCTGTCCACTTCTTCAAGCGTGTTATAAATTGAAAATGAAGCGCGGGCAGTTCCAGGAATACCAAAGCGCTTCATTAATGGCTGCGCACAATTGTCGCCAGTGCGAATTGCAACACCTTGCCTATCGAGAATAAAACCAATATCTGCAGGGTGTGCACCGTCGAGTAAAAAGCTTAATACACCAACTTTATCCGGTGCGGTGCCGACTATTTTCATACCCTCTAGCGCTTCTGCTTGCTCTGTTGCATAAGACAAAAGGGCATGCTCGTGTTCATGTAGCGCGGCTACATCGAGCTGCTTGAACCACTCAACCGCAGCGCCCATTCCGATGGCACCGGCAATATTTGGCGTGCCTGCTTCAAGTCTATTAGGCAGTGCCCCCCAAGTCGCCTCGTGGTAAGAGACATCTTTAATCATCTCGCCGCCTACTTGCCAAACTGGCCAAGACTCTAAAATCTCTTTTTTACCCCACAAACAACCAATACCGGTTGGACCGAAAAGTTTGTGACCAGAAAAAACATAAAAATCACAGCCAATGTCCTGAACGTCAACACCGCCATGAGCGATACCTTGCGCGCCATCAACAAGCACCCAAGCACCTACTTGCTTCGCTTTTTCTGTCAGCGTTTTAATCGGGTTTACCGTGCCTAGCGCATTTGATACGTGAGGAAATGCCACTAGCTTAGTTTTACTCGAAAGCAGCTTTTCAAACGCATCAATGTCTAGCTCACCGTTATCAAATATAGGCACAATATTAAGCGTAGCACCTGCTTTACGACAAGCCTGCTGCCATGTGACTAAGTTCGCGTGATGCTCAAACTCCGTCGCCATGACTTCGTCGCCCTCGGCTAAAAGCTGAGCAAGACCGTTTGCCACTATGTTGATAGCCTCGGTTGTTCCTGCAGTCCAGATAACTTCTTCACGGGCATTCGCATTGATAAAGCTCGCTACGCTTGCTCGCGCATTTTCGTAGCGACGGGTTGCCTCATCTGACAAATGATGCGCACCACGATGAACGTTAGCATTAGTGCCGGTATAAAAATCGACAATGGCGTCAATCACCGCCTGCGGCTTTTGCGTGGTCGCAGCGTTATCTAGATATACCAGCGACTTCCCATCTACCGTTTTAGAAAGAATAGGAAACTGGGCACGAAGTGCAGCAACATCTAAGCTCATTTCACCTCCATCTGGGAAAAACGTTCGCTGAGTAACGGCTGTAACCATTCGCGGATTGCGCTATTTGGTACATCGTTAACCAACTCCTGAATAAACCCAAAATTAAGCATAACCAAGGCTTTGCTGCGCGGTACACCGCGAGTAAGCAGGTAATAAAGTGCTTCTTCGTCAATTTCAGCTACGGTTGCACCGTGAGCACACTTAACGTCATCAGCATAAATCTCTAACTCAGGCTTTGTATTAATAACACCGCGGCGAGAAAGCAATAGATTGCGGTTGTTAAGCTCTGCCAAGGTCTTTTGTGCATCACGGTGAATATGAATTCGGCCGTTAAATACAGCGCGAGCCTTATCGCCCACAATACCACGGGCATTTTCTTCTGTGGTACCGTTTGGCATTGCATGCTCAATAGTTGAGTGAAGGTCGAATAACTCACCCTCTGCCAACAAATAAATAGCATTCATTTTGGCATCGGCAAACTCACCAGCGTGATGAATATCCACATCTAGGCGAGATAAATCGCTTCCGTAACCCACCAAAGTAGAATTCAGTGTAGAGCGATTGTGCAATTTGAAGTGACTTCCACCAAGCTGCTTAGCCGCCGCTGTAAACATAGCAAAGCGGTAGTGCTCTAAATGAGCATCATCAGCAATATCGTATTCAGCAAAAGCAGTAGTTAAACTGTCTACATCACCCACACCCTGCTCAATCACAGTGGCGCAGGCACCCTTTGCAACTTTTACAACAACACGGGTATGAGCATCGACGTTTTGCGTGGCCATGTTAACAATGCGCACTGGTGTATCAATTTTGGCGTTTTCTTCGACGCTGATAAAAATACCATGCTCACACAATGCATCATTGACCAAACCAAACATATGTCGCGCAGGCTTGATTTGCCCGTAAATACTCGATATTGCTTGTTGAGTTGCCTCATCGTCATGCTTAAGCGACGTGATTCTCATGCCTTTTGGTACATCTAGCGTATTCACCTGCGTTGCCAATACGCCGTCAACAAACACTAAATCGATAGCATTTAGGTTATCGATAGCGGGTACCGGTAGAACGTCGGCCTGCGTTGTCGTTTTTGCTTCGCGCTTTTCTACAGAAGTAAGCGGCGTAAAACGCCAGCTCTCGTTTCTGCGAGCTGGCCAACCATCGGCTTTTAATTGAGTTAAGGCCTGCTGACGCACGGGCGCTAAATAATCGTCGAATTGCGCCCCATCAATGACCTGTTGTAGCCATTGACTCATGCCTCTGCCTCCTCGTACGCCTTCCCTAGGAATGCGTAACCTTCTTTTTCTACCTCGTGAGCAAGTGATGCATCACCGCTTTTCACAATTTTGCCGTCGGCAAGAATGTGCACGAAATCTGGTTTGATATAATCAAGTAAACGCTGATAGTGCGTTACTACGATAAAGCTACGCTTACCGTCGCGCTGACTGTTTACGCCGTTGGCAACAACTTGAAGAGCATCGACGTCAAGGCCTGAATCTGATTCATCAAGGATGCACAGTGACGGCTCTAACAAAATCATTTGCATGATTTCGTTACGCTTTTTCTCACCACCTGAGAAGCCTTCGTTAACACCACGCTTGAGAAAATCTAATGGCAGCTGCACTTGTTTGCAGGCTTCTTTAGCCTTTTTCAAAAACTCAGCAGCTGTCAAAGCTTCTTCACCACGTTCTTCACGCATGGCATTTACAGACTCTTTCATGAATTCCATGTTGCTAACACCAGGAATTTCTACTGGGTATTGAAACGCTAAGAACAAGCCTTCACGGGCACGCTCCTCAACTTCAAGGTCTAGCAAATCTTTTCCATTAAGCGTTACGTCGCCTTCGCTCACTTCATAGCCATCACGGCCTGACAAGACATAACCTAACGTACTTTTACCGGCACCATTGGGGCCCATGATAGCGTGTACTTCACCTGGCTTAACTTCTAGGTTAAGACCTTTAATGATATTTTTTTCTTCTACGCTGGCATGTAAATTCTTTATACTAAGCATTGATTACCCCACTGAACCTTCAAGACTAATTTCGAGCAGCTTGCCGGCTTCTACGGCAAATTCCATTGGCAGCTCTTTGAATACTTCTTTACAAAAACCGTTAACAATCATAGAAACGGCCTTCTCTGTGTCTAAACCACGTTGGCGACACAAAAACAATTGCTCGTCACTTACCTTCGATGTTGTCGCTTCGTGCTCAACTATTGCCGACGGGTTGCGACTTTCGATATACGGGAACGTATGTGCACCACATTTATCACCAATAAGCAGCGAGTCACACTCAGTAAAGTTACGCGCGCCGTCTGCACGAGGTCCCATTTGCACAAGACCGCGATAAGCGTTGTTACTTTTACCTGCAGATATTCCCTTTGAGATAATGGTTGAGCGCGTATTCTTGCCCATGTGAATCATCTTCGTGCCGGTATCTGCCTGCTGGCGTCCGCGAGTAAGGGCTACAGAGTAGAATTCGCCTACGCTGTTGTCGCCCTTAAGGATGCAGCTTGGGTACTTCCAGGTTACTGCTGATCCAGTTTCAACCTGAGTCCATGAGATTTTAGCGTTGGTGTGTGCAATACCGCGCTTGGTCACAAAGTTGTAAATACCCCCTTTACCGTTCTCATCACCTGGATACCAGTTTTGAACCGTAGAGTATTTAATCGTGGCGTCGTCCATTGCAACTAACTCAACCACCGCGGCATGCAGCTGATTCTCATCGCGCTGCGGCGCAGTACACCCTTCCAAGTAACTCACATGGCTGCCTTCATCGGCAATGATTAACGTACGCTCAAACTGACCGGTGTTCATTTCGTTAATACGGAAATAGGTGGAAAGCTCCATAGGGCAACGAGTGCCTTTTGGAATATAAACAAATGAACCGTCGGTAAACACGGCACAGTTTAGCGCAGAGAAATAATTATCCGTACGCGGTACTACTGACCCAATGTACTTTTTAACAAGGTCTGGATACTTTTGAATCGCCTCAGAGATTGGGCAGAAAATGACGCCAGCCTCTTCTAGCTTAGAGCGGAACGTTGTGACCACTGATACAGAGTCAAATACTGCATCTACCGCAACGCCTGCTAACATTTCTTGTTCGTGAAGCGGAATACCTAACTTTTCGTAAGTACGCAGTAGCTCTGGGTCGACTTCATCTAACGACTGAGGCTTGTCTTCCATACTCTTGGGTGCCGAGTAATAAGAAATTGCCTGAAAATCAATTTTTGGGTATTCCACATGGGCCCAGTCAGGCTCTTCCATTTCAAGCCACGCATGATAAGCCTTTAGACGCCATTCGAGCATCCACTCAGGCTCGTTTTTCATTGCGGAAATGCGACGAATAATCGACTCATCTAGGCCGCTTTCAAACGTGTCCGATTCGATCTCTGAATAAAAACCAGCATCGTACTTTCTTTCTAACGCCTGTTCGATCTGTTCACTCATGTTTGGGTCTCGCTTGTTTGCCTGCATTTGCTACCTAAGCCTTCCATTCACCTTGGCTTGGAAAATTACCCCACGGTCTTGGTAATTTCCCTTAATTCACCGCACAAACCTCGTGCAGTAAGCATTTTACAATGGTGGCAGCCTTAAAAATTGGTGCGGTATTATATAATACCTGAGTAATCCACTCAAATATTCAGCGACGTATTTTGCGCTACTTGCTTTAAAAAATCTTAAGCTAACGCCACTTGCCGCAATCGGTTTGTTACATCTGTTACTTTACTTACTACGTAATCGATGTCGTCTTGGGTCGTAAATCGGCCCACACTAAATCGAATTCCTGCATGGGCCAGTTCATCACTTCGCCCCAATGCTTTAAGCACATACGAGGGCTCTAAACTTGCCGATGTGCATGCAGAACCAGATGACACGGCAATATCATTTAGCCCCATCATCAAACTTTCGCCATCTACATCTGCAAAGCTGACATTTAAAATACCCGCTATGCGCTTTTCTTCATGGCCGTTTAGGTATACGCCCTCAATCTTGCTCAGCCCATTCCATAGAGCGACACGAAGCGCTTTAATACGCTCGTTTTCAGCGTCCATGTCTCGACTCGCCAATTCGAGTGCTTCGCCCATGCCCACAATTTGGTGCGTTGCCAGCGTGCCCGAACGCATACCGCGCTCATGACCACCGCCATGAATTTGTGCTTCTAAATTAATCTTAGGACGGCGGCGAACGTAAAGTGCCCCCATTCCCTTTGGCCCGTAAAACTTGTGTGCCGACATAGACAGCAGGTCTATCGGAAGCTCATTGAGATCTATGGCAACCTTTCCCACGCTTTGTGCTCCATCCACATGAAATAACACACTGTATTGACGGCAAAGCTTCCCAATAGATTCGATATCTTGCGTTACACCTAGTTCGTTGTTTACATGCATGACAGAGACTAAGATAGTGTCGTCTCTCATTGCATTCTCTAACTCCGACAAGTTAACTAAGCCGTCGGGGCCTACCTGAAGATAAGTCACGTCAAAGCCCTGTGCTTGCAAATACTCACAGGTATCAAGCACCGCTTTGTGCTCCGTATTAACGGTAATGATGTGCGTGCCCTTAGATGCATAACCATCGGCGACGCCTTTTATCGCTAAATTATTCGACTCGGTGGCACCGGAGGTAAATACAATTTCTCTTGGGTCGCAATTTAGCGCATCGCTAACCTGATTACGGGCGATATCAACGGCTTCTTCGGCCATCCAACCAAAGCGGTAGCTTCTTGATGCGGGATTGCCAAAATTACCGTCAAGGGTAAGGCACTTCGCCATAACTTGGGCAACTCGCGGGTCTACGGGAGTTGTGGCGGCGTAATCTAGGTATATAGGAGTGGATAGCGTCATAGTCATCAATGCCTTTGTTAAAGCCTAATGCTTACTTCAATATCGTTGGCTATATTGCGAAGAGCGCTATTATTATCTTGTCGCCCTGCTACTTCGCGCACATCATGCTTTTCCATTAATTCGCCAAGTGTAATAGAGTGTAAAAAGCTTGAGATACGATCGCTTAAATCTTGCCATAAGCTGTGTGTTAGACAGCGGTCGCCGCCCTGACAGTCAGCTTGACCTTGGCAACGTGTGGCGTCTATTGATTCATCAACCGCTGATATCACTTGACCAATGGCAATCTCATTGGCGCTGCGGCCAAGTAAATAACCACCGCCAGGACCACGTACGCTGTCTACCAGCTTCTCTTTGCGCAATCGCGAGAATAGCTGCTCTAAGTAAGAAAGCGATATTTCTTGTCTTTCAGATATATCGGCAAGGGGAACAGGGCCACGCTTTGAATGTAATGCAACATCAAGCATCGCAGTTACCGCATAGCGACCTTTAGAGGTAAGTTTCATTATTGTCTCCCGCCTTCACTGTATAGCGGAATTTTTACATACCTGACTAAAATGGTCAAGTATAAGACCTAGTAATTTAGTCAGGTATTATTTCAACGTCATTTAATTAATTAGATAAATGCGCTAATCGAAGATTGCAACACTCTTTATATTAATAAGGACAATAATATTTAAAAGATACTATTTAAAAGATACTATAAGAACGAGTACTGCTGCACCCCTCTCTTAATAAGCAGAAGTTAATAAATAGAATGGCGCATTAAGTAGCTGCATCAAATAGCTGGATCGAATGACTTGTGGGTACTGCTATCTTGTTGAGCTTCGTTTAACTCAAAGCCAGTATCAGCAAAATCTTCCGCGCTAATATTATGAAGGTTTTCTGTGCATACATCGCCGCCAAGAGACTGAATAACCTTACACATCTCTTCTACTTTTGTGTCCATCTGATGCATATGCTCAAGCATAATTCCCATGGCATTGGCTACGGGGTCAGGATTATCTGGTGCTACGGCATAGGCGTCGAAACCGTATTTCTGTGCGATTTTGTCTCGTTGAGGATTAACGGAAACGCTGGCATCTTTTTGCTTGGTAACAATAACTCTTCCTGGAATACCCACCGCCGTAGCGCCGTCGGGGATATCTTTCACTACAACAGAATTTGAGCCCACTTTGCCATTTTCGCCAATGGTAATAGGCCCAAGAACCTTTGCACCAGCGCCTACCACTGCGCCGTTTTTAAGGGTTGGGTGGCGCTTTCCTGCTTTCCAACTGGTTCCGCCTAATGTCACACCATGGTAAAGCGTAACGTCGTCACCAATTTCAGCGGTCTCACCAATAACCACCCCCATACCGTGGTCGATAAATACACGTCGCCCTAACGTAGCACCAGGGTGAATCTCAATACCCGTCAACCACCGATTAAACGTAGACAGCGTTCGAGCCAGCCACTTCCACTGAGCATTCCATAATGTATGACTAATTCTGTGCAACCACACAGCATGCAGGCCAGGATAATTGGTTAATACTTCAAACGTATTGCGCGCTGCTGGGTCGCGATGAAATACGCCTTGAATGTCGTCTTTTATTCGGCTGAACATGCTTTACTCATTGTTACTGTGATGAAGACGCTTCGTTAGCGTCTTCATTATTTGATTTAACCGATTTATCGATTGACGCTAAAATACCACGTAGAATATTAAGCTCCTGTGATTCAGGGCGAGAGCGATTGAACAGTCTGCGTAACTTAGTCATAACCACCCCGGGGTGGCTCTTACGGATAAAAGAGGTTCTTTCCAGTGTGGACTCAAGGTGCACATAGAAGCGTTCTAAGTCTTCGTTGAGAGGATATTCTTCTTCAACTTCAGGGTATGTTTCTCTATTCAAGTACGCCATACGAATTTCATAACATAGCGTTTGAACCGCCGCTGCTAGGTTTAGTGAACTGTATTCTGGGTTTGCCGGAATACACATATGAAAATGACACTGCTGCAGTTCTTCATTGGAAAGCCCGCTATTCTCACGACCAAACACCAACGCGACGGGATATTTACTGACCTCTTGCACCAACTTTTCACCACAGTCTCGTGGCCCTAGCATTGGCCAAGAGTGCGTGCGCGAGCGTGCAGAAGTGCCAACAACGAGCCCACAGTCTTTTACTGCTTCTTCAAGCGTGTTGACAATTTTCGCATTGGCTAGCACGTCGCCTGCACCCGCTGCTAATGCGCTTGCTTGACCATCAGGTTCATTCACTGGGTCAACTAAATATAAGCTACTTAAGCCCATTGTTTTCATGGCGCGTGCAGTAGAGCCTATATTTCCTGTGTGAGAGGTGTTAACCAAAATAATGCGAATATTTTCAAGCATGCTTGCGATACCTATTTACTGAATAGTTAATTGTTTTGTCTTATTACGGCTAGCGCTTAAAAGCGGTGCCTTAGAAGGCGACGTTCATATGCCCTTGCACACTTTGGTCATACATACTGTGCTCTTACAAGCAAAGCTCTCAATAACTAGGTGATTAACACCCAGTTCTAGCAACCTAAGCATCAACAAACAGCCTGCTATCAGAGAATGGCAGAGACGTCTTTAATTAGCGTAAAGTGTAGCACAGCAGCGGTATAGATGGCTATTGGCTTACTTTTGACTCACTTGCTTATGACTCAATAATTTGTGGCATTCGGATTAGTTGTTACTAGGTGTAATTTGTTTCGTGTGGCAGCACTTAGGTAGCACCTAAGTAAGATGATTAAGACAGGCTTGCTTAGCAAATTCATTTGCATCGTTCATCGATTCTGTTAGACTCCGCCCGTTTTCGAATTAGGCAAGCTATTTTTTGTACAGTTATAATGCTGTTTACAACTTGAACATTATACAACTTGCGTAATTCATTGGTCTTTTACAATTGGTGGTTTATCTATGCATCCTATGCTGAATATTGCAGTGCGCGCTGCGCGTGCGGCTGGAACAGTCATTGTTCGTGGTTTTGAAAAACATAATGAAATTGCAACCGAGTCGAAGGGGTTGAACGACTTCGTAACTCAAGTTGACAAAGACGCAGAGCAAGCGGTTATCTATAAAATTCAGCAGTCATACCCTGATCATTGCTTTTTAGGCGAAGAATCAGGAGAGATACTAGGCTCGGACACTGATTATCAGTGGATTATCGACCCGCTAGATGGCACCGCCAATTTTGTGAAAGGCATTCCTCATTTTGCGGTTTCTATCGCACTTCTTCATAAAGGCCGTTTAGAGCAAGGCGTTGTATTTGACCCAATCCGTAGTGAATTATTCACAGCCAGTCGCGGACAAGGCGCTCAGCTTAATGGTTACCGTATTCGTGCATCAAAGCCTCGTGATTTAAGCGAAACCATTATTGCTACTGGTCTACCGTTTAAAAACAAATCACAGTTTGGCGAATATGCCCTTAGCCTCAATAAAATTTTCCACGAAGTGGGTGACTTACGTCGCGCAGGAAGTGCTGCACTTGACCTAGCATACGTTGCTGCTGGCCGTCACGACGGTTATTACGAGCGCGGTGTTAAGTCTTGGGATATTGCAGCGGGCGAGCTAATTGTTCGTGAAGCGGGCGGTTTGGTTACAGACTTTAAAGGCGGTAACGATCCGCTGCACAAAGGCGAAATCGTTGCTGGAAGCGGAAAAGTCGTTCAAGGCCTTGTTAAGCACCTTAAGTAACAGCGTATTAAGGTAAAACTTAAGGCGACATTGAGTGATTAGCGTCTCTCGCTTGTCACTGCATATCAGTGTAAAAATACAATGATTATATAGGCGTAAGTATTCGTACTTACGCCTTTTTTGTTTCCGTAACGTCATTTTATTTCTAATAAAACCTTACACCGATGTCGATTACGATAAGCCAATAAGCCTAAGTGCTAGCGGTAACGTAATTGCGGCGATCGCAATGTGTGCTGGCAAACTTGTTAGCCAGTGTCCTGGCATCGGAGGCTTACCCAGTAAAGCCCCAACACAATTACTGTAACGACAAAGCAATAGTAAAACAAAACTAATGAATGCAGTGGCCGACAATGTTATTAGCATAGAAAACATTGCCGACAGAGCATAGTGACTGACGGTAAAGGCAACAGCTATCAACACGCTTTGGTGAAGGACGTAAAAGGGGAAAACGTATCTGTTTACTTTTGTCACTATCAAATTTGGTTTGTCGAAAATCACATCAGCGACTGCGAGTATAGCAATAAGACCTATTGCTTTAGCAAAGTAATATGCAAACATAGCAATATTATTGAGCCAAAAGCGCGCTATTTCACTCTGTGCTTCTGCGTCATGCGCTACTGCGTTATGCGCTTCTGCGTTATACGCTGGGTCGTGTGCAGGTAAATAGCGCTCAATACCAAAACCAGTTTGATATAAAATGGTTGTCATTAGTGCTAAAACAACAATCGCGCGAAGATACCTCTTCAACCACCGCCAAAATTCATCAGTGCCTCCAAAAAGAAAGCCAAAAACTAAACATGAGAATCCATACACATCTCGTTTTGTATCGGCATCATCAATGTGCATGGTGAACATTACCACCACAACAAACAAAGCCAGCCAATACGCATTAAAGCAACCAAACCATTGACGAATACAGTGCAAAGGCCAATGAAAAATAATCAGTAATAGTGTGAAGCGCCACAATGAGCGTAAAAACCATAGATGATTTACATCAACGTGATGCCATATACCGGAACTAAAGCCTTCGAAATAATCACTGGGTCCGAAATAGAAGACAATTAAGAAGTCGGTAAATGATGTATCTATTGCATTCTTGTAAGTCATTTCAACAAAAAGTTGAATGGGGACAACGCAGTAAATTCCAAATAAAAGAGGTAGCAAAATAGCGTTACTTCTGCGAGTTAACAGGTAGCGCATTCCATACTTTTGCTGCATAAAATAAAGCGAGGTACCAGCAATAAACCACAGCAGCCCCATTCTCCATGGAGAGCTCAACATCATAATATGTTGCAACCAAAACCAGTTCGTTTGTTGCTTAAAATGAAATTGCCAATCTGGTACCCAGATCATGCCAAGATGGAAAAATAGCAGCACAATTACGGCCAGCACTCTAAGATAATCCAGCGCGACAATTCTCGTACACCTTTCCTTGCAACGATTTGGTGCTCGGTCTGTTGTATTCATTTTGCCCCTTTTTAAATGTTTGAGCCTGTGTAAGTATTGATGGCAGTAATGCAAACAAGATAGCAGCTAAGTAATTGAAAGGACTCGAATTGGTGACAAACGGTGGATTTAAGTGATAAGAGGAAACAAAGAACGCATGATCAATAAAATGTGGTTCCAGAAACACCAAACATCAATTTCCCTTTGTTTGCTCGCCCTGTATTTTATTATTAACGGGTTCATTAACAGCACCACCGTACTGATGGAGGCAATGAGAACCCCGCCGCTGCCGTTTTCTGTATGGGAACCTTTTGTCTGGGAATACACCAGTGCCATCGGAAGTTTTGTTGTGGTTTGTGCACTTGCTGTCGCGCTTAATCGCTACCCTTGGAACTGGGGCCACCCTCTTTTTAGCGCTTATCAGTACATTGTTATCGGTTTACTATTTGCGTTAAGCCACGTCTTGTTTATGGTGATAAGCAGAGAAGTTATATACGCACTAGCCGGCAGAGATTATCAATTCGCTGTTTCTTTAGAACAGTGGGCCTTTGAATTACTCTACGAGATACGAAAAGACGTGTGGTCTTTTATTTTCTTTGTGGTGCTTATAGGGTTTTATCGCTACACAATTGCTCATTGGCTTGGTAATGCCAGCAGCATTGCATTAGACAGGGAGAAGTCTCCGGGCAACAAAAAAGACGCTGAATTACCCTCTGATGACCTATTACTGATAAAAAAGCTCGGCCGCGAATTCTTAATAAACAAGCGAGACATTAATTGGATGGCCTCGTCGGGCAATTACGTAAACTTGCACATTGGCGCAAATGTTTATCCCATGCGAACAACGTTAAGCGCATTTTTAGACGCCAATACGCACCTGCCGTTCAGACGTGTGCATCGCTCCTTTGCGGTTAAAATTAATGATATTAACAATATTGAAGTCGCAGTAAGCGGCGACGGCATTATATCTTTGACATCAGGGCAAACGGTAAAGATGTCGCGCAGATTCAAATTAACCGCAACTCAATAAACGCCTCTATTTTATTTCCACCGTGAAAGCAAAAGTCGCTAGCCGCAAGTTATATATATTCAATTCCTTTATGCTTTCATAAGCACTTTGATTATCAACCGTGGACTCACCTTACGCGCCATAAAAAAAGCCGCGCCATAAAAAAAGCCGCACATGTGCGGCTTATTATACAGTGTTAGCTTTTTGCTACGTCGCTTTTCTAAAGCGGCTCTTGGTCAGCACCCTCTTTCTCCACTTGTGGTGGCATGAGGTCTTCTTTACTGATACCCAGCGCTAAAGCAACAGAGCTTGCAATATAAACCGATGAGTAAGTACCTACTACCACACCAAATAAAAGGGCTGTGGCAAAACCATGTATTAGTGCACCACCTTTGTAGAACAAGGCAACAAGTACTAGTACGGTGGTTAATGAAGTAATTATTGTGCGGTTCAAGGTTTGGGTCAGCGAGGTATTGATGATATCAATTGGCTCACCTTTACGGATTTTGCGGAAGTTCTCGCGAATACGGTCAGACACAACAATAGTATCGTTGAGTGAGTAACCGATAACCGCCAGTACCGCAGCAAGTACTGTCAAATCAAACTCAATTTGAAGTACTGAAAACAAACCTAACGTTAGAATAACATCATGGGCCAAGGCGGATACCGAGCCTAGAGCGAAACGCCATTCAAAACGCATTGCCACGTAAACCAAAATACAAATAAGTGCTACTAGCATGGCAAGACCGCCCTGCTCTGTTAGCTCTTCACCAACATTTGGCCCTACAAACTCAATACGTCGCATATCAACGTCAGTACCGTCGGCACGCAACGCATCAACAACTTGGTTCCCAATAGTGACCGCTTTTACACCATCGCGAGGCGCAATACGGATAAGTACTTCTTGGCTGCTACCAAAGTTTTGTACTATGGCATCTTCAAAATCAGCGTTATTTAACTGAGCGCGAATAGACTCTAAATTAGCACTGTCTTCATAGCCAACTTCAATCAACGTACCGCCGGTGAAATCCAGTCCCCAGTTCAGGCTATTAACGCCTAAAGAAACGAATGAGCCCAAAATAAGTAAAGTAGACAGCACCATCGCGGGAACGCGAAGGCGCATGAAATTGACGGTTTCGGATAGTTTTAATAATTGCATGTTACGCTCCTTAAATCGCCAGTTTCTCTAGACGCTTCCCACCATACACAGCATTGACGATAACGCGCGTAACCAAAATAGCGGTAAACATAGAAGTGGCAATACCAATCATAAGCGTAATAGAGAACCCTTTAATTGGACCTGTACCTACTGCGAACAAAATAAGGCCCGCAATAAATGTCGTGATATTCGCATCTAAAATCGTTGAGAATGCGCTGTCGTAACCGTGATGTATCGCTTGCTGCGGGCTTCGACCATCACGCAACTCTTCACGAATACGTTCAAAAATAAGCACGTTCGCATCTACCGCCATACCAACGGTAAGTACAATACCCGCCATACCAGGAAGGGTAAGCGTAGCGCCAGGGATCATAGACATAATGCCCACAATCATCACCAAGTTAGTCACCAACGCAATATTTGCCACAATGCCGAATGCCTTGTAGTACACCAGCATAAAAGCAAGTACCGCGAGTAAGCCGTACACAATGGCTTGAGTACCCAGTTCAATATTCTCTTTACCTAAGCTTGGCCCTACTGTGCGCTCTTCAACAATCTGAATAGGCGCAATTAGTGCTCCTGCGCGAAGTAAAAGTGCAAGGTCGCGGGCTTCTTTTGGCGAGTCTAGCCCAGTAATTTGAAACTTACTGCCAAGCTGTGCACGAATGGTAGCCACTGAGATAACTTGCTCTTCTTTTTCAAAAATGAGTTTGTCTTCTTTGTTGCGCTCACCGGTTGCTTTGTACTCAATGAAGACGGTTGCCATCGGCTTGCCGATATTGCCACGAGTAGAGCGTGACATCTTGTTGCCGCCTTCAGAATCAAGAGAAATATTGACGTTAGGCAAGCCGTATTCGTCAACGCCGCTGTTGGCATCGATGATATGGCTACCCGTAAGCATAATGCGCTTTTCCAAAAGCTGTGGCACACCTTGCTGGTCTTCAATAATTTGAGAACCCGGCGGTACACGCCCGTTTAATGCGTCTCGAACGTCATTTTTCTGATCAAGCATGCGGAATTCAAGCGTAGCCGTCGCATTCAAAATTTCTTTTGCTCGTGCGGTATCTTGAATACCTGGGAGCTGAACCACAATACGGTCAGCGCCCTGTTTTTGCACAAGAGGCTCGGCCACGCCAAGTTGGTTAACACGATTACGAATAATGGTAATGTTTTGTTTAACCGCATTGTCGCGAATTTCTTGAAGCTTACTCTCGGCAAACGTCGCTCGTAACGTAAGGTCGTCAACATCGTTAAAGGTTAAGTCACGGCTTTGGTTGCGCAGGAAAAACTTTGCTTTATCAAGCGCGTCTTCATCGCGAAAGGTAATATCGATATGATTACCCACTTGCTTAACGCCGCGATAGCGAATGTCTTCACCGCGAAGGGACGTTCTGAATCCGCTTTCCGCGTCTTCTAACGATTTGGTGATCACCTCAGACATATCAACTTCCATCAGGAAGTGGACACCGCCGCGAAGGTCTAGACCAAGCTTCATTGGCGTTCCACCTAAGCTCTCTAGCCACTCAGGGGTATCAGGCGCTAGGTTCATCGCTACAAAGTAGTCGTCGCCAAGCAGCTTCTCTAGGGTTTCACGTGCGACAAGCTGGGTATCAGAATCTGAAACGCGAACAAGTATTTGCTCATTTTCGAATTCAATGCGCTTAGGCGTAATTGATTTTTCAGCTAGTGCAGACTCAACTTGCTCAACCATTGATTGGGTGACAACCGCATCACGACCTGCTGAAATTTGTACGGCGTGATCTTCACCGTAAATATTGGGAAGGGCATAAAGTGCACACATTGCAACCACAAAGAGTGCACTTAATACTTTCCATATTGAATTTTTGTTTAGCACTGGATAATCCTTTCGTGCCGATGCCGAGAAGCGTCTCGGCTTCGGCGTTTTTTACTTACAGCGACTTCATTGTGCCTTTTGGCAACACAGCAGTAACTGAAGACTTCTGCACAACTATGTTGCTTGCTTCGTTAAGTGCCATTTCAATAAAATCTTTATCGTCAGACACTTTTGTGATTTTTCCTACTAAACCACCTTGGGTGAGCACTTCATCACCTTTGCCAAGTGACGATACTAGGTTCTTATGCTCTTTAACACGCTTTGCTTGTGGGCGATAAAGCAAGAAATAAAAGATAAGACCAAACACAGCCAGCATGATTATCATTTCCATGCCGCCACCTTGTGATGCACCACCCGCTGATTGCGCGTACGCGTTTGAGATAAATAAACTCATAAAATTCCCCAAGTATTCTCGTTATTAAAATATTTTCGTTATTATTTCGATTTTAGAGCGCCGGCACCGGCAGCCCTCGCTGTTCGTAGAAGTCGTGTACAAACTCATCCATTGTGCCCGCTTCAATAGCATCGCGCATACCTTGCATTACACGTTGGTAGTGACGCAAGTTATGAATGGTATTCAATCGTGCGCCTAATATCTCATTACACTTATCTAAGTGATGTAAATAAGAGCGAGAATAATTTTTACAAGTGTAACAGTCACAATTTTCATCTAATGGCGATGTATCGTTGCGATGTTTAGCGTTTCGAATCTTAATAACCCCCTCGCCTACAAACAAGTGGCCATTGCGCGCATTGCGGGTTGGCATAACGCAATCGAACATGTCGATGCCGCGACGAACCGCTTCCACTAAGTCCTCTGGCTTACCTACACCCATCAAGTAGCGAGGCTTATCTTCGGGAATCTTTGGCGCTGTGTGCTCGATAATGCGGATCATGTCTTCTTTAGGCTCGCCAACTGATAACCCACCAATGGCATAACCGTCAAAACCAATCGCTTCAAGGCCTGCAAGAGAAACGTCACGAAGCCCCTCATACATGCCGCCTTGAATAATACCGAACAATGCAGCAGGGTTGTCACCATGAGCCTCTTTGCTTCGCTCGGCCCAGCGTAGTGACATTTCCATAGACACCCGCGCTTCCTGCTCAGTGGCTGGGTAAGGCGTACATTCGTCGAAAATCATCACAATATCAGAGCCCAGATCTCGCTGAACCTCCATCGACTTTTCAGGTGTGAGTAAGATCTTTTCGCCGTTAATTGGCGAGCGGAACGTTACGCCCTCTTCGGTGATCTTACGCAGATCACCTAAACTGAATACTTGAAAACCGCCTGAATCGGTAAGAATAGGCTTGTCCCAGTTCATAAAGTCGTGCAGGTCACCATGCTGGCGAATAACACCTGTGCCCGGGCGAAGCATTAAATGAAAGGTATTACCCAAACAGATATGTGCCCCACTTTCTTTCAGTTCTTCCGGTGTCATTCCTTTTACCGTGCCGTAGGTACCTACCGGCATAAACGCTGGCGTTTCGACAACACCACGTTCAAATACAAGACGCCCGCGCCTGGCGCGACCCTCTGTTTTTAATAACTCAAATTGCATGTAAGAACTTTCCCATCTTTGCGCACTCTTCGCGTTAAGTATAAAAGTGCTTTTGATATAATCGGTCTATAACGTGCGCCTGATAAAAAACGTGCGCTGGGTATAAAACTGGGTTTGAAATCATGGGGCGGGATTATACCAGTAATTTACGCGAGATCATTCCCTGTATCTATGTTTCTATTGAAGTGAACGAATATCTGGCTGTAAAAGAGGGCTTTAAGTGAGAGTAACTAAGAATGAATGGCATTTAAGAATAGATGTTTGAGAATAGCCGTTTGAAGTAGAAATTGAGGCTATTATTTTGGGAGCTATTTAGGGAGCTATCTAGGGAAATTCTTTGATAGCTATTTAGGAAGCTATTTAACGAGCTAAGGAAAGCGCTATTTAAGAGCGCTTTCCAGAGAATCTATCCGAAAAGCCATTACAAGAGGCTATTCTAAGAGCTATTCCAAGAGCTGTTCCAAAAGGCCATTACAAAAATTCTGAACTAGCTTCTTTCGATAAACATGGAATCGCCATAGCTGAAGAATCGATATTCCTTATCAATGGCCTCTTGATATGCATTCATCACGTGCTCTTTAGAAGCAAATGCACTAATCAGCATCATCAACGTAGACTCTGGCAAATGGAAGTTGGTAAACATCGCATCCACCACTTTAAATTCGAAGCCTGGATAGATAAAAATTTCGGTATCATCATAAAACGTGCCAATGACATCACCGTCGCTTCGCATGGTACTGAATTTCGCAGCCGACTCTAACGAGCGCACTGAAGTTGTACCCACAGCAATGACTCGCTTGCCCGCTGCTTTCGTTTGAAGCACAGCATCGACCACATTTTGAGGTACCTCAGCATATTCGGCGTGCATTTTGTGCTCGGTAATATTATCGACTCGCACTGGTTGAAACGTTCCCGCCCCCACATGCAAAGTGACAAAGGCCAAGTTAACGCCCTTCTCTTTCAGCGCACCAAGAATGTGTTCGTCAAAGTGCAAACCAGCCGTTGGCGCTGCTACCGCACCTGGCTTGTCGTTATATACCGTTTGATAGCGCTCTTTGTCTGAATTTTCATCAGGTCTGTCTATGTAGGGCGGCAATGGCATGTGCCCATGAGCTTCTAATAGTTGCAAAACGGTTTCATCATGGTCGAATTGCAAAATAAATAAAGCATCATCACGGCCCGTCACGGTCACATTAACGCAGTCTTCTAAAACAAGTTTTGTGCCTGGTTTCGGCGCTTTGCTCGCTCTCACATGAGCAAGAGCGGTGTTGTCTGTGGTAATGCGCTCGATAAGCACTTCTACTTGTCCACCCGTTTCTTTCTTCCCGAGCAGTCTGGCTGGGATAACCCGTGTGTCATTAAATACAAGCAGATCGCCAGGTTCAACAAGAGATACCATATCGGCGAACATTGAGTGGGTAACGGTTCCCGTTTTTCCATCTAAACGCAAAAGGCGGCTAGCAGCACGCTGCTCAGTAGGATATTTCGCGATAAGTTTTTCAGGGAGCTCGAAGCTAAAATCAGAAAGTTTCATAACGTGGTGAGATACTCTTCTTACTTAGTTAATTAAAAGTTGCACAGTGCAGTCATTTCAAGCAGTGATTACAAGCAGTTGTGACAATAACCACAGTAAGCACAATAACAAGCCATAAAATGCGGGTAATTAAATAACGAGAAACACGTTAAAACCAGTTAAAAACTATAAACATCTTCGCGTAGGTCCTCGCATGGGTATGGTGCCATATAATCCGTTATGAAATTTCATACCACTTACAGCTGATTAAAATAAGTACAAGGCAGCTTAAACGGTTAAGATACAACCCAGATAGTGATGATGTTCTCCCTGACAATTCTTTATCTTTGATACTCGGCTACTTGCTGGGTATTTTTTTGCCTGCTGCTTTTATCTTAGTCGACGTATTGGCCGTCACGTTAGCCTTTGATTCTCAATTTACTGCTCATTTTTTCTACGTGCTATTATTCCTGCTATTTCTATTATCATACCAAGATCATGGTTGAAGGTCAGTTAAGATCTCTTCTAACACAGCGGCGTCTAAAGGCCGAGCTTTAAGCACATAAAGTACTTGCAGCATTAAATCAGCCCCCATAATACCTTTATTCACCTTATTTCTTAAATTATCAGCACTCTGCTCGATATCAATTGCAGCAAGCCGCTGGCTTAAGTCTTGATATTTCACGCCGCGCACAGACATTTCTGACTTAATCACCCGCGCTACGGTTTGTCTCCATGCATTTTTCGCACTCAATTCTTTGTTCAAAACCGGCCTCCCCAGCCATTAAAAACGCCCTTAAAATCACCACTAAAAACACTCTTTTGTGACGTATATTTTACAAAAACACACTTTTTTACACTTAAGAAGCATATTTGTTATTGACGATTATGGCACAATGGATATACACTTCAAGTCAAGATGTTGGCGAAGATGAAAAATACTGGTTACAGTAGCAATGCCGAAGGTAACGGCACCTTTTTCATTTACGACATTATCGCTTCAATAATTTAAGGAGAACACTATGAGTTGGGAACTGGAAAGCATCGAAGCCTTACTAAAAGAGGTTGATGACTTTGTGGTAACACGAGAGGAAAATTGCTTACTCATTGCTAATCAAGATGGCATCGATGCCTGGCTAGCAATCAGTGGTGAGCAAATTTTAGTAGAAAGTCTCTTGTTTGCTGCTTCAGAAGTGAAGGACAAGCACGCGTTAGACCATGAAATTCTGTCTTCTCACATGGTGTTTCCACTCACAACCGTTGGAATATCAACCATTGGTGGCGATGAGTATTACACCGCATTTGGCGCGCTAAGTGCGCAGTCGAAAGGCGAGAGTATTGTTATTGAAGTTGAAACCTTGTTTCAGAACGTTGCATCTTTCTTAGATGCTTACGAAATGCACCTTAACTAAAATTTACTTCGAAGGAGAAGCAAATGTCAGTGTGGAAAAAGTTAATTACCGCAGTAAAGGGTGGCGCTACCGAAGCAGCGCAGTCAGTGGCCGACAGTCAGGCCATCCGAATTCTGGAGCAGGAAATTAGAGAAGCGAAAGAAGAGTTACGCAAATCTGACCACGCACGTACTCAGATTCTTGCAAAATGTAAGCTTTCGCAGCAAAAAGTAGAAAGCTTTGATTCATCCATCGCTGAATATGAAGCACATGCTAGAAAAGCAGTCGATAATGACCGTCAACTTGCTCTTGATTGTGCACAGAAGGTGTCTGAGCTAAATGAAGAACGAGCGCAAGAGCAGTCATACCTTGACCAGTTCAAGCAATCGGAAAAGCAGTTAGCGCAAAACATTCAACAAGCTAAAGCCAACCTTCGCCGCCTAGAGCAGCAGGTTGATATGGTGAAAGCCACTGAGAGCGTGCAAAAAGCACAAGTTGCAGTGTCATCACGACACATGGGCGCAAACAGCAAAATGAAAACGGCCACAGAATCACTGTCCCGTATTCAAGATAAGCAAAAAATGCGTAATGCTGAGCTTCAAGCCGCCGAAGAGCTAGCGGGTGAAGAATCGAGCAGCGATCTTGAAAAACGACTGGCTGATGCAGGTATCAAAGGCGGAAAAACATCTGCTGACGATGAACTTGCTAGAATTTTAGGCAAGTAAAAAGATAGCAAAAAGGGGGAGCGTTTACGCTCCCCCTTTTTTTAGTTTTAGCACGGCTAGACAAGTTAAACGCTTCAAGGCACAGTTAACGCACGGAAAACACGGGTTACTTCTTTTATGTCCCCATGGATAAAACTGCGCAAAGTCATGCTGCAGTATTTCGCTGAATCTCGCTGGTACACCATTTTAGGCGTAACGGCGTTTTATGCAGTAAGTAGCTATTGGCTGCTTTATGCTGCAGATGAAAATGAACTCATTAACAGTGTCGACTTCTTTTACTGGTTAGCAGTAACGGCCTCGACAGTGGGCTACGGCGACTTATCACCGGTAACTTCGGCGGGAAAACTAATAGTGGCGATATACGTCATTCCGCTGGGCTTAAGTATTTTTGCCATGGTTATTGGCCGGTTGGCCGCGTGGGTGTCTGAACAATGGAGAAAAGGGTTATTGGGTATGACAAGCTTAGATGTTAACAACCACATACTGGTTATCGGCTGGAATGAACAGCGAACCATGCTGCTACTTAACCTCCTGTTACAGGAGCGAAATGCAATGAGCCCTAAACCTGATATTGTGCTGTGCGTTAAAGCCGATATTAGTAACCCCATGCCCGGCGTTATCGAATTTGTCAAAGTAGACTCGTTCAATAAAGATGAAGACATGGACAGAGCCTGCGTTTCCTCGGCGTCTACTATTTTGCTAGATAATCCTTACGACGACGTCACCATGACCACTGCGCTGTATTGCACGAAGCGTAACCCCGATGCACATCAAGTGGCATATTTTGAAGACGAAAGCTTAGTCGACCTGCTGCAAGACCATTGCCCTAAGGTTGAATGTACCCCCAGCGTTGCGGTTGAAATGCTGGCAAAATCAGCCTTCGATCCTGGCTCGAGCATGCTGCATCACGACCTGTTGAGTATTGATGAGGGCCAAGCTCAGTTTTCGGTAAAAATTCCAGCGTCGAGCCCTGCAATCTCAATCGCAAAGTTATTTATGAACTTGAAACGCAAGCACGACGCCATATTTATTGGTTATGCGCCCCGCGGGCAAGTGAAAGACATGGTGGTGAATCCTCCATTAGAGGGCACACTGAATCCTGGTGACACCCTTTTTTATATTGCGCTAAGTCGAATCAATTCGATTGACTGGTTAACGCTGGACGCCGATTAGCCCGCACACTAGGCTATCAAAAAGGAGCCCCCGTATGTTTGGTAAATTGTTTAAAAAAGCGAAACCTGCAGCACCAAAAACACCTGAAGTAATGGGGCTGTATTTAGGCGGTTCGTTTGAACTCGATAACCTTAAAATGTCGTTGCTAGAGCCATCGCTCACCATAGAAAAGGCGGCTCGCTCGCACCTTATACAAGCTGTAGGCGAAGCACCGCTTGACACCGGCGGCACCATACTCAGATTTTACACCGATGACGATGGATTTTTGCAGGTTATTCTCGATGGCGGAATGAGTGAAAACCACGTAACCGACGTCAAGCTCTGGCATTTTTACGACACACAAACCATTGGCAGTGATGCGCAGTGGAACACGTGTTTATCATCAATTATTAGTCAGCCAACTTATGACCTAGACGGCACCACCTTTACACGAGTATGGGGCGCCATTGGCGACGAGTCTCCCCCCGTGGCAGTCACCGAAACCACCTACGAGGAAGATGGTGACATAAGCAAAACAGATCAATTTATGATGCTTTACGAACGTCCAATAGATAATGAACGGGTGGAAACCCTGCTAGTCGTTGGAGAAGAGAAGCAAGTAGGTAATAATTTAGACCGATGCTTGGTAATTTCAACAGGCGTTGATATTCAACCAGCAGATATAACTATTAACGGATAGGAACAAGAAATATGACGGATACAATCATGCAATCTCTTGCAGGACTAGACAACTTTGCTTTGTACTTTGGCCTTTCAATCCTGTTCTTATTTATTTTTAAATTGGTGTATGCGTTAGTCACACCCCATGAAGAGTGGAAACTGGTTAAAGAAGACAAAAACGTTGCCGCAGCCATTGGTTTTGGCGGGGCTATTATCGGTTTTGCTATTGCCCTTGGAAGTGCCGCTTCAAACTCGGTTGCCGTCATCGACTTCGCCATTTGGGCCATTGTTGCCGTTATTGCTCAGTCTCTGGCTTTTGCTATTTTACGATTCAGCTTTATGCCAAAAATTGCTGAGCGTATTAACAACAACGAAGTTTCTGCAGGTGTGATGCTTGCCAGTATGTCAATTGCCGTAGGCTTGCTCAACGCAGCATGCATGACCTATTAGGGAGCCGCTATGACAGACTCAACAGACAACACAAATAAACAGGGCCCACTTGGCGCTACGTCTTTTGAAAGTAACTGCGAAAGCAGCTATAAAACCAGCTGTAAAAATACTTCTACCAGCGATGGCAACTGTATGAGTACTCAAGTCTTATCTGAGACGAACGCTGAGCCTGAAGTAAAAACCAAACGCAGTAAGCACATCAATTTAAGCCGAATGCGCAAAACGTTTAGCGTTAAACCTTTGGCACTTGGCGTTGCCAGTGTAATGCTCTCTGCCTGCGGCGCCGAGCGAGAAGAAGCTAAGATTTATACATCAATTGATGACTGCAAGCAGGATTATCCTGATGCATTAGAAAAGTGCGAGGCGGCCTATAAAACTGCGGCTGAAGAAGCGCTGCGCACAAGCCCACGATTTAATTCAGAATACGACTGTGAATACGAATTCGGCCCTAATCAGTGCCGTAACGTCAACGCTAACGGCGGCAGCTTTTTCATGCCGTTTATGGCGGGCTACATGGTGAGCTCATTACTCTCGCCAAACCGCTATTATTCACAACCTCTGTATACCTCATCTTCATACAACTCGCCCTTTCGCTCACGGTGGATAACGGCCGACGGACATGTGTTCGATGGCGATATTCGAAAGCGCAATTATCGAGTAAGTAAGGATCAGTTAAAACCAAAACCTACGGTTAACCGCACAATGAAGCGAGGCGGCTTCGGCAGTAGCGTGCGCGCTAAATCTTCATGGGGTAGCAGCAGTCGCAAAGGCGGATGGGGCGGCTAGCATGTTTAGAATGCCCTGCCAGCCGCGCCCAAACTGGCAGCAGCTAGCCTCAGAGTTCGGCTTTCATTTTCATACCATGTACGGGCAGCCTTATTGGGATGAAAGTGCCTATTATCAGTTTTCGCTAGCGCAAATTGAAAACGATATTGAAGCGCCCACCGCAGAATTACATCAAATGTGTTTAGCGGTGGTGGAGAAAGTAGTGAACAGCGAATCATTACTTCGCCGATTTGCCATACCCGAACAACACTGGGATTTGGTGCAATCAAGCTGGTTTAATGCCGATCCCAGTTTATATTCTCGTTTAGACCTTGTTTATAACGGTGCAGGCCCTGCAAAGTTACTAGAAAACAACGCCGACACGCCCACCAGCTTATACGAATCGGGTTTTTGGCAGTGGCTGTGGTTAGAGCAGAACGTGGATAATGGGAAACTGGCTAGGCATTCAGATCAATTTAACAGCCTGCAAGAAAAGCTGGTACATCGATTCCGTGAAATAGCGAAGCATTATAATATTCAGCAAGTTCACATGGCCTGTTGCAAAGATACCGATGAAGACAGAGGTACCGTGCAGTACCTTCAAGATTGCGCAGCAGAAGCTGGGCTGCTCGCCGACTTCGTGTTTATTGAAGATATCGGCATTGCAGATACGGGTGTGTTTACCGATTTAAACGACAGTCCCATCACAGATTGTTTTAAGCTTTATCCGTGGGAGTTTATGCTTCGGGAAGAATTCGGCGACGCACTGGCAGGTGCAGAAGTGAATTGGCTAGAGCCTGCTTGGAAATCTGTTTTATCGAACAAAGCATTGCTTCCCATGCTGTGGAAGATGTTTGAAGGCCACCCTAACCTGCTACCATCGTATTTCAGCGATGAAGCTGATAAAGCGGTTGCGTCGGGTAAATGGATTAAAAAACCATTGTATTCACGGGAGGGGGCAAACGTTTCGATTCTTCAGGATGGCAAAGAGGATGAGCTAAGCAGCGGTCCCTACGGAGAAGAAGGCTTTATTGTGCAGGCATTTGAACCTTTACCCACCTTTGGTGATAATTACACCCTAATTGGCAGCTGGCTGGTAGATGACATGCCCGCGGGAATTTCAATCAGAGAGGATACGTCTGCCATTACACAAGACCTCTCGCGCTATGTGCCTCACATTATTTTATAAAAGAAAGGCTTTATGAGCGCAAGAACCTGTAAACGAAAGACTTTATGAGCGCAAGATTCTGTAAACGAAAGATTTTGTGACCATGTGCGCTCTAAAACCTATATTACATGTACTGCATTCTAGCACCGCAATATTAACACCGTAGTACTCACAATACATATTTAGTATTATCGTAAAGGACACATTATGAAGTCGCTATCGATGCAGCTGCGCATCATACTCACCATAGGCGCACTGTTAATTTTAATTGAAGTGGCAAACCTTTTAACGGGTAATTCACTCAATGCCTTTGGCGTTGTGCCACGCTCTATAAATCACTTGCCATTTATTTTTACTGCCCCTTTTCTTCATGGCACTCCTACACACTTATTGGCAAACCTATTGCCGCTAATGCTATTCATGTGGTTAACAATGCAATGGGGCAAACGCACTTTCATTATTGCTACCGTGTGTGCGCTGCTTATTGGCGGCGTCGGCGTATGGCTGTTTGGCCGAAGCGCTACACATATTGGGGCTAGCGGCATGGTATATGGATACTTTGGCTTTTTGGTATTGGCTGGCTTTCGAAGTAATAAGATTCGATATTTGCTCATTTCCTTGGTGGTTGCTGCGCTATACGGCGGAATGTTAGTCGGCGTGCTCCCCACATCGAAGTTTATTTCGTTTGAATATCATCTATTTGGCTTTCTAGGTGGGTTATTTGCCGCTTGGCACTGGGCACGGAAATAACTTTCCGTATAATCACACTACAGAATTTGAAGTTACAGATTACTATGTCAGCAGTACAACAACCTCAGCAAAAAAATCAGGGCTTTTTTGGCAACCTCGCCTTTAATATCATTATTCCCGTAGTGCTTATGAGCTATGCAAGCTCTGAGGATTATTTAGGCCCAGCGTGGAGCATAGTGGCGGCGCTAAGCTTTCCCATCGGCTACGGGCTTTATGATTTAAAGCAGTCGGGTAAAGTAAATGGCTTCTCTATTCTTGGGATTATCAGTGTACTGCTTACCGGGGGATTTAGCCTATTAAAACTTCCCGCCGAGTATATTGCGATAAAGGAAGCCGCGATCCCTGGCCTTATTGGCATTGCAGTTTTAGTCACTCAATATACCGAAAAACCTTTAGTCAAGATGTTGATATTAAACGACCAAATTATCAATTGGCCTCATCTAAATCAGGTACTTGACGCTAAAGGCAAGCAGGTTGAGTTTAATAAAAAAGTAGCGGTAAGCTCATATATTGTTGCAAGCTCTTTCTTTTTGTCTTCTGCGCTTAATTACATACTGGCAAAAATGATACTCGTCAGCGAGCCTGGCACAACGGCCTACACCGAAGAGCTTGGCAGAATGACAGCACTGAGCTACCCCGTGATCGTCATTCCTAGCATGGTATTGCTGATTGCTGCGTTGTGGTATCTATTTGCTCAAATAAAGAAAATTACGGGTGAAGAGCTCGATAACTTTATTAATCAGTAATTTTAATAAAGCGTACCTTTAGACCTGCTCGATAGGTGCCGCACCATATCTCTTGATTTATGTAGTACGGCAATTATTATTGGCTTTTCGTTTAGAGGTGAAATGTAGAAAATGAAGTGCTCTTTTACAATCGTAAATTTTACGCTGGGGAGTGTTTTAGAATAATATTTACAGACAACTTCATTTGTACCAATTTTGTCGAATTGGTTTCTCAATGCAGAGCGATATAGTTTTACTTGTTTTTCACCCCAGTTTTTTAGGGTGTAGCGAACTATTTCACGAATATCATTTTCAGCGTCTTTTGATAGAAGATATGAAGTCAAGTTACTGATCTGCTAACTCTTCATCGAATATTTCATCGAGTGTTTTGTTTGAAATGGCACCACTTAATGCGCTATTGGTCCTTTTATTCAAAAGGCTTTCCAACTTTTTAAATGCCTCAGATTCCTCCTGTGAAGGCAATGCACATTCTAACACATAGGTTTTTATGCTCTTGCCCTGAATAGCAGCTGCTGCTTTAAGAAACTGGTGCTGTTCTGCAGTAATATCAATTGAAAGTCTCATAGACAACTCCATAGGGGTGATGCTGAAAACGATAGTTCAGATACAACATTATGTCAATTTGTTGTTTTTTAAATTTACCTCTTTTGCCCCCATTTACCATTATTCTTATTCTTATTATTGCTATTTTTTGCTGCTCCAAAAGTGCTGAGGCAACGTAAACCTATCAGTAAGACGCAATAATAGAACAAATTAATTGTTAGCTTGAAATAGACGGCTAGCTTAAAATTGTCGTCAGGATTGCCTCTTTAAAATCCTATAGAGTTGCCAAACTGCGACCCTGAATGAATTGTTCTTTACTTCTATTACTCGAAAAGGTCTTCCTGTCACCTATGTTGAAAATTGAAAAGTTAACAAAGTCGTTTGAAGGCGTTAGCGCACCTATTCTTTGTGATTTAGAACTTTCGGTAAATAACGGCGATTCCGTGAGTATTCAAGGGGCTTCAGGGTGTGGCAAGTCAACGCTTTTATCGCTTATTGCAGGCTTTGATACGCCTACCTCAGGTACCATTTCAGTTAACGATTATTACTTGTATGAAGGCAGTAAAAGCCCATCTCAGGACGCTTCCTCCAATGCCCGAAAATTAGCTGCGGCTAAAAAAGGTACGTTCGGAACAGAGACTGTTTTAAACAATGTTGCGAGAAATAAAAGCAATGTGGATGATTTTCGAAAGAATCATTTAGGGATAGTATTTCAAAGCTACAACCTGTTTGATTGTTTTAATGCATGGGATAACATTGCGTTTACCGCGCGATTAAAAGGTAACTACAACCCGCAGTATCAAACTGAACTTATGGAACAGCTCAATATTTTGCCTCTTGCGAAAAAGCCAATATCTCAATTATCTGGCGGTGAGCAACAGCGCTGTGCAATAGCAAGGGCACTGGTACACAAGCCCTCTTTAATACTCGCCGACGAACCTACCGGAAATTTAGATGAAGCCACCAGCCAAGCTGTTTCCGATATTCTCTATGACGTATGCAGCGCGATGAACACAACATTACTGGTTGTGACACACAGCCCTGATGTGGCTCAAAAGGCGAAGTTCCCATTGTGGTTACATAAAGGCAAATTGCACGAAGAAAAAGCGCCGATTAAGGAATTGCAGTGAACGCACTAATCGCAGCAAAAATGGTCGCAATATTGAGATCCGAAGTGAGAGTAAAAGCAAGCGCAGCCGCTAATGCAACAGTTAACGCATGTGTCAAACCGGCCCACTATTTAAATGATGAAGTGTCCCTTTGCATAGAACTTTAAACCTCACCCTCAAAGCACTTTTGGCCATGTCGCGGGCAAGACCGTGGGAGCCGCTGCTCATCATGTTCGCCATCATTTTAGCCAATGCAGGCCTCATTACCGTGCTGCTTATTAACGAAGGCGCTTCGCAAGGTGAGCTAGCCAGTAGCCAATCTTCTATTTTCAATGGCGGTACTACTGTTTCTGTCGACAAGGCTGCTGTTGCCAACACAGCTGTGGGTGAGGCTGCAAGTGAGCCTCCAGTAAGTAAAGTAGGTAAAGTAAGTGAGGTGGGTAAAGAGGGGGAAGTAGGTAAAGACGACTCCCTCAGCAAAGCTGACTATGCGAATTTAAGAATGGCAGGGTTTACCCAACTGGTAGCGTTTAGCGAAAGACAATACAGGTTTTCATGCGCTGAAGATGTTAATAGCGATAACCAAGTAGAAACGTCACAAGCGGCTACAGAGCTGTCTCTTTTGGGAATAGATAACCATGCCCTTTTTAGCTATCCAGCTGCTGAGGATAAAGCAGGCTCAATGTCAAATAATATGGCTGGGTTAATGTTAACAAATAGCGGCTCTGCTCAGTCAAATCATGTTGTGGGCGCCATACACCCAGCTACAAAATCAAAGCTCGGCTGCGATGTGTTGTTTTTTAGTGGTGCTCAAAAACGCAATCAAAAAGGTGGTAAAAAAGGCAGCCAAAAACGCAGTCAAAAAAATAGCCAACTAGCCAGTGGTGACACACAAGACGGCGAAGCTTCTTCATTAGGAGCGTCTTCAGCTGCCGCTTCACCTGAGGCGGCAGCTGAAACAGCAGGTGCGTTGCCGCCCTCTTCTGGCATCACTTCATCATCCTCATCGGCCGTTATTGTACAATTAAGGGTCAGCACCGCAGTGCCGCAAGATACTGTTGTTGTGTCGCTAGCAGACTTTTATCGCCGAAATATCACTGAGGCCACATGGCCCCTTTCAGGCTTTTTGTCCTTACAGACTCTCTCACAAAACGAGAAGCTAGATATACAACAAAGGCTTTCACAGACCGTTGAATTTGAAGATGTCAGTACGCAGCAAGACACCGGCTCGTTACCAGATAGCTTTAAGCTGAATTTGTGGGCTATGGGCGCGTTAATGGCCGTAGTGGCGCTCTTTATTGTGTTAAACGCGCTGAACTTGATGTACAGAACTCGGTTACCCAACATCATTAGATTGCGACAATTGGGCATAAGCAGCCGCCATTTAACTACTGCACTACTTGCAGAGCTTTTACTTTATTGCGTATTGAGCGTTCCCGTTGGTTGCGCCGCAGGTTTTTATGCCGCGTCAATGCTTTCACCCATTATTAGCGGCACCTTTTCTTCTCTTTTCGATGCGGTGTTTATTACCCCTGACGTCAACCTAATCAGCACACTCGCGCTCTCGGTAATTGTTACCTTTTTATCGCTGGGCATATTTGCACTCATTCCAGCAAAACAACTCTCTACTGCATTAAGCACAAGAACAGTTAAAGCCGCTCAGCCTATGCGAAAACGCTCTGTCCTTGCTTGGACGATAGCCGGTATTGCCCTATTAGCCATTACCCAAGCGTTAATATCATCTACGCTGCACGCACTGCTGTTTGTTGCACTATTACTGCTGGTAAGCTGCTCTTTGGTGATTGTATGGTTGCCAATACTGGCCAACGGTGTGATGAAGGTTACGCCAGCTAGTAGACCCGTTTTACACTTTATAGTAGCAAGTACTGCGCAGCTTTCTTCTCGTACCCGTCTTGCCGTCTGTGCTTTTTTCATTGCGCTTACCGCTAACATTGGCATGAACGTTATGACCGATAGCTTTCGTGCGGCTACGGAAAGTTGGCTAACACAGCGATTGTACGCCCCTGCGTATTTGTACACCGATAAAGCACTCTCTGAACTTGTTATACCCGAAGGCGTTGCCTCAACGCCATTGCTAAGACTACAAGGCAAACTTGTTGCCCAGTCTAATGCGAACCCTAGTGGCAGTGCTTCTAATAACAATAGCTCTAGTAGCAATGATTTTAGTAGCGTTGGCTCTAAAAGCGCGGATGCTACCACTATTTCAATTAGCAGTTACCCTACCCATGATAATGGCCGTAATGCCCTTGTTGTAGACGCTAGTGTTCCTAATGCATGGGCCAAGTTTGAAAGCGGTGAAGGCATTTACATTAATCAACAGCTTGCGTTTTCTTATGATATTTCACTGGGCGACACGCTTTTTCTTGAAGAGGTAAAGGCTGTCAATATCGATGAGAGCTCAAACCAAATTAACAATCGTTTCTTCAACAAGCCACCCTCTTTTACCGTATTAGGCATCTACCCAGATTACGGCAATATGAAAGCGCAGTTTCTGTTGCCACTATCAAGCTTTAATAGAGATACCATTGGTGACGCCGCATTTTCTGGGGTGCTTGCTATCTCTTACGGTCAATCTACTTTCCCAGCTAATACACCTGAAGCGTCTCAAACCTTTGAGCAGAAGGAAACAGCACTCGCCACCCAGGGCAATCTCTACAGTAGAGAAGAATTACTCTCGCTTTCGATGGATACCTTTGATAGAACGTTTGTCCTTACTGATGGCTTAAATATCACAACGCTGCTTGTAGCGGGAATAGCCTTTGCAGTATCGCTAAGTATATTGTCGCTAAGCAATGCATCATCGCTAACAGTGCTGAGGGCCCTCGGGGTAAGTAAAACAGCAGTAAAGCTCAGCTTACTAGGACAATATATTTTTCTATGCTTACTCACCGCCTTACTTGCCGTACCGTTTGGCGTTTACCTAGCGTATGTATTTATATTCAAAGTTAATCGACTTGCCTTTAGCTGGGTCTATCCGCTAGCTATCGACGTTAGCCTTATCATAAGCAGTGTAACGGTGTCGCTAGCAATCATATGCTTGGTAATTGCTCTTCCACTAGGCAGGCTAAAGCCCAAAGTAGATTTACGACAGGATGCACCGCTATGAAACCTACGCTTAACCTGCTCTCGGAGATTTTTCCCACGCTCTTAAAAAGAATTGAGCCTCTCAAATTTTCCCTTTCAGTAGCAATGGCCGTTTGTGTATTAACCTGCAGTGCTTGCTCAGATGCGCCAGCCCCTTCTCGTTTCTTTGGGGATCTATCAAAAAGTAATTCGGAAGATAGCTCTGAAGATAGCGCTGAAAATGGCAGTGGCAGCGACTCTTCAACCGGCTCGTTTCAATCTGTGAATAAAACAACACCGTTAGTGTTACCTAAGGATCATGGCAGCCACCCTGATTATCAGCTTGAGTGGTGGTACCTAACCTTTGTATTAGAAGATGATGAGAATAACGAATACGGCTTACAATTTACCTTGTTTCGATTTGCTACCGCAAAAGAAACTCAAGACACAAGCTCATGGTCTACGCCACAGCAGTGGATGGGACATGCGTCACTACACTCAAAAGATGAACATTTTTTTGAAGAGCGCTTAGCTGCTGGAGGCGTAGGAAACGCCTTTGTTAAGCCATCCCCTTTTAACGCCGTTATTGATGACTGGTCGTGGCAATCAAAAAGCGACTCTCCTTTTCCCGCAACATTACAATTCTCTATCAATAACGACGTAGATATTGCTCTGTCACTCACCGCCACTGGCCCATTCGTTAAACAGGGTGATAAGGGCTACAGTAAAAAAACTGAAGACGCACGCCTTCGCTCCTACTATTACAGCCAGCCATTTATAGACGCAAGCGGTACTCTTAATATAAACGACACAACGTTCAACGTGAAAGGTTTGGGCTGGTACGATCATGAATGGACAAGCCACCTAGCTAACAGCAATGCCATGGGTTGGGACTGGTTTTCACTGCATTTAGACGACGGTAGTAAGCTGATGGCGTTTCGTATGCATGCCACTGGTGCAGGTACAAAAGCTACAAAAAATAGAGGCAGTGAAATATATACGACAGCCTCTTACATCACGGCATCAGGAAATAAAGAAACACTAGCATTGAATGAAACCAGCATAGTGCCTTTAGATAATGAACAAATTACTACGTTAAATACCGAACGCGATGTACCCACCACGTGGCAAATAACCATTCCTAGTAAAGATGTGGATATTACTGTATCGCCATTTAAATCTGGCCAATGGAATAGCAGCGTATTTGCGTATTATGAGGGAAGAGTAAACGTCACCGGCACCCATAAGGGTGCTGGCTTCATGGAACTAACGGGTTATTGATATATTGAGGCTACGAAGGTTCTTATTAACTGGTATTAACGCATTTAAGCTAATAAATAGACCAGTTAATTCGCTCGCTTAACGAGGTTAATGCTGCCACGCCAAGTTGAGAATTCCCGACACTGTTAAGAGCGGGCGAAAATACACAAATGGTAAAGCGCCCAGGAACGACAGCAACAATTCCGCCACCTACCCCACTCTTACCTGGCAAGCCTACTTTAAAAGCAAAGCTGCCTGCTTCATCGTACATACCGCTAGTGGCAAGCAACGCATTAACCTGCTTAGTTTGATAAGGGGTTAGCACTTGCTCATTGGCACACGCTGACATGCCTCTATTGGCGAGAAAACTAATAGAACGCGCCAAATCTTCACAGCTCATTTCTAAAGCGCAATTATGAAAATAGTTGTGCAAAACATCTTCAACTTCATTCTCAAAATTGCCGTAAGCCTTCATTAAGTAGGCCATTGCCGCATTTCTTGAGCGATGCTGAAATTCTGACTCAGCCACCACTTTGTTCACCATGATTTCGCCGTTACACGATAGACGGCGAACAAAGTCCCGCATAGCGATATGGGGAGAGGCGAAACGGGACTGCACCATGTCGCTGACTACTAATGCCCCAGCATTGATGAACGGATTTCTTGGCATCCCATTTTCGTATTCAAGCTGCACTAGCGAGTTAAATGGCAATCCGGACGGCTCGCAACCCACTCGGTCCCACATGGTCTCGCCATAGTGATTGATAGCAAGTACCAAATTGAACACTTTCGAGATACTTTGAATAGAAAACGGCACACCGGCATCGCCAATCGACGTGATCTGGCCCTGAATATCGCAAATCGCAATGCCGAATTGACGTGGATTAACGGTTGCAAGGGCAGGAATATAATCAGCCACCTTACCCATACCCAGCATGGGCTCTACCTCGTCATAAATATCTTGAAGTAGCGCTCGCATGTCATCGTTCATCAAATCAATTTCTCCACCCAGTTACATTTATGGCACACTTAACGTGCTAATACGTAATAAAGCGTCAAACCTACGCTGAGTTTTTACTTCAATAAACTATTTATTTAAAGCGCTACCGTCTAACAAGGTAAATATAGTTTTGGCAATATCCGTGTTGTCTATTTGTCCGCTAAACGACGTGGCACCTGCACCAAATGCAAACACTTCAACATCAACACCGGTATGACCTGTGGTAGTCCACCCTGTGTTTGTTTTAATGTCTAAAAAGGTTTTTATCGCGGCATATCGGCTTTTTTCATCTTGGTTTGAAACACTATCTAACATGGCAAGCTCTTCATTGGTAAGCGACAGGCCTAATTGTTTTGCAGCGTATTCGCCCGGCATGTCTTCATCAACCATAGTCGCGGCTATAGTGCGTGCAGAAGCGGACATATTATGAAGATACTCAGGGCTCCAGCGGTAATCGCCACCAGCACCAATGGTTAAGCCACCCGTGCTATGGTCAGCGGTAAGCACTACTAATGTGTCTGGGTGCGTGTCTACATACTCACGCAGGTACACCATGGTTTGCGCTAAATCGTGCATTTCTGCCATGGCAGAACCCACATCATTTGCATGACCAGCCCAATCTACTTGACTAGCTTCAACTAATAAGAAGTAACCGCTGTCATTTTCGAGATTCTTGATGGCATGTTCAGTAAGGTACGCTAGGCGATCTTTGCGGTTATCGTCTAGCACCGCCGGAAGGGCTACAGGAGCGAATAAACCAATAACATCGCTTCCCGCTGGAATGGATGACAAGCCTTCATAGGAGTCTACGTATTCATAGCCTTCATTTACAAATTGCGATAGTAGATTTCTGTCTTCTCGCTCAAAATAAACGGTTCCACCGCCAAGCATTACGTCAGCAACAGGCTCATCATTTACGCGAATATCGAAAAAATCGTCGGCTATTTCGTTATAGTTTTTGCGGCTTTCATTGTGTGCGATGTAAGAAGCAGGCGTGGCGTGGACAATCTGCGATGTAACGGCCAGCCCTGTTCTCATGCCCTTTGATTTTGCATAGTGCATAACGGAATTAACAGGCTTCTTATTAACATCAACGCCAATAGCGCCATTATATGACTTCACGCCAGTTGCAAGTGCGGTGGCCGCAGCGGCAGAATCGGTCACGTAACCAGATACTTTAGCAGGGTACGTCGTTGCATTACCGAGAAGAATGTCATCGAAAACCACGCTCTCAATTTCAGGCGTAGCTGCATTATCGACATAATTGCGATAGGCAGTGGTATAGGCGGGTCCCATTCCATCTGCAACAACCATTATGATATTTTTCGGCGCGTTTGTTGGTGCGACTTGTTGAGTGTTATCGACACTTTTAGTCATTGTGCAGCCTGCAATGAATGCAACAGACAAACTGCTTACTAATGAGGCACGTAATACGTGTTTAACCATGTTGAACTTCCCTGGGTAATAACATGCGCAATGTGTTTAGCAAAACGAAACGGCGCATACTGCTAAGTAATATATTTAGAAATCGTTTTTCACGCTTAAGCGTCTTGTTTCTTGTTGCACATCAGTCATTATAATACAACGACAAGTTAGGCTTTAACTAAAGTGCTTTCATGTATAAGTCATTGTTTATTCATTTAAAGATACGCTCTTCTAAATGATATTTATTCATAGGAGTATGTGTTTACAAGAGCGTTTACGAATAAGGCATTGCTTTTCTTTATACAATTGTAAAGCAGACTCACCCCAACAACAAAACTAAAAGGTCGTAGGGGCGATGAAGTGAGGATAAAATAGGCACAAAGGCAGATGCTGGTATAAAACTTAAGCGCTAGCTTGTATTGTTAGCTTATAAGATTGAGTTTTTATTAGCTCGTGTTACTGGGTCTTCTTTAGGACCGCATGTTCGAGCGCAGAGTCATGTCTATCTGTCATGGAGATGCCTTACTGTTTTTGCTCCGATAGATACTCGCGCATACGTTGCTGGGCAACATCTACCAGCATATCGGGCTGAAATTTAGAGATGAAGCGGTCACAACCTACTTTTTCTACCATTGCATCATTAAAACTGCCGCTTAATGATGTATTCAGCGCAATAAACAATTTGCTCATTCTTGGATCGCTACGAACCTCGGCAGTTAAGCGGTAGCCATCCATTTCTGGCATTTCGGCGTCGGTGAACATAAGCAAAATTTCATCGCAGGGGTTTTTACCCTCATCAGCCCATTGTTTTAACAGTGCCAGTGCTTGTGCACCATTTTTTCGCTCTATGATAGTGATACCCAGTTGTTTGAGGGTATCGCTTATTTGTTTTCTTGCCGTGCTGGAGTCATCCACAATGAGCACTTTTTTATTAAGAAAATGGTTCACAATGTCGGTGTCGAGTATTTCTTCTGAAATCGTAATATCGTAATCAATGATTTCAGCAAGCACTTTTTCAACATCGATGATTTCTACCAGCTCTGTTTTACCTTCAACATTCACTTGCGTTATGGCGGTTAAATAGTTCGACTTGCCCATCCCGCTAGGAGGCGGCTGAATGGTATCCCACGAGGTGTTAACGATGCTTCTGACTTGACCAATGATAAATCCCTGCACACTGCGATTATACTCAGTAATGATGACGTTTCTGGCAGTTTCGTCCGTGGCAACACCGCGCATTTTAATAGATTGGCGAAGATCAATCACAGGGATCGCACTACCTCTATAATTCATCACGCCTCGTAGGTTTTCGTGGGAGCCCGGCATCGCATTGAGCTTTGGCATGTTGATAACTTCTTTAATCTTAAATACGTTCATAGCAAAAATATGACGTGTACCTAGCTGAAACATCAGTAGTTCCAACCTATTTTCACCAACCAACTTGGTTCTTTGGTCGACAGACGACAATACACTTTTACTCATACTACTCACTTTTATTTAGTATTAAGAAGGTAATAAACCCACCGTAATAGTTATTAATGTTACAACGTGAGGCGCTAGAGTATCAGCCTTCACTGCTGGTATGAATACATTTGCACTAAAGTCTAAAGCCTAACGCATTACGCATTATCCAATTCAAAACCCAATTCAATTTCCAATAAGATCGTTGCAGTAAGAACTTTTCAACGCCATTCACAACCATACCACGCGAGCTTTGTTCACAAACCGCTATTGACGTCGACTTGTCGGTCGATTTGACAGTTGACCTCTGCTCATGTTTGTAAGTCCTTTTTTTTAAAATCTTATCTACGACCTTTTAAATATAGCGGCAAATGGCAGAATCTTCCTATTTCATTGGAGACAACTGCCTAGAGCGTGTTTGTATTTACTGTACAGTTGTGCATTAGCCTGTGTTCTTTTTAGGGCAAAGCCAATGCCGTTACCAAATAAATCCGACACAAGCCCTAGCCACTCTTGTTCCCTTGTAGATCTCACCGCCCAAGCATTCACAAAATAAATGATGGCAATGCAAAATATATATTTTTATTATTCCGATAACCACACTAGGATGAAATGGAACTCACGTAAACGCCCTACAGCTGAATAGTGACGAACGAAAGGCAAGTTTCATAAAAAACGCGTTAACGTAAAAATATAATCATAGACGGGAGAGACGCTCATGTCGCAATACCAACAAGATATCGATAACTTCGCAACTTTAAAAGCATCACAAAAAGGCGCATGGGAAGGTATTAATCCAGAATTCGCCGCTCGCATGAAGCTTCAGAACCGTTTCAAGACCGGTTTGGATATAGCGCGTTACACAGCGGCTATCATGCGTCAAGATATGGCAGATTACGATGCCGATTCTTCACAGTACACTCAGTCGTTAGGCTGCTGGCACGGCTTCGTTGGTCAACAAAAAATGTTGTCTGTTAAAAAGCATCAGGGCACTACAAGCAAAAGCTATTTATACTTGTCAGGCTGGATGGTTGCGGCTCTTCGCTCAGAGTTCGGTCCTCTTCCAGACCAATCAATGCATGAGAAAACATCGGTTTCATCACTTATTGAAGAACTATACACATTTCTTCGTCAGGCCGATGCTCGCGAACTAGGCGACCTTTTCCAGAAACTTGATGATGCAAAAGCAAACGGCGGCGATGTTGCAGCAATTCAAGCAGAAATTGAAAACTATGAGACTCACATCGTTCCAATTATTGCAGATATCGATGCGGGCTTTGGTAACGAAGAAGCAACTTACTTGCTTGCCAAGCAAATGATTGAAGCTGGTGCTTGCTGTATTCAAATCGAAAACCAAGTATCAGACGCTAAACAATGTGGTCACCAAGACGGTAAAGTTACCGTTCCTCACGAAGACTTCTTAGCAAAAATTAACGCTGTGCGTTACGCCTTTCTTGAACTAGGTGTAGATGACGGTGTTATTGTTGCTCGTACCGATTCATTGGGTGCTGGCCTTACGCAAAAAATACCGGTATCTCAGTCTGAAGGCGACCTTGCGGCTCAGTACAACGCGTTCCTTAAAACGAGCGATGTTGGCGGTGCTGACGATGTTAATGAAGGCGACTTAATCCTTAAGCAAGGCGGAAAGCTTGTTAAGCCAGAGCGCTTACCAAACGGATTGTTCAGATTCAAAGACGGCTCAGGTTTCGACCGCGTTGTTCTTGACTGTGTTACATCACTTCAACACGGTGCAGATCTTCTTTGGATTGAAACTGAAAAACCTCACGTAGGTCAAATTGCGGAAATGGTTAACGCTATCCGTGAACAAGTACCTAATGCGAAACTGGTTTACAACAACTCGCCATCCTTTAACTGGACGCTTAACTTCCGCCAGCAAGTTTTCGACGCGTGGAGTGAAGAAGGCAAAGACGTTTCTGCTTATAACCGTGCAGGCTTAATGGCAGTAGAGTACGACGATACAGAACTTGCTGCTGTGGCTGATGAGAAAATTAAGAGCTTCCAAGCAGACGCTGCTCGCGAAGCCGGTATTTTCCATCACCTAATCACGCTTCCGACTTACCACACCACTGCGTTGTCGACTGACAACCTAGCTAAAGGGTACTTCGGTGAAGAGGGTATGCTTGCTTATGTACGCGGTGTTCAACGCCAAGAAATTCGCCAAGGCTTAGCGTGTGTTAAACACCAAGCAATGGCAGGTTCAGATTTAGGCGATACGCATAAAGAATACTTCTCTGGTGATGCGGCGCTTAAAGCATCAGGTGATGACAACACAATGAACCAGTTCGACGTTTAACGGAAAGTTCCCAACCTTTCCTTTATTGGGCACCTTAGGGTGCCCTTTTTTATCGTTATTCATAATATTTATATTATATCTTTGTAATTTCATTACTAAAAAACTGAATACCTTTACTCGCCTTACTCGCCCTGCTAACTAAACATTTAGAATCATAGACTTAAGGTGAGCATTCAAATTTTATTTAAGACTAATCGCTTATCTGACAACAGACACAAAACGCTTTACAATACACCTCTCTAATAATTTTCAAAAAGAGCATTACAGCAATGAATATAGCGAAGGTCGATCTCAATCTATTGGTTTATTTAGATGTCTTATTGCGAGAGGGCAGTGTAACAAAAGCGGCAAACCAATTGAGTATTACGCAGCCGGCCATGAGTAACGGTTTAAAACGTCTTCGCGACTTATTTAAAGATCCTCTTTTGGTGCGAACAAGCGACGGTATGACCCCCACTAAACGCGCTTTAGAGCTTCAGCCTATTATTCGCGACGTGCTCGGCCGATTAGAAAGTTCCATTCAGCCAGAAACCGAATTCGATCCGCTAACCAGCGAGAGAACCTTTCGTATCATGACTAGCGATTATGCCGAGAGCACGCTATTGCTTGAACTTGTTGGACGCTTAGCAGAACTGGCGCCAAATATTACGCTAGATTTGATTACACCCAGTGACGTGACATTTCACGATGTAGAGCAAGGCAAGGTAGACATGGCGATAAACCGCTTTGACGAACTGCCCCTATCGTTTCACCAAAAAGTGGTGTGGTATGACACCTTTAGCTGCGTAATGAGCGCCGACCATCCTTTAGTGCAAAAATGTGACTTAGAAAGTTACATTAACGCACAGCATATTTGGGTAAGTAAGACAGGTTTTGGCGTGGGCGTTGGTATCGACCCGAATGAAGTTCAAAAGCTAGGCTGGGTAGACGCAGAGCTCACGAAAATAGGTAAACAGCGCGCCATTCGCGTATTTACACGCCATTATCATGCGGCGCTTCAAATAGCGAAAAAACAAAAGCTTATTGCAACATTACCAAGTAAAGCAGCTAAGCTTTTCAAACACGATCCGGATGTGGTAATAAAAGAACCTCCGTTTGATATTCCTCCTATTGCGCTGAAAATGGCATGGAGCGCACTACTTCATCACGACGCAGGTCATATTTGGCTACGCCGATTAATCAGTGATGTTGCTAGTGAAATGAATGCCGTGTAAATATACATTGAATTAGAGAAAGCGACTGCATTCACAAAAATTATGACAGAAATACAAACCATAAATTAAAAAACTATCTCTATACGCACTACACTAAGCCAAGACTTTACTAAAATGCACTTTACTCAAATGTACTTTACGAAAAGTACAATAAGCACGTAGTAGATGCTTACCAAGTAAAACCTTTCCTAGTAACACAATGTATAGAGGTAGTTATGCAAGGATATATCACGCACGGTCGACTACAGGTTGCAGCGCAACTTGATAGCTTTATTAACGATCAGGCCATCCCAGGCACAAAAGTTCAGCCAGAATCATTTTGGAAAGGCGCTGAAGCCCTCTTTGCAGAATTAATTCCCCAAAATCGCGCATTATTAGAAAAGCGTGAAAAGCTACAGCGCGCCATCGATGATTATCACAAAGCAGGTAACCCCGCTCCTGGCAGCGAATATACCGCTTTTTTAAAAGAAATCGGTTACCTCGTAGAGCAGCCTTCTAACGTTGCGGCGACCACCACAAATGTGGATGCTGAAATTGCTACCATGGCGGGGCCGCAGCTTGTTGTACCTATTAACAACGCACGCTATGCGCTCAATGCGGTTAACGCGCGTTGGGGTAGCCTTTATGACGCGTTATACGGCACCGATGTTATCGGCACAGAAAATGGCGCTGAACCTGGCAAAGCGTACAACCCAGTTCGCGGCGCAAAGGTGGTTGCAAAAGCCAAGACTTACTTAGACAGCATGATCCCCCTTGCAAAAGGCAGTCATGCAAATGCGGTAAAATACAAAATAGAGACGGGGAAGCTGTCGGTTCAACTGACCGATGGCGATGTGACTACGCTTGCCAACACCGAGCAGTGGCAAGGTTACCAAGGCGATATTAGCGCACCCTCTGCACTCTTGTTTGCGCACAACGGCCTGCACTTTGAAATTCAAATAGACCCCAATCACCCTATTGGTGAAAGCGACTCAGCCAACGTAAAAGACGTGCTCGTCGAGGCTGCGTTAACCACAATTATGGATTGTGAAGATTCAGTTGCCGCTGTAGATGCTGAAGATAAAACATTGGTTTACAGTAACTGGCTTGGGCTAATGAAAGGCAGTTTACGCATTGAGATAACAAAGGGTGGCAAAAATATAGTGCGCGCTATGCATAGCGATCGTATCTATCACCCGTCAAAGCACGTAGCTTCAGAGCAAAAGAACTCGCAAAACGAGTTAGTGCTATCAGGTAGAAGTTTGATGTTCGTTCGTAATGTAGGTCATTTAATGACAAACAATGCCATGCTGTTTGATGGCGAAGAAGTGCCTGAAGGGATTATGGACGGACTCATCACTTCGCTTATCGCAAAGCATGACTTACTCGGCAACAGCGAGTATAAAAATAGCCGTGAGGGTAGCGTGTATATCGTTAAGCCTAAAATGCACGGTCCAGAAGAAGTGGCGTTTTCCAATGTTTTGTTTGAACGTATTGAAGACATCATCGATGTGCCGCGTAATACGCTTAAAATGGGCATTATGGATGAAGAGCGCAGAACCAGCGTTAACCTTCAAGCCTGCATTGCTGAAGCACAATCGCGCGTAGTATTTATCAATACCGGCTTTTTAGATCGTACCGGCGATGAAATTCATACCTCTATGTTGGCCGGACCGTTTGCAGAAAAAGCCTCGTTAAAGACAATGTCGTGGATTAAAGCCTACGAAACCGCAAACGTAGCAGTTGGTTTGCGCTGTGGATTGTCTGGTAAAGCTCAGATAGGGAAAGGCATGTGGCCAACCCCTGATGAGATGCAAAACATGATGGACACGAAGGTTGGACACTTAAAAGCTGGAGCAAATACAGCATGGGTGCCCTCCCCTACTGCAGCAACACTGCACGCCCTTCACTATCACGATGTAAACGTATTTAACGTGCAGAAGCAGTTAGACAAAAACTTCGACGGTTTAAACGACATTCTCACTATTCCGCTTTTAGCAGACACTTCAAGCCTAACTCGAGACGGTATTAAGCGTGAGATAGATAACAATGTTCAGGGAATTTTAGGCTATGTTGTTCGCTGGGTGCACCAAGGCGTAGGGTGCTCGAAAGTCCCTGACATTAACGATGTAGGCTTAATGGAAGACAGAGCCACACTGCGTATTTCTTCGCAGCACATTGCTAATTGGTTAGAGCACGGCATTGTAAGCGTTGACCAGGTTAAAGAATCGCTGTCACGCATGGCTGTGTTGGTCGACGAACAAAATGCCAGCGATGCTGAATACATTCCAATGACGCCAGATTTGGAAAACTCCATTGGGTTTCAGGCCGCTAGCGACCTAATATTTAAAGGTAAGGAGCAACCATCAGGTTATACCGAGCCTTTACTGCATGCTAAACGCCGTGAGATGAAAGCAAAACTAGCGCAGCAATGATATTACTGATGCGAAATGACAAACGGGTGCTTTTTAGCACCCGTTTTTTCTTTGTAAAGCAAAGGCTAATCGTTAAAAAACGCAAAATATAAGTGGTGATTTACCGTCTCTACACTATGCTTACTTTAAGCTCGAATTTTGCCTTCGATATACACAGTCTATAACCACTCAGTATTGAGGCTTTGCATTTTAAGCACGAATTGAAATAGAGAGAAGTATGGCAACAGCAACTGCCCAAAATACCAATATCGTACCGATATTTTCAGGGGGAGGAACTCGCCTCAGTGCACATATTGGCATCATTAAAGCGCTGCAAGATATGAACATCGAATTCTCCACCCTAGTTGGGGTATCTGGCGGCTCTATTGTTGCATCATTATTTGCCAAGGGTTACTCCGTTGAGCAAATGCGGGAGCTTGCGCTTAATACCGACTTTAAGCAGTTTACTGCTTTCAGCTTATTCAGATTACTTCGAGAAGGCGGTTTGTCTTCGGGGGATGTTTTTCAGCAGTGGATTGATGATCAATTAGAAGGCGCCACGTTTTCAGATATGCCAATGGCCTTGAATATATTAGCTACCGATGTAAATGGTGGTGGGCCCGTGCTATTTAATCGAGCCACTACACCAAACATGAAAGTGTCTGAAGCGGTACGGTATTCCATGTCTATTCCTCTCATATTTTCATTTAAACCATTCAAAGAGTACTTGCTGGTAGACGGCGCTATATTATCGGAAGACGCACTATTTGAAGATTGGCAGGGTGACGGCACACCATCAGTATGTTTTCGCCTACAAAGCACCATGCAAAAACGCAGAATTATCAAAAAAAATGCATTGCAGCTTCCCCAGTATATCGGCATGTTAATTCGCACCTTCATGACGGCCATATCTCGAGAATATGTAAACGCCCGTTATTGGCACAACACCGTAGTGGTGAATACGGGTGAAATTTCAGCGGTAGATTTTTCGCTTACGCCAGAGATAAAAAACACCCTATTCGACCTTGGATATTCTACAACCCGTGAGTTTTTACCGAAAAAATACGCGGGATATATACAAACAAATGGGAAAAGCAGCGGGCAAGAGGAAATTGAGCAAAAGAGTACGGTGTCTTAACTACTAATAAACGTACTATTAAACGGTAAGCGACTGAATCGACCCAGCACTATTGCGGGAGTCGATTCGCTCGGCCATCTACAACAACTGAAAGCTTAGATGTTATAAAAATCACGATACCAATCAACAAACGCTCTCACACCTTTATCGATATTCGTTTTTGGCTGGTAGCCAGTGTCAGCTACTAAGGAAGACACGTCGGCGTAGGTATCTGGCACATCGCCAGGCTGCATAGGTAACAGCTCTTTTTTAGCCTCTACACCTAATGCCTCTTCTAAGGTTTCAATAAACCGAAGCAAGTGTACTGGCGTTTGAGCACCAATATTATATACCTTATAGGGCGCTTTACTGGTACTTGGATCGGGTTGCTTGCCATCCCACTGCTCATTTGGCGATGCCACATTATCGAGGGACTTAATAACACCTTCAACAATATCGTCAATATAGGTAAAGTCACGCCGGTGATTACCGAAGTTGTACACTTGAATAGTGTCGCCTTCTAAAATCTTTTTCGTAAATTTAAACAGCGCCATGTCAGGTCGGCCCCAAGGCCCGTATACGGTGAAAAAGCGTAAGCCTGTAGTGGGCAAGTTATACAAGTGACTGTAAGTGTGCGCCATCAGCTCATTGGCTTTCTTCGATGCTGCATAAAGGCTAACTTGATGGTCTACATTGTGCTGCTCTGAGAACGGCATAGTTTCATTAGCGCCGTATACAGAGCTAGATGAGGCATACACTAAATGAGCAATATTATTGTGTCGGCAACCTTCAAGAACATTCACGAAGCCAACAATGTTTGAATCTACATACGCATTGGGGTTTTCAAGTGAGTATCGAACCCCGGCCTGCGCCGCTAAATGCACAACCCTGTCGAATTTATGCTCTTCAAATAGCGCAGCCATTTTATCCCGCTCTTCAACGCCCATCTCGATGAACGTGAAGTGCGATGCTGAATCTGACGCCTTTATATGTGCTAGACGAGCGTGCTTCAGATTAACATCGTAATAGTCGTTAATATTGTCAATCCCGACAACATGGTCACCACGATTAATAAGATACTGTGATACCGCTGCGCCAATGAAGCCTGCAGCGCCGGTGACAAGAATTTTCATAGTTCGCTCTTCTGCTGTTTTGACTTTCGAAAAAAATAATCGCCGAAGATCACTTTTACAATTTGACGATAACTTTTATAAGACGCTTGTTTTATTAATATACTTAACGGCATTTTCGATAAATAACCTACCACATAATTGATACTTTTCCATAACCAAAGGTATCGAATTGGTAAATAGGAAGACGTGGGTAGCAACGCGCTTTTAAGAACATAGCATCGCATGGCCGTCAATTTTGACGTTTTAGGTTGGTTTTGGTGAGTGGCAATGGGGAAATTGAAGAAATAGCGTAGTAAGTTCACTACTATCGACCACTCATTTTCGAACCCTTCCTGTACGAAAAGCTTCTCAGTTTCTAATGTCTTTTGCGGGCTCGCATTTGTTAAAAGTAAATAGATGTCGGTTAAATCGCGCAAACCGTTTTCAACATCTTCGTTAATAATTAAATGTAAAGCAGAATGCAACACCATCCATTCAATTGAAGGGACAGGACAACTGTCATCTGCTATTTTACTGCTTTTGACCAACCGTTCAATATCAAGTATTCGCCCCTTTATAGGCGGAATTAAAGTATGATGCACATCTAATACGACTCCGTCTTCACTGTGCTGAAGAGGAGGTATTTCATGCGACCACTTGCGGTAATACTTATCATCATGCTCATCCATATCTTTAAAAGACCAACCGCTATTAATGAGTATGTGTTCCGCTTTTTCTATGTATTTTCGCTCAACGCAAATATCGATATCAGTCATTAAACGGCCAAGGCTGTTACTCTTTTCACCGAGTATATACGCTGCCCCCTTCAGAAAAATAAAAGGTACTTGATGCGCGCTAAATAATGCCGTTAATTTGCGGCCTTGAATTTTTGTTTGCATTGCTTGCGCAGAGGCAAAATTGATCGATGATAAAAATGCATCTGTGCATGCTGGTGGCACAAGATGAGTCTGCCCATACTGACGAAGACGGTGATAATAGGAGGCTAGCAAAGAACGTTCTCTTAATATGCGAACCAAAGAGTTCCATTCACCGGTAGTAAGCGAAGCTATGTTGGAGACCTCACAATACGCTTTTAAAAACTGATGCTTTGTTAACATGTTAACGCACTAAGTCCGTGAGCAAGTTGTCTACATCATCAACATCACTATATTCGAGATAAATCGTTTCACAGGCTTCAGCTATTTTGCCTATCACGCTAAACCCTTCATTACCTAAAATATTGTAATTAAATGCATTTCTTAGCATCATTGCAAAAGCTTCTGTTTGAGAAACAGTGCGAAGCGATGTTTCAGAGCCTTGTACAAACTTTAAAAACACTACGGCGACAGGCTTCACCGGCTTAAAGTGTAAAAACTCATCTCGGCTGTGCACGCGAGCATGCGCAATATCGCCTTTGTGGGTGGCGAGCGTAGTGCTTGATATAGTTGCTTCAGGGAAATGCCGAGAAACCACTTCTATACTCTTATTTTTTAACGATGAAGGTCGATACAACGGATTAACACACAGTGTGTCTATGTCAATTAGCGCCATTTCATCAGAAAACATTTGCCACCCTGCATAGCCTAACAAAGTGGCGAGAGTGGATTTTCCCGCCCCTGATGATGCCGGGATAATAATTGCTTTATTGTTTTTTACAACAACGGATGAGTGCATACTCAATCGAGTATGTTGGTAAGCTGCTACAGCCCAATTCATTGCCCACTCGATTGAGGGCAATAAATGACGCTCGGAAATTGGATTAAATGGTTTAACACCCTCGACGGCGATAACCCGTTGGCGTCGAAAATAGCGTCTAACAGGTGAAGTATTCTGTACCGACAACGAAAAATCGTAAAACACGCTCTCGCTAAATTCGGTGAGCTGTTCGCCATACAATGTTTCTAGTTCTTTTTTAATTGTGTCAGGTATACCGCTAATAGAAAAACGATACAGCCCACTATCTATAGCAATAGTCAACGTCGAATAGGCCTTGTGCTTTAATCTCATCCATTACCGCATTTTTGCACACGCTACTGTCGCTGAGAAGTTTATATAACAAAGGGTAGTCGTTTCTCAACGAGTCAGTAAGCAAAACAACTGTTGACGAATCTTCTCTGAACAAAGCAACCCCAGAGCCATCGTTGAATATCTTAATATTTCTATCAGCAAAGACGTCTAACATTTAACTTAAAAGTGTAGATGCACTAATGCTTTGCGGCCGTGAGAATGTTTGAGACACTTTTGCCATCAAGTCAGAAGCAAAACCTGGATAAGTTGCGTTCTCGAGCATTATAGATACTAGGTGTTCACAATACGACTTTGCATCGTAACCGATTGGAATATTGCCTGCGAAACCTGCTGCTAAATTCAAGTATAATGCCGCAATGTTAATTTTCACTGGTTCAGCAGGTAGCTGCTCAAGCATATCAAGAACATTGAAGGAGGCCGTTGAGGCTTTTCCGTTTGATTGCACACCCGACACGTACTCAATATTGACATCAGCAATTTTCTTGAGCTTGTTGATCACAGCATGTAACTCGTTCATATGCCAGTCGTATCGTGGGTTGAGTACACTTTTTAGCGACCTAATGCTTACATTTGATGCATTGTCTTCTACGCTACTGTCTATTTTCTGAATTTCTTTTTTGAGATTGTTATCGCGTATCGAGCCGTTATCCCAGATTAGCGTTTTAAAAGAGTTGCCGCAGCGAAATACTGGAAAAACAAAGGAACCTGCTGAACTCGTTTCGTCTAGCCAGCTTGCCTTACTGAACATGTCTCCCGCCATCTTTCGCGCTTTGCCACTTGGGAGCTTGTTGCCAGAATTAATTGATGTGAATAGCGTGTTAAAGCTATTTGCGGTAAACCCGCCTGTACTGATGTTATCAGGCGACTCTGAACCACTTACTCGACACACGTCTTCAAGAGCTTGAGACCCCCCAGACACACCAGACGCGTTACATGCACCCCACACAGACTTTGAAGGGATAACCGTTATCCCTGCAATGGCACCTGAGGACTTGATAAACTTACGTCTGCTGTTCACTTTGTTGTCTTCCACAAACTACTCCAAATATTTCGCGCTTAAACGTCATCTAATCTCGATTAAAGCAATTATCAAGCCATTAAAAATAGACATACATTTCAACAAATTACATAAACACCGTACAAAACTGTAAACTTTTCTGACAGTCACAAAGCATCAATAATAAAGACTTGCAATTAATGCTATACGCTATTCCTTTTGCAAAACCCCTTTAGCACGCGGGCTGGAGTAAAAAATTGTTTAACGCATAAGTTTTTTAGCACACCAATCGCATCACATATATTAGGCTAAATTCACTTTTTTGTGAAGTTAAACGCTCAGCAAACCGAAGGTTTTAAGCGTATATTTTCAGCGTAGAGCAGACGCAAATTACAACAGTATTGCTACGTTAATTTACCGCTGCGCTTGCTTACTGACTGAGTAAATTCACTACATGTTCAACGGGAATAGCATAGGAAATCCCTGTAGGCGAGGACAACGCGCTTTCCTTTGTGTCTTTTACCAGCACTTTATTTATCACTCCTATCACACTACCTGTTTTCGGGTCAAAAACCGGGCTACCGCTATTTCCAGGGTATGCCACAGCGTCAAGCTGATAAATTAACGTAGTAGAGTCTAATCTTTTCATCATTGCGATGGTAAGCTCATCGGCATTTCTGGCAGGTATGGCATCTGGGGTAATAGCAGAAATATAACCTCTATGAGTGGCTGGATACAAACCAAGTACCGCACCAATTGGAAACCCAGTAAAAGCAACCTCAATGCCAGGTGGAAGAAGTGTACTCTGCGCCAAAGAAAGAGGTTTCAACTTTTCATTAATCCTAAGTAACGCTAAGTCGTGTTTAGGGTCTATCTTCTCAATTTCGGCTTTTACTTTCTTAACCCTAGTTCCTTCACCACTAAGAACAACGTAATGCTCAACAATAGCAGGGTCTAATATTTTTGACACTACATGATAGTTAGTAATAACGTAACTTCCATCACCAACAACAAACCCTGTGCCGAGCAGTTTGGGCGAAGTATGTTTAATCGGCGCCTCTATTGCTATTGCCAAAGTGCTATTAGAAACGTGTTTAACAACATCAACAAACTGTCTTTCTGTTGCATTTGAAAGGAAAGAAATAAATGTAGTAACGCATAGGCAGAAAAGTGATAGGGTTTTTACGCGGTGGAATTGAAAGCGAACTACTTGGATAATCATAATCGTGACAATACTTAGAGAAATATTTTTCATTCTATTTTCGCCCTTAAGTTTAGTATGTGTACTATTAGCGGTGGCATACGTTGTGAAATCTAAAGTCTCTACTAATTGGGGGCAACGTATTTTCAAATGTTCTATATGCATTTTATTACTCACTTCACAACCTTATGTCGCAGACATTCTATTGTATCCGCTTGAACACAGACATGAGCGGGTACCATTTAATCCAGAGAAATCAAACGCCGAATATATATTTGTACCCGCATGTTACTTCGCTACCCAAGGAAACATCTCGGCCATTTCTAGATGGCCTCATTGTTCATTGCAACGTTTAGTAAAGGCGAGTCAGTTATCAAAAGAATTAAATATTCCCATTCTTGTTACTGGCGGAAATTTTCTACACGATCCTAACATTAATTATGCAGAGCAAGCGCGCGAATTATTGCGAACGCTTAGTGTCAACGACGAACATATAATTGTTGTTCCGCATGGAGCTAATACACAAAGCGAAGTCAGCGCTATTAAACGTTTTATTCGCGATAAAAATGTTGTTTTAGTAACGTCCGCAACCCATTTAGAAAGAGCCACAACATTACTCTTACAATATTGCAACGAGGTTTACTCCGCGCCAGTCGATTTTCATAGTTCTGGGTCATTGACCCCCTTCTTAGAACGTCCTTCCGTTAATGCTATATTTCGAATTGAACGGGCGATCTATGAATATGGTGCTCGACTAAAGTATTGGTTAATAAACATTTGATAGCAATCGACCAAAGAGCAGCTAATAGCAATAATAAAAGTTATATTTTTTTATACTTTTGTCCACTATCTGTTTCGGTGATATAAACTTAATGTAAATCTTTGCTAGACTAATCAATAAATACTCGTGGGAGCCAATGTAAGTGCCAAAGAAAACAATGGTGAGAAAGGTAAGAGACCTGATTGGTGCAAATCATCGAATAGGTAGAATACTTGGTGGGTATGAAAAGCTCCAAGAGGCTAAGTTTATCTCAAAACACTTTTCAGATTTTCTCGAGCCTGTTATTGCAAACTCAGAGGAAAATAAAGCGGCAAGCTACAATATTCGCCATAGAGTATATTGCGAAGAATTAGGTTTTGAAGAAGTAAAAGCTTCTAATATGGAAACTGACGATTTTGATTCATTTTCAACGACGTGTCTCATCAAGCATAGGCGATCAAAAAACTTTGCCGGTACTGTGCGTTTGGTGCGCCCAAAATTGAACAGTGATTTACTGCCTATCGAAAAATATTGTTTAGATTCCATCGATCATAAAACACTTAACCCATCGTTATTTAAGCGCGAACAAATTTGCGAAATCTCTCGCCTTGCCGTTCCAAAAGAGTTTCGAAAACGTGAAATGGATCGCTTTTCTGGCGCGGCTCTGGGTGTGATCAATGAAGAAACTTATTCTGAAGAGGAATTACGATGTTTTCCGTTTATTGCTATCGGCCTTTATTTTTCAGCAGCAGCAATAGTAATCAAAGAAGACATTAAGCACACGTATGTAATGATGGAACCAAGGCTCGCTCGTAGTATGAGATTTATAGGCATTCACTTCGAACAAATAGGGCCTACCGTAGATTATCATGGCAAGAGAGCTCCTTATTACATTAACCCCTCTTTGCTTTATAAAAGCCTCAAACCAACCTTTAAAATTATGCTTAACGATATTCAGAGACAAATTGATACGTTTCCACGAGGGTAAGACATGTTCGACTATAAAGCCGCATTTTCACGAAATATTGGTTGGGTAACTGAAGATGAACAACAAACTCTCAAATCGAAAACAGTTGCTATTGCAGGTGCTGGTGGTGTGGGCTTCGAACACGCCGTAACCCTAGCGAGGTTAGGCATAGAAAAGTTTGTGATTGCAGATTTCGACCATTTTGAAATTCACAATTTTAATCGGCAAGCTGGTGCATTTGTTTCGACGATTGATAAACCTAAAGTGCTGGTTCTAGCTTCAGTATTGAAAGACATCAACCCAAATTGCCAAATTGAAATATTCAATGAAGGTGTAGCGGAAAGTAACCTTGAATCATTCTTCGATGACGTAGATATCTACGTCGATAGTCTTGACTTTTTCGTGATCAAAATCCGCAGACTTATCTTCAACTTTTGTAAACGAAAAAACATACCTGCTATTACCGCCGCACCTTTGGGCATGGGTACTTCGGTGCTATGTTTTACTGCTTCTAGTATGAGCTTTGACGACTATTTTGATATGAATGATAGCGAGGAAGAAGAACAACAGCTTCTAAAGTTTTTGGTTGGTCTGTCTCCTAAAATGCTCCAGCGAGAGTATTTAATGGTGCCGGGAGCCGCGAATTTTAAGGAGAAAAAAGGGCCCTCTGTTGCGATGGCCGTAAAGTTGTGTGCCGGCATAACTGGCACTAACGTAGTTAAGTTATTGTTGAAGCGGGGAAATGTCATTCAAGCTCCTAAAGCACAGCATTTCGATGCTTATAAGAATAAGTTTGTTGTCACCACATTAACTTGGGGAAATCGCGGTCCACTACAAAAGCTCAAGCTCAAAGTAGCGAGAAAATTAGTTTACCAATAGAGTGTCGTAATTTTTTACAAACTAATTACGCTGACGATCCAAAGAATCACTTTACGTAAAAAAAACAACACCTTAAAAACATGGCACACTATTAGCTTAATGATTTAGGTAACCAACAACCAGACTTTAAAAGACGGAGTCGTCATGAAAAATTTAACTAAAATTGTAGCAGGATTAGCTTTACTTAGTAGCGCAGCTGTAACAACCGCTTCGCCATTATTTGTTGACACTGGCGTGAACGGAGATGGAGACGCAGATACAAGAACAGACACTTTCCTTTCTTTCGTGTTCAACCAATTCACCCCTACTTCAGCATATTTGGACTTAGAGGGCGACGGCATTAACAACGGAACATTAGTGTTTGACAGCGGTGTTGCAACCATTGGGTCGCTGAGTCCTCTAGGGTTTGGCTCTTCGCTAGAGGGTTTTAACACTGATTGGGGCCTTCAAATCGAATATGAACTATTCGGGTTTGCTGCAATTGCTGATGACGTTAACAACAATGGTCTTTTCGAAGCTGGCGATACGCTAGCGGCTCAGTTTGTCGACGGCTTCTTAAACATGAATTATTCAGACAGTAACGGAAGCACCCCGTTTTTACAAATAGACGTTACAGGCTCAGCGTTTAACATTAACCAGGGCGTTAATTTTTCTATCTTTGGCCAGCCAATTTCTGCAAGCAACATGCTTAATACTGAAGAATCGTTTTTCGGTAGTACTGGTTTTGGAGATTCGATTAACAACTTAGACCCTGTTAACATCAGCGCGCTGTCTAGTTTACTCATCGGCGATGCGACACAGGCTCCAACGGTAGACAACAACTTTGGCGTAACAACGTTCCAACAGAACGTGCTTGACTCTCTTGGTCTAGGTACACTACCCCAAACTGCTCAGTGGTTAACAAGAACAACTAGCATCAATACTGCAAGCCTTACACTTGAGGTGCCTGCGCCATCTAGCCTAGCTGTTTTCGGACTTGGGCTACTAGGTTTAGGTTTCTCTAGACGCTTAAAAAGCAAATAAATATTGATATAGCATACTAGTGCCAAGCCCCCAATTTACAACTGGGGGCTTTTTTATGTTAAGCCGTAAAGCATATTTAGGGCGCTCATGTGCCCCTTTGTTTTTGATATGATAAACAGCTTTCATAACAACATAGAGTTAATATTATTTTTCCTCGGCTTTTTTCATCATTGTAAAAATACATTCGTTTTGTGTTTCTGTATTTATTTCTTCGCTTTAGGAAGGTAAAGTAAAGCGAAAAGGAATCGCTATGAAAAGATACGCACTTTACCTCATACTCTGCGCAACTGCATTTTCGTGCAGCCAACCGCATAAAAATATAGACACATCTAATCCTGATGCATTTTTTGAACAATACTCTTCTAGTGAAGCAGAAGTATTGCTTAAAGAGAGTATACAGCGCGCTCCCGAGAATATTCAATTACGGCTATTACTAGGGCAGTCTTATCTTTATCAAGGTAAGTACGAAAGTGCCGAAAAAGAATTTATAAACTACCTAGAGAATACGAAAAGTGATTTGCTAACGAATACCTTTTATGAATTATATGCAGAAGTATTATTTTTCACCGAAAATCAAGCCCTCTTAGACACTGTTCCGCTTGAAGCACAACAACAAAGCGTAAAAGTAACGACGCTGGTAAATTCGAACCGTGGGTTTGAAACGCCTCAAACCACAGAGCAGAATACGGTGCTTCACGATGTGAATACCACTTCTCTTGATATCGACGAATTGACACAACACAATTATTATCTGTACTTTGCAAAGCTCGAAAAACTGTTCTCTCAGGCCGATTACCGGCAGGCTGCTCATATATCTGAGCCGCTTAAACGTTTGCGTCCTTTCGACAATCAGGCGCTGTTTTATTCGATGCTTTCATACTATAAAGACGGAAGTTTTCAAGAAGCAGACACACTTGCAAAAGCGCTTCTTGTTAAACAAAGTAACAATGCCGTTGCCAATCTTATTAGAAGTGCTTTCTTGTTAAACACAAAAAATTTCGCTGACGCGAGAAAATACATCAACATTGCAATGCGAGAGGGAATAGAAAATATTGATTCGCGCATTGTAGCAGGGGTTTCAAACTACCATTTGCAGAATTTTGAGCAGGCTCACGAACATTTTACAAAATATCGAGATATCGTTGAAAAAAATAAAGACCTGCGCAAATACCTCATTGCTACAGAGCTAAAATTAGGTATTTTTAATAACAACGCTAAGGCGCTACCTAAAGATGACAGTGGTGTTTTGTTCGGCCTTGATATCATTGAGAAGTTAGAAAGCTCAAACGCCACCGAAAAAGTAGGGCCGTTCCTTGATTTTATCAAGGATATAGACATACAAAATGACGATTTGAGCCAAGTTGCTAATTTAACGTTGGTCTCTCGCGGGATACCTCAGTTAACCAAAAGCGAACTCGTTAAATTACTCACTGACGCTGACATTAGCGTGGTTACCCTTTATATCAGTGCGCTTATCGCCGGCGAGAGTATTGAGCTTGCGCTTAATACATTGAGTGAATTATTGAAAACCTCACCTTCAAATACAGATTTAATGTCGTTAAAAGCAGCAACATTATTAAAAGTAGACCGGCAGACAGAGGCGAAACGAGAAATAAGCAGATTATTAGAAATTGATCCTAATAATCTCATAGCTCAAAAATTCTCCGCATTTGAGGCAATTGAAAACAAGGAGTATGAATACGCCATACGTCAGTTTCAGACAATACTCAAGCAGAAGTACTCGAGTTCTAGTATGGCTGGATTAATAAAGGCCTCGAATTTAAATGATACATTGAAGCAAAGCATTAATTGGTTAACCAACCTATACGCCAATGCGCAAAACATTGTTCCTAATTTGGCTGTAGACATCGCTTTTCTTAATTATCAAAACGGAGATATGGACGCTGCTAAAACTTACTTGCAAAAGCTAGAGGGCACCGACAATAAACCTCAGAGATACTATATTTTACTTATTACGTTGCATAGAGAGCAGCGCAATCATGAGGAAGTGCACAACACCATTAAGCAATGGGTGTTAAATAGTGGCGTAAATGAGCAAGTTACTCGCGTTGCATTAAACTACTATGAACTGGAACAACAGTGGGAAGCTGGGCTTGAGTTTGTAAAGTTGATAAAAGAAAATTCTGGCGCTTCGAATACACCATATATATCTTCTATCGACGCATATTTTCTCTCGAGAAACAACAAAATATCAAATGCAAAAAGCATGTTGAAGAGCGTCTCGCCTAATGCTAGCTACTTTAATGTTAAAACCCAAGGCCTAATACTCGCTACAGAGAATAAGTGGCGACAAGCACTTGAGAAATTCACCACTGTGTATGGGAAATTACCATCAACAGAAAACGCATTGTTAGTTTTTAAAAGCTATCAAGCGTTAGAAGACGTCTCAACCGCAAGCGCATTTGCAGAAAAACGCAATTCTGAGTTTCCAAATGATACTAGCTTTAAGTTGAGATATGCAGAATGGATGCTGGTGCATGAGCCTTTAACAGCGATACAATTATACCAAGACCTGATTGACAGCAATCATGAAACAACTGCCATTTACAACAACCTAGCATGGCTGTTGTTACAGAATGATAAAGCACAAGACGCGGAGCCTCTGATTGATAAAGCACTGACTCTGCAACCTAATAATATTAGAGTCATTGATACTGCTGTATCCATCAAATTGGCATTGAGCAAGCCGTCTGCAGCCATAGAGTTAGCCAATAGTGCTGTTGATAAAAATAAAGGGAGTTTTAGCGCTGAAATACTTCGAGTTGAAACGCTAATTCAAGCCGCTAAGTTCGATGAAGCCAGGGTAAGAATTCGCGGCATCTCGCCGGCTAATGCTAAAGAGCAAGAAGTCATAAAGCGACTGAATAATGAATTACAGCGAGCGGCTTCTTGAGTCCAAAGTTATCGATAGAAGTAGTACCTCAGTGCAGCGTCAGCGTTTTCGAAGATATTTGTAAAGGTATAGACGTTACTTGGACGTATGGCATGTGCAGCGATAAGTGGCTTGGTAATTGGCTGAGAATAGCACAAACCAAGCCAGAGCTTTTTATTTTGTTAGAAAACAACAAGCCTGTGGGTTTCTGTTTTTTTACTGTTAAAAACGTAAGAAAATATGGCTTATCATGGAAGGCCGCCTATTTAAATCAGTCTGGCGACACTAACGTCGATCAAATTTGGGTTGAAAATAACCGTTTTTTTTGTGCAGAACAGCATGAATCTAATTTTTTAAATCTTGTTAGTGAAACACTTTTCACGAAGTATTCTGTGAGTGAACTTGTAATTTCGCTCACAGACCAGCGGCTTACATTCAACCATATTAGCAACAACAGCACACTTTACAGTAGTGACTGTAACGTAAGTTATGTCAAAACACTCAGTCGCCTATGTAACATCGATGACATTTTATTGACGTTATCGAAAAACTCACGCTCTCAACTTCGGCGCAGTATTAAACGATTAAAAGAAAATGTGGGAGAAATTGAGCTATCTTCACCACAGACAAAAGCTGAACAAAATTCATTTTTTGATCAAATGTCTAGCTTTCATATAGCTCGTTGGGGAAACACCAATGAAGGGAGTGGTTTTAACAATGAGAAATTTGTTTACTTTCACAGAATGATGCTAGCACAACCAGAAACATCGGTTATAGTAAGGCTTCACGCTAGCAATGTTGTACTAGGCTACGCTTACTTCATCACACAAAACAACACTGCCTATTTTTATTGCTCAGCGATAACACCTTCGCCTGAATTTACGTATTTTAAGGTGGGCCATATATTACATTTATATTGTATGCATTATTTTGCATCGCTCGGATATCTTACCTATGACTTTCTCGCAGGTGATTTCAGGTACAAGCAAAGCTTTTCTGATACAAACTATTCCATGTATACCCATAAGCTTGTGAAAAAGAAAAGCGTACTTTCTTATCTTGCGAGAATAAAGACGTTGATCAGCAGACTTCTCTCAACACCCTCGCCGGATTTCCCCCAACAATAACGCCTTCGGGCACATCATCAACCACCACAGAACCGGCTGCAACAATACTTCCCTTACCTATATTGGCCATTACCAACGCGCCATTACCTAGCCAACAATTTTCGCCTATTTCAACTTTGGAAAATATACCGCCTTGGTCCTTTATTGGCTTTGAAGGGTCTGAAAAGTTGTGCTGTCCTTTTCCACTCATAATGTGCACACCGCTTCCTAACAATGTGTTTTTTCCAATAGCGCATTTGCCGATATTGCATTGAGGCCCAATATACACGCCCTCATCAATGCTCGTGTCTTGCTGAGAAAACAACGTACCAAAGGAAATAACCACATCAGGTGAGCATTTTTTAAAAGCAAATCGATAGAAGGCGCTGCGTAAATAACTTCCCATCTTGCCGGGTAACAGTGACAGAGCCTGGCTGTAACTCGCTATCAGAGCATCTTTATTTAAAAGCAACGACAATAGTTTATAAGAGATCGTGACAGGGCTAATAACAAGCGCTAGAACCAGAAAAACAATATGCTTGATAAGTTGCTTCATATTCTTTCCAAAACCTGTTTAAGAGGCTGTAACTGCTGCTCCCAAGAATAGGTACTGTGCAGCGCACTGTATGCCTTATCTGCTAGCTGTTGTGCTGTGTCAGTTTTTTTTACGCAGTCTACACAGGCTTCTATAAATCTGTTTTCTTCGTTTGCAATATACATAGTATTCTCACTCGCGTAGCTAATTCCCTCTGCCCCCATGCTGGTGGTTATCACGGGTAATTTGCATGCAGCAGCCTGTAGCACTTTGTTCTGAACGCCCCTCGCAAGTCGAAACGGAGCAACAAAGGCAGTCGCTTTATGAAAATACGGCAGCATATCGTCTACAAAACCAGTAACTTCAATCGCTTTGTCTCGCTCTGATAGTTGCTGTATCTCTTTTGTCGGGTTCATTCCACCTATTGTAAAGGTGGCGCCAGGCAAACGTTGTTTTATTGTTGGCCAGCAATACTCCACAAACCACATAACGGCGTCTACGTTTGGTTTGTAATCCATAACGCCAGTGAAGAGAAAATTTGTGTCGTTCGCGGGCGTTGGGGCGGGAAAAAAAGCAGAAAAATCTAAACCGTTTCCTAGCACTTTAACCGGTTTGAACGCACTCACTGTTTTTTCAAATAACCGGGTTTCTTCTTTAACAATAAGAAATGTATCTTCAAACTCTATATTCGCTTTCGCTTCAAGCCTTTTTATTCGCTTGCTCTCTCGACGATATACCACGCTCATAGGAAATGAGCTCGACTCAGCATACTGTCTCCATTTATCAGAGTCTACATCCATCATATCCATAAAAAGCGCACACGTTCTATCGTCATAATTAGCAGCATTAAACACATAGTATCCAAGACTTGAAGCACTGAGTAATAGTGCATCGCAGCCATTTATTAAACGGGCATTCACTTCCTTTTGAAGTGCACTGCTATAAAACGCGCCAACGCTAATGGCTTGTCGATGCATCAATGCCCAACTATAGCGCTTAATTTTATGAGGAAGAGGGAATACTGTCACCGAAATACCTAACTTCTTACCAAGCTCCTTTGCGTCGGCACTATCTTGTGTGTTTTCGCCTAAACAAAGCACATCAACGCAATAGCCAAGTTGTGTTAAAAACTCAATCTGATGATAAGTACGAAGCTTTTCGCCCTTATTGGGCGGGTAAGGCACCCGCTGAGATACGACAGTGATTTTGCGAAGCTTCGCCATTTTTACGTCCATTAGCAAAATTTTTAATTCCCGTAGCTATAGTACGTTGAAGGCTTTAGCTCGTCAAAATAACCAACAGTAGTAGTTTTGATTCCAATATATTGACTATGTCTTTCACTTCACACTACAAACTCTGTTTGCATTTTTTCTAGCCGTGCTGCCATTCTATTGTTCGATTGCATAGAAAGGTAAACACGTTGGCATTACATAACAAGTGATATAAAGTATTACGGTGTTTTTAAATTGCCTATCACGGAAGAAGTACAAGTAGCCCAATGCAGCATATTGTTTTTAGTTTACGTAACGCGAGTTCGCACACTCAACGCGGCTCATTCTGTGTTGGAGTGCCCTGCCCTAAGGGTAATTTTTCGGTATCAGACTCACTTCAGTTAGTTGATGAGAATGACGAGTATGTAAGGGCCTCATTAGAACCACGGCTGTTATGGCACGACGGTTCAATAAAGTGGCTGTACATCACGGGTATAGCGTCTATACCGTCAAATGAAACGAGGAATTATTTGCTAAAACTGGCAAAATCTACTCAACCTTCTTATGTCAATCCCATTAGGCCAAGGGATTCGAAGGGCCAAATAGACATCACAATATCAAACGGCCAGATGATTACGGTAAATCGTAACCATCCAGGTTGTTTCAACGTAAATAACGCGCTTACAACATCGTTAGCCCACTACAACGGCAACAAACACAACGCCCTGCCCTTTTCACATATAAGTGATTTTAGTTATACGGTATTAAGAAGCCATTGCCATAATGTAGCCGTGAGAATCAAACACAAAGGGCAGCTTGAGATACAAAACAAAGCTCTAGATGTTGAACTTGAAAGCACGGTTTTTTTAGCCAATGGTGACGTGTTAAGCGATATCACCATTACTAACCCAGCGGCATCTTTGCACCCAAATGGACAATGGGATTTAGGAGACCCATCATCTATATGTATTAATGAGTTGTCACTCGCTATAAGTAAGCAAGCTAACACCTTATATGTAAACGATAATCAAACGCTCGATGCCCCCTTTGACAGTGCGTTCATTCACCAGGCATCCAGTGGAAAGCCACATTGGCAAAGCCCTGTGCATGTGAACGCTGCAAATAAAGTAAACTTATCCCATAAGGGCGCTAAAGTTTATTGCAATGGCGAATTAGAATACGAAGCTGATCAATGCCAACCTTTTGCTACCTTTAAATTAGAAGACAGTTCTGATTATGTGCTTGAAGCAAAAGAGTTTTGGCAGCACTTTCCCTCAGCAATGACCGCGACTAAAGAAAGTACGTTTGTTAGCTTGCTAGGTGCGAAAGATAGTGAACCACAAGAACTACAACCAGGAGAGCAGTTAACGCGAAGTATATCTTTATCGGCAGGCCCCATTACCACCTTCGAAGTGACACTTTGCAAAGACTGGGTTCAGTACACCTCATGCCTTCCCTTTACGCCCTTCAATGCCCCAAAACAACTTCAGCAACTCATAGATAAAGGAATAAAGGGCGACAACTCATTTTTTAACAAACGGGATGCTATTGACGAGTTTGGCTGGCGGCATTTTGGTGAATTATACGCCGACCATGAAAAAGCGTTGGCGACAGACACAGAGTACTTCGTTTCCCATTACAACAATCAGTACGATCCGCTTTGCGGCATGCTATATCAATGGACAGTGAGTGGCGATCACCGTTGGAAAGAGTTAGCAGATAACTTGGCAAAACATGTTGCCAATATTGATGTTTATCACACGACTCTTGATAAGCCAGAGTATTCTGGGGGGCTTTTTTGGCATACCGATCATTATGTACCCGCCCATACCGCGGGTCATAGAACGTATTCAAAAAACCAGCCTAGCGACGTATACGAAGATCATGCAGGCGGTGGTGGTCCTGGCGGACAGCATTGTTATACAAACGGGCTGCTGCATCACTACTTATTAACCGGCAGCAATACTTCCAGAAACGCCTTGCTAGAAATTTGCGGTTGGATAGAGGGCTATTATGAAGGTGATGGCACACTATTAAATGCATTGCTGTTAATCAAAAATGCAGGTACCGAAGGCCTTAAAAACGTAAAAACAGGCCAATATCCTTTAGACAGGGGAACGGGTAACTATCTTCAAGCATTAATGGATAGATATACCCTGTTAAATGAAATTGGAGATTTAAAAAAGTGTGCATATATCATTCAGCACACAGTGTCGCCAACAGATGAAATTAGTGAAAGAAATTTAGACAATGTTGAAGCAACATGGTTTTATACTGTCTTCTTTCAGGCAGTTTGCCGGTTTATTCAGCTTAAAGAACTGCACCAGCAAAATGATTACGACTATGCCTATGCAGTTAAAGCACTATCGCATTATGTAACCTGGATGGTAAACAACGAATACCTGTATTTAGAGAAGCCTGACATTTTAGAATTTCCGAATGAAACATGGACAGGTCAAGATTTACGAAAGCTTTGTTTACTCGCTTTTGCCAAAGCATACTTACCCAACTTAGTGAGCGAAATAGAAGACAAAAAGCTCGATTTACAAACCAAGATTATCGATAGACTTAGTAACACTAAAGAAAGTGAGACTACACGTCTGCTGTGTTTAATGATGCAAAATATGAACTTTGAATCCTTTGAAGCAATACCGCGCCCAATGTTTATAGACACCCGCATGAAGATAGAAACACACTCAGAGAGTCTTAGTACGTTTTTGTTTGCTTCAATTCGTCATTTTTCCCTTAGCAAAGAACGCACCCAAGCAGTGAAGCGCTTTGTGCAACTTCAACAGTGGCTGGGCAAACCGTGAGAGAGCTAAAATGACCGCGTTAATTAGCTTTATTATTCCTCACAAAGGCAGAGAACAGATGCTTATCGACACACTCGATAGTATAAAGCATCAAACCCTGCCTTCAGAGCAATTTGAAGTGGTTATTGTTAGTCAAAATAGTAATGTATCGCAAAGGCTCAAAGAGTTTGAGCAATTCTTTTCTTTAAAAATTATTTACAACGATGATGAAAACAGTATTTCGCATTCTAGAAACTTAGGCGCGGAAAAAGCGACAGGGACTTATTTTGCCTTTCTCGATGCTGATGTCAGTCTTGCAAGTGACTATGCGTTGGTAATGCTTCAAAAACTACAGCAGTCATCTTCACTTGCCTTAGTTGCTGCAATGCAAATTAACTCAAAAAATGCGCCGCCGCTAGAACGAATAAGAACCTCGCTTAGCAATGCTGAATTAGATACCACCGTAAGCTTTTTGCCTGGCAGGAACCTGTTTTTGCACAAAGACACCTTTGCAAAAGTAAATGGCTTCCCAGAACACCTTTTAACCTGTGAAGATTATTATTTTACTGGACAAGTTAACGAACATGGCGGCCTTTACTACACCTCTGAGACTCATTATGTGCACCTAGGGGAAGACAAAGCTTTCGGCCCCATGTTTAAAAAAGAAATTTGGCGTGGACAATCAAACATCGCGTCAACCAGTGGCAGGCCGATCCCCCTTCGTGAGTTACCCAGCTTTATAGTTCCTTTTGCCGTTACTCTAGGCATTATAATTTTATTGCTTTGCCTGCTGTATTCACAAACCAACTTCGCTATTATATCCAGCATAATCGCAGGGGCACCTCTTTTGGCATATACATTTAGGCTTAAAAAGTTGGTAGGCAACACAGTTTCGTTTTTAAATTGCCTACGCTTTTACCTTGTGTACTTTCCAGCAAGAGCCATAGGAACACTATTAGGAGCACGCGGCGCGGTAACCACCAGCTCGCATAAATAATAATGAAAATATTGCAGTTTATTTGTTCTACGGGTTTTTATGGCGCAGAGCGCTGGGTATTGGCACTGTCTAAACACATGCCTAGCAGTGTGACTAGCGAGCTGGCAGTAACGTTAGAGCCAGGCACCGAAGACTTAGAGCTCGTTAAACAATTTCAACCTATCGGTAAAACCCACCACATTCCTATGCATGGCCGATTCGATTTAGGTGCCGTAAAAAAACTCGCTGCACTTATAAAAGACAATAACATCGATATTATTCATACCCACGGTTATAAATCAGATATTTTAGGGGTTATGGCGGCTAAAAAAGCAGGCATTCCCTGCGTTGTAACGCCACACGGCTTTGAAAATGCGGAAGACTTTAAACTTCGCCTATTTATTTGGGCCGGATGCCAGGCAATGCGCTTTGCAGACAAAGTAGTGCCACTTTCTAGGCAGTTAATGGCTGATGTAAAGCAATTTAATATTGCCGAACATAAATTAGCTTATATTCAAAATGGCGTAGATTTATCAGAAGTAGAAGCTGTGAGAGTAACCAAGCAACCAAAGCCGGAAAACAGTAAAAAGGTAATAGGGTTTGTTGGCCAAATGATTAGCCGCAAAAACATTACCGCTATACTAGACTGCTTTGATGCGCTGTATAAAAAGCGTAATGATATAGAGTTAGTATTTCTAGGAGATGGTGAAGACAGGCCCAAGCTAGAGTCTTATGCAAATACCCTAGACAGCGAGAGTGCAATATCGTTTTTAGGTTTTAGAAACGACAGACTCGAGCAACTTCGTGATTTTGATATGTTTGTAATGACCTCCACCCTTGAAGGTATTCCGCGCTGTTTAATGGAGGCCTGTGCTATGGAAATTCCTGTATCGGCTTATGACATTGCAGGTATCGATCAACTTATCACTCATAGAGAAAGCGGGTTACTCACGCCGCTTCACGATACTCAGCAACTTCAAAAAGACTGGGAAACGTTACTAGACGATACAAATTACGCTCAGCAGCTAGCGCAAAACGCGCGCATATTTGTGCAAGAAAACTTCTCAGCACAGCGGATGGCTGACGAATATCATGAGTTGTTCTCTACTATGCTAAACGAGCAGCAAAATGGGTAAACCAAACGTATTGTTTGTGCTCACCATAGACACTGAAGAAGAATGGCAGTGGGACAGTGAGTTTCCCCAGCATGATTGTTCAGTAAAAAATGTTGAGAAGCTTCCTGCATTTCAAGCCTTTTGTGAGTCGCTAGGCATAAGGCCCACCTATTTTGTTGATTATGCTGTGGCCAACGACGCTCAGGGCAGCCATATTCTTCGCGAGTTTGTAAAAACCAAAAAAGCAGAGATTGGTGCCCATTTACATCCGTGGTGTAACCCGCCCTACTTTGGTAAAACAACAGAAGCGGAATCTCATGTCATTAATTTGCCTGAAGAGCAAGTTGTGCAAAAACTGGATGAACTGAACCGTGTTATCAATGAAAAAATAGGGGTTACGCCACGTTCCTTCAGAAGCGGTCGCTGGGGTATGAAAGGTAAAACACTTGAACTGCTTGCCTCGAGAGGCATTACCGTAGACAGCAGTGTATATCCGTTTTACGAAAACCCATTCTTTCACTGCAAGGGCGCACCTAATACTCCATACTACCCTAGCTTTGACAATGCCCTTCAACCTGGCAGCCAACGGAATATAATGGAAATTCCTGTTACTGCTGGCTTTAATGTATCAAACTTCCGCAATGCAGATAATATCCATTCAGTTTTATCTAGGCCTCCATTTTCAATGTTAAGAATAATTGGCATGCTTTGGCATACCAAAATTCTTAAAAAAATATACCTTAGTCCTGAGTTATCCGACACTAGCAGTATGGTGGAGCTAAGTGATACCTGCTTGGGTAAGCAGCATAAGGTAATACACATGTATTTGCATAGCTCTAGCTTAATTGATGGTGTAACTGGTTTACTTAATGTAGATAACGCTTATGACTTAATTTGCCTTCGTATTACTGACTTTTTAAAAGACTTGGAAACAAAAGCAAATATTTCGTTTTGTACTATCACTGAAGCAGCTGAGCGACTAAAAGAGAACGAAGTACCATTAATCGAAAACTCGCCCAAGGAGCATTATTTTGGAAAATGATGTTCAAAATTTTGATAGTCAGATAGAAATTCAAATCGCTGCGTATAGCGACTTACACGGGTGGAACGATTACGTAAGCCAGCATACCCGTGCATCTGCCTACCACCGTTTTGGTTGGCTGCAAGCAGTCAAAGATGCGTATGGCCACGACAGCTTTGGCATCATAGCTAAAAATAAAGAGACTCAGTGTATCGTAGGCGTAATGCCCTCAGTACTTATGAAAACGCCTTTCCTGGGCACACAGCTTTGCGCCCTTCCTTACTGTGATGTTGGCTATGCTATTGGTGACAACGCAGAAATTGAAGAACAACTGCGACAGTTCTTAGTGCAACACGTAAGTAAGGCGAACATTAAACAATTAGAAGTACGCAATGTAGATAACATAACCCAACAGCCTGAATCACTTAAACACCAAAAAGTGCGTATGCTTTTGCCTTTACCTGAAAGTAGCGAAGCGCTATTGGCAGGTTTCAAATCTAAGCTTCGTAGTCAAATTCGCAAAGCTGAAAAGAATGGCTTAACTGCAGCTCTTGGTACTGAACAAAAATTCATTGACGAATTTTACAACGTTTATGCAACAAACATGCGAGATTTAGGCTCTCCAGTACATGCTAAAAAGTGGTTTCAACACATTATCAAAGTATACGGCAGCAATAGCGTTATCGGTGTGGTGTATCACGACGGCAAAGCCATTGGTGCAGGGTTAGTTATTAAAAATAACACTAATGCCTCTATTCCGTGGGCATCAACACTTCGGGAATACAACAAACTTGCACCTAATATGCTTTTGTATTGGTCGCTATTAGCCCATTGTGCAGATAACAGCATTGAATGTTTTGATTTTGGACGCTCTACCTTTGAAGAGGGTACTTACAAATTTAAAAAGCAATGGGGTGCTGAGCCGCAATTGCTTAACTGGCAAAAGTACAATTCAGCAGGTAGACCGATTACAGAAAAAGTTGATTCGTCGCAACAGAATAAACTGCGTTCAATGGTAGAAAGCATATGGCAAAAGCTACCACTTAGTATAACCGTTTCAGCAGGGTCGTTAATTCGACCTTACATTTCATTATAGGATCGTAACGTATGTGCGGCATTGCAGGGTTTAGCCTGTTTAATTATCAGGAAGGTGGAAGTGCTTCATTAGAGGCAATGCACAAAGCCATCGTGCATAGAGGCCCGGATGCGAGCGGTATATATTTAGATGATCATATTGGTTTATGCCATCGTCGCTTAAGTATTTTGGATTTATCGGAAGCGGGCAACCAGCCCATGTATTCTGCCGACAATAATTTAGTTATTGTATTTAACGGTGAAATTTATAACTTTTTGGAACTACGAGCAGAGCTTGAACAACAAGGTGTTATTTTTAAAAGCCATACCGACACGGAAGTAATATTAGAACTTTACGCGCGAGAAGGTGTTAAATGCCTCGATAAACTAAATGGTATGTTTGCTTTTGCCCTTTGGGATAAAACAAAGCAAGAGCTATTCATTGCTCGTGATCGTTTAGGCAAAAAGCCGCTGTACTATTTTTCAGACAACGGGCGTTTTGCCTTTGGGTCAGAAATAAAGGCCATACTTGCACTACAAGATATTCCAAGAGAAATACGGTTAGACGCCGTGCACGACTTTTTTGCCTACCAGTACGTGCCAGACCCTAAAAGCATTTTTAAACACATACATAAACTTCCCCCTGCGCATTACCTTGTTTTAAATAAAAATGGGTTTTCAATAAAAGAGTATTGGGACTTAAGTTTCAAACATGTCACGGGGAACAGCGAAGAAACGAACAAACAAAAGCTTAAAACTCTGCTAGAAAAAGTAACGAAGCAGCGCATGATTAGTGATGTTCCTTTAGGTGCCTTTTTAAGCGGCGGTGTAGATAGCTCTGGTGTTGTCGCTATGATGGCTGAAGCAAGCAACAGCCCAGTGAAAACGTGTACCATCGGTTTTGATGACAAAGCGTTTAACGAGGCCGATTTTGCCCGAGAAATAGCAGAAAAATACCATACAGAACACCATGAATTTACGGTACATCAAAATATTGCAGAGCAATTAGAACATATTGCTAGCTTTTTTGATGAACCCTTTGCCGACCCTTCGTTGGTGCCTACGTTTTTTGTGTCTGAACTAGCCAGAAAGGCGGTTACTGTTGCATTAGCAGGCGATGGCGGCGACGAAATGTTCGCGGGCTACGAAAAGTACACTACGGACGACATTGAAAACAAACTCAGGAATAAGCTTCCTGAAAGCATTAGAAAAAAGATAATTCCAAGTCTTGTAAAAATAGCCAGTGTATTTCCAGGGGCTATTGGAAGGAAAGGGAAATCGCTACTTACCAGTTTATCGCACGACCCCGCCATGGGCTTTTTCATCACAAACAGTATGATGACCGACGATATGTGGAATAAGCTGGTTAAACCCGACGTAGCCGCAACGCTAAACGGTTACCACCCTAGCCAATATACTCTTGATATGTATAACAAGGCCGATGGACCAGACCATTTAAGCAAAATTTTATACACCGATATTAAAACCTATATGACAGGCGATATTTTGGTGAAAGTAGACAGAATGAGTATGGCTAACTCTTTGGAAGTTCGGGCCCCTATTCTTGACTATCAAGTGGCAGAATTTGCCGCTACCCTTCCCTCTTCACAAAAATACCGTGATGGAGAAAAGAAGTACTTACTGAAAGAAGTGTTTAAACCGTTTATTCCCGATTCTTTGCTGTATAGAAAGAAAATGGGGTTTAGTACGCCTTTAGATGATTGGTTCAGGGACGAATTAAAAGTGCTGTCAGAATCAAAACTGCTTCAATGCAATAAGGGGTTGAGCGAAATATTTAGTACAGCCGCCATTAATTCCATTTGGCAGGAGCATCAAAGCCGTAGCAAAAACCACGGCATTGTATTGTGGAGCATGCTGATGTACCAAATGTGGTATGACCGATATGCCGTTATACAAGAGCGTGCATCATAATGAAAGTAATGCACGTTACCTACGACATGCGTATTGGCGGCACGGAAATGGTGGTCAAGAACCTCATAGAGGGCAACACCGACGCCAATATCGACATGTCAATTTATTGCATTGAAACCCCTTTAGGCCCTTGGGGTGAAGAGCTTGCGCAATCTGGTATTTCCATCACTACGCAAGAACGCAAACCAGGTTTCGATACATCACTTATTAAGGCAATAAGGCAACATATTAAAGAAAAAAACATAGACATTTTGCACTGCCACCAGTACACCCCTTGGGTTTATGGTGCATTAGCAGCCGCCTTTACAAAAACCAAGGTTATTTTTACGGAACATGGGCGCTTTTACCCTGACTCTACAAGTTGGAAAAGAAAGCTCGTTAACCCAATATTGCTCTGTTTCACGTCGAAGGTAACCGCCATTTCAAAGGCAACAAAAGATGCTTTGGTGACCTATGAATTTATCCCTAGTCGTAAAATTGACGTGGTTTACAACGGTATTGAAGCATTAGTAGTAAAGCAGAACGAAGTAGATGCGTTGCGCACGCAGTTAGTGCTTGATGAAAACGACATAATTTTGGGTACCATTGCACGGTTCGACCCGATTAAAAATCAGTTAATGATGATTAACGCATTTGCGGAAGCCGCAAAAAGCCAAGACGACATTTACCTACTCCTTGTAGGAGATGGAGAAATGCGTGAAGCACTGCAGCAAGAAGTAGGTAGGTTAGACATCAATGATAAGGTTGTTTTTACTGGCTATATTGCCAAGCCTGCAAACTATTTAGCACTAATGGATGTTTTTTTACTTTCGTCGTTAAGCGAAGGAACATCAATGACGTTGCTTGAAGCAATGAGCTTAGGCAAGCCTTGTGTAGTAACCGATGCAGGCGGCAACGCTGAAGTTGTTACTCACAATACTAACGGCCTAGTAACAGAAAACGATAACAAAAATGCATTTGCAGCAGCAATATCACAATTAACACAGCACCATGAAATGCGCGAAAATTTTGGTAAAAATGCGATCGAAAAATTTGAATTGCAATTTAGTGCACAAAAAATGAATGAAGCATTCCGAGTTAAATACAATAACCTTATGCCTTCGGTTCAGTGAGAATTTAACGTGAAACATAAACAAAAAGTAGAGTTGGTTTTCTCTGAAGTGTTCCCACCAATGCATGGTGGAAGCGGCCGTTGGTTATGGGAGGTATACTCTCGCCAAGATGCCGATAAGTATGTTGTGGTGGCCGGCAGTGCAGAAGGTGACACACTTTTTGATAATAAAGCCGAACTAAATATTCATAGAATTTCTTTCGACTATACGTCTTGGTCTGATTGGGCTTTATTTTCACTGGGCGGCCTAATTTTTTACACAAAACTTTTTTTAAAACTTAGAAAGATTATTAAACAATACAATGTAACCGCTATTCATTGCGGGCGATGCATTCCTGAAGGCTTTGTTGCCATGCTGTTCAAGCTTTTTAAAGGTATTCCTTATTATTGCTATATACATGGTGAAGATATTGAGAATAGCGCGACCAGCCGAAGTATGACAGCCATTCTACGCCCGGTGCTTAAGCGAGCAGACCTTCTAATTTGTAATAGTAAAAATTCACACCGTTTGCTGCTTGAACATTGGGATGTACAGAAAGATAAATGCTGTATTGTTAATCCCGGGGCAAATACATCTGCATTCGTACCAGCACCCCGCTGTGAAAATACTCGCGAAAAACTTGGCTGGACAGACAGGTTTGTTTTAGTGACTGTTTCAAGACTAGAGGAACGCAAAGGCCACGATATGATGGTTAAGGCCATGGCAGATATTGTGAAAAACGTTCCTTATGCATTGTATGCCATTATTGGCAGTGGCCCGCGTATTGAATACCTTAAACAGCTAACTCACGAACTGAACTTGCGTGATAACATTAGATTTATGCCCAACGTGAGCGATGAAGACATGGTAGCGTGCTATCAACAGGCAGACGTATTTGTATTACCCAATAGAGATGTAGGGCGTAATATTGAAGGCTTTGGAATAGTAATGATAGAAGCGCAGGCGTGTGGCATCCCCGTTATTGGTGGTTTATCTGGTGGTACACCCGAAACACTCTTAGACGGTAAAACAGGTTTCAGCCTGAATTGTAGTAATCCTGATGCGTTAGTAGAGCATGTTACCCTGTTAGCAAATGATACCGAAAAACGAAAGCAAATGGGCGTAGATGCTCGAAAACATGCCAAGCAGTTCGATTGGAAAATAAAAGGCCCCGAAGTGATACGTAAAATAGAAAGCATGGAGCATGGCAAGTGATATCTGCACTGCTCTATCTCATTCCATTTTTGACGGGGTTAGCCATGTCGCTTAGACATGGACCGGTACTTATTTTTATGGTGTACCAGCTCGATTACTTCTTAAACCCTCAAAACAAGTGGTGGGGAAGCTACCTGCCGTTTTTAGGTGCACAGTTTTATCTTGTGCTTACAATGTTAATCGTATTTTTCATTGGGTTTGGAAAATACTGGCCAAACAAATATTTCAAACACCCTCAAATTACTTTTATGTGGCTAACAATAATATGTTTTTGTGCTGCTTACTTTAATGCCCCGTTCACAGAATACCACATATCATCAATGGACGCATTTCTCACAATTGGGGTTGTAACGCTGTTAATGGTTAAATTATGTACTGAAAAAAAACACATTTACTGGATTATTGATTCATACTTGCTCAGTGCGTTTTTGCTCAGTTTTTATATTTATGGCTGGGGGCGAGACAGTTCAGGGCGGGTCTCCGGGGTTGGAATGGTAGATGCTCCCGACTCCAACCTAGTTGCTGCCGCACTAGCCCCTACCATTGTGCTTTTTATTGCCAAACTTATTGCAGATAAACGCTTAATTGCCCGGGGGCTATACGGCATCGGGTTAGTCTTTGTTCTTAACTCGCTCATCTTGATTAATAGTCGTGGCGGCTTGTTAGGCGTTGTCGCCGGTATAGGCTATTTCCTTTTTATCAGCTTTAAGAACGACGCGTTTACGATTAAGGAAAAACGCGCAATATTTGCCGGTATGATCTTATTCGTTGCAGCCTTCTTTCGCCTGGCCGACACCACCTTTATAGATCGAATGATGAGTGTGAAGGAAGAGTCCACCCTAAACGAAGACCAAGAAACAGGTTCGACACGTGTGTTTTTCTGGCTTGCGACACTGGATATGGCAAAAGATCACCCGTTTGGTGCTGGCGCTGGTGGCTTTCAGTACTATGCACCACAGTATATTCCGCAAGATGTAAATACAGGAGGCTCGAGAAATCGGGCAGTTCATTCAACCTGGTTTGAAACTCTTTCTGAAGCAGGTTATCTGGGATTACTCTTTTTCACCTTAATGATTTTTTACACTCACCGCGCTTTTGTAAAGGTAAGAACGCATCTTTGGAATGCGAGAGACTTTGTTAACAGCGCACTTGTTCTCTCGGTATCAAGTGGGTTTGTGACTTTTATCATGGCAATGACTTTTATAAACAGACTTAGGGCAGAGGTGCTATATTGGTTGATTGCACTATCTGTATGCTGCGTAAATATTTTCCTTACAAACAATAAGCCTGATATCGTTCACTCAAAGAACGATGCAAAAGACTAAAAGAATTAATAAATGACGACGTACATCAGTAACATAGAAAAACCCTATTATGGTTTTATCGACGGATTAAGGGCCATTGCAGTACTAATGGTTCTAGTTTTTCATTTAGAGCCAAATTATCTATCTGGTGGTTTTATTGGTGTCGATGTTTTTTTTACTATCTCGGGCTTTTTAATTACACAAATATTGATAGAAAAAAAGGAGCTCCCATACTTTCAGTTCCTTCTGGCCAGAGCGAGACGTCTCGTACCAGCAATGGCTCTTGTCATTGCAGTTATTGCGTTGCTGGGGATTTTTTTCATTGCACTGCCTACAGAAATTAATGCCCTAAGTAAGTCTATAATCGCAGCTTCAGTCTATGCATCAAACGTTTTCTTCTTTTTTACAGCGAACTATTTTGATAGTACCAAAGATAACAACATGCTTCTACATACTTGGTCTCTATCCGCTGAATGGCAGTTTTATCTTCTATATCCATTCATCATTTATTTATTTGCTCGCGGACGTTTCGCTTTTCTTTGTCTTTCACTACTCAGTTTGATTACATTAATAGCGGCTCAGTTCTATTTGAGCCGCAGTAGTGACGCTGTATTCTACCTAACCCCATTTAGAGCGTTTGAATTCAGTCTCGGAGGGCTAGTTTTCGTCATGCAAAATAAGAATTTGCTTAAACGCTATATGGGTAAAAGCGAATTTCTCGCAAATTTTGTGGCTATACTTTCAATAGTTACTCTGCTCTCCTTATCGGTTATCTACGATAAAAACACGCTTTTTCCTGGTGTCAGCGCTATCTGGGTTTCACTAGCAACTTGCTTAATTTTGGCGATAGGTTTGTCACGTGTTACTCCGTTCGGTGCGTTAAAAATCATTGATAACCAATTTATGAAATACGTCGGTAAGATCTCTTATAGCTTGTATTTATGGCACTGGCCTTTAATAATTGGTGTGAGGCTATATCAGCCTGAACCCGACATAAAACAAGTAGTTATCGTTGGTATCGCTAGCTTTGTTCTAGCTGATTTAACCCACCGCTATTTCGAAAATATGTTTAGAAAAAATACGCTCCAAAATAATTGGATAGCGATTGTTTTAGCGATTATTCCTCTATCCATAGGCGTAATTGCATATGGAGTGAATAAAACTTCACCTGAGTTGCTTAATCGCCTTACAGAGAATCAACGCCATTTACTAAGTGTTCAGAGGTGGGCAAAAGTGCCTGGAAGATGTATAGCCAGACATGAAACACATGAGTATTTTGATTGTATTGTAGGTAATGTTGATGCTGAGCCAACAATGCTGGTTTATGGTGACTCTCATGCACAAATGCATGTTTGGGCGTTGCATGAAAAGCTTGTGCAACAAGGTGAGTCAGCCAGATATCTTACTAAAGGAGGATGCCCTCCGCTATTTGGTGCAGTTTTAGAGCAAACAAATTTGAACCGTGAGGCATGTCTGGAACTTCAAAACAGATTCAAAAGTGTTTTAGATACATCGCCATTAATTAATACCGCAGTTATAAGTGCCAGATGGTCGGTATATGCCGATAAGAAGCTGCTGCAAGATAATGAAAAAAGTCAATACAGTGACATCGAGACACAACTCAAACTTGTTATTAAATATCTTGAGGCCTCTATTGATAAGATAGTCATAATGAATAGTTTACCAGAAGCAGCAGCTCCAGCACCGGAACTCATAGTTCGTAACTTACGCGTTGGTAAAGAACTAAAAAACTTCACTAACCAAGCGTCAAATTTCGAACTCTTGAGCTCTTTACAAAGTGATAAAGTCAAAATAGTTAATGTAGAAAACATACTGTGTCAACAAAATGGTGTATGTCCATTTTTTTTGAATGAGAGTCAAGTGCTGTTTGATTCTAATCATTTAACGGTTGAGGCTTCAAAATATGTGTTAGAAAGAAGCCTATTTTATGGTGCTTCGACGAACTAAAGAATTAATGAAATCGCTCGCTATAAGTTATTTTTGCTCAAAAGGAAATTAAAAATTGGCAATTTATTATCATTCAGACTTCAGTAAAAAACATGGGCAACGCAACTTTGGCGATGACATTAACCCCTATATTCTTCAACGATTCCTGCCAAAATCAGTCATTGCGTCGGAAGACACGTGCGTTATTGGCATTGGCACACTATTAAACAACGGTCTTCTTGTTGAAATTAAACCTTATAAAAAGGCTATTATCTTCTGCTCAGGAGTGGGTTACGGCAACCATGGACAATTAATAGGCCATGAAAAGCTGACTTTTGCTGGGGTACGTGGCCCAAAATCATGTGAGGCGTTAAAATTACCTGGAGATATAGCAAAAACAGATGCAGCGATACTTTTAGCTGACAAAAAAATCGATACAAAAAAGAAATATAAAACCACTTTTATACCTCATATCAATACCGATTGGTCAAGCGGTAAGATTATAAAACGCGCATGCGACGATCTAGATATTCGCTATATCGCCCCAAATGCAGACCTAGAAGAATTCCTCGATACGATAAACAAATCAGAAAGTGTAATTACAGAAGCAATGCATGGTGCGATTGTTGCCGATACTTTACGTGTGCCATGGATTCCAGTAAAAATTCATAATGCACTTGGATTTAAATGGGAAGACTGGACTAGTTCAATGGGGATCGATTACTCTCCCAATGTTTTGACGCCAATATACGATCCAACAACTAGCCTGATATCAAACGTTAAGTCGCACATCAAATTTTCACTTTTCAAAACAAAACTCAAAACATTAGTTGATGACGTGACCTATTTAAGTGCAGAGCAAGTTTTCGAGCAAAAGCTTGGAGACGTGCTAAAGCTAACTGAGTCAGACCACTTTAAGGTCAAATAGTATGAGCCAAGACCTAATTACTTTCGTCATTCCAGTGAGGCATTACCTCAACGCAAAAAATTGGGAGCAAATAAAAAATAATTTGTCTCAGACGATCAAATCTATACAAAACCAGAAAAGCGATAACTGGGATTGTGTAATCGTTGCTAATAGCGGATCTGACTTACCAGAATTACCTGAAAAATTTGAAGCAATTTGGGTAGATTTTCTACCAAACCCTTTTTACGAGAAGGATAAACACGATTTAGAAAAAGTTCATGATTACGTCCGACTAGATAAAGGTCGCCGCATACTTACAGGTATGAAAACAAGACCAAATTCAGAGTATTTAATGGTTGTTGATGATGATGACTTTTTAAATTCCTCTCTCGTAGAGTACGTTGAAAAAAATAGAGGAGAAAACGGGTGGTACATAGATAAAGGCTATGTCTGGCCAGAGGGTAAAAACCTTCTATATGAATGCTATTTTTTCGACCAATTGTGCGGAACCTCTCTAATCATCAGGAACGAATTATATACGCCTCAAACAATTAATATCGAATTGGATGAAGATATAATTAAAGAAAGGCTTGGTAGTCATTTACTGGTTAAAGAGTGGCTAAATGAAATTGGCTTCAGTTTAATGCCAATCCCATTTTTTGGTGCGATGTATCGAATAGGCAATGTGAATGCACATAGCCAATCATCTGATATTTTTACTATGTTTGTAAAGCCACACATTAGAAATTTAAAAATCGTTGAAGCTTTTCGAGCTATTACTTACATCAAACGTTTAAACAAACACATAATACGAAGGTTTTCAGTGAATAATAAACATAGTACAAACGGTTAATTTTGTACCGAAATGTAGGTGATATGGTCGTGACCAACAAAATACAAGAAAAAGCAGAAACAAGTATAGTTATTCCTGTCTACAACAGAGCCAAGTTCATCATAAATGCAATTAAATGTATTGAGGCTCAAACGTATAAAGACTGGGAATTAATCATAGTTGATGATGGATCCACGGATAACTTATCAGATATAGTTAGTTCGTATCCTTTAAATCTTACTTTTTTAAAGCAAGAAAACGCAGGCCCAGGTGCCGCAAGACAAGCAGGAACTGAGGTTGCAAATGGTACTTTTATTGCGTTTTACGATAGTGACGATGAATGGAAACCCAACCATCTTGAACAGTGTATATATTATCTGAAAACTTACCCGGAGGTAGATTGGGTTTATACAGCACTAAAAAGAGTAAATCACTACAGCAAAAACGTCGTTGAAGAAAATTCCTTTTTTAAAGAAGATGGAAAGCCAAAAGCTTTCCAAGAGTTAAAAACTCTTAATTATGATAGTTTTCATATTATTAACGACAAAAGAGCAGCTTTGTATTCAATACAATACGGTATAGAGGCTTGTTTCCAATGCAGTGTTGTTAAAAGAGAAGTTTTATCAGAAGTACCAATTCGACCCTACAGGATAGGAGAAGATAGGTTATTTATCACTGAAGCTATCAAAAGCGAGATAGTAATTGCTTACCTAAATGAGGTAACTGTTATCTATAATATTCATGACTCAAATATTTCAGATACAGACAAAAGCGCAAACTTATCATCAAGGGTGAATATAAACCTTCATTTAATTCAATCATATGTAGACACATTAAACTTTATCAGTAACTTTACTAAAAAAGAAAAAAGAGCAATTAGAAAAAAAATCGCTGACGAATTATTTTGGGGGGTTGGTTATAGTCTTTATTGGCAAAGCGACAAGCCAAGGAAAGCGTTTAAGTACTTTTTTAAAGCTTTTAAGTACTACAACTTGTCACTTTCTTACTATAAAACCACAGTGCTTTGTTTTATTAGATTGTTGTTTGAGATAAAAAAATGAAAAAAAAAAATATTCTTTTCGTACATAGCAGTAGTTCATTAGCCGGCGGCGAACGAGTTAGTGAATTACTTTTCAAGGGTCTAAAACAACATAAACGATTTGGTTTGTACTTACTTCATGCTCCTGAGAATACAGAGTTTAATAGTCTAGCTGCGTACTATGGTGTAACACCATGTGCCTTTGAGTTCAATGATTTAGTGATTAAGAACTGCTTAAAGACGTTGCTTTCAACAATAAAGCTTGTTTCGCTTTTTAAAAAGAACAATATCGATATTATCCATACAGTAGATCCCGTCGCATACAGAGCTACCGCCATAGCTGGTTCTATTTGTAACGTCAAAATTATATTTCATCATCACTTTCCCTATTCAGAAGATGCGTTACGGTGGTTTTTTAAGCACCTAAAAAAGCCCGAGTGTCATGTTTTTTGTTGCGAGTCCATTTCGCAACCTAGTAGAGCGGGTCTTGCAGATTTCTATAGTAATGTTCCTATTGAGATTATTCATAATAGTATTGATCTTAATCAGTTTACTTTCACACCAAAAACCTTGGATGGAACGCACCACATTGGCATAGTTGGCAATTTTCAGGAACGAAAAGGCCATGAGGACTTTATTCAGATTGCGAAAGCGTTAATTGCCAAAGGATATCACTGTGTTTTTGATGTCTTTGGAAAAGAAGAGAGCGGTTCAGGACGAGAAAAAGTATTAAGAGACACCATATCTAATGCTGGGTTAACTGATCATTTTGTTTTTCATGGTTTCGTCGATAACCCAGCCGACGCTTTAGAATCTTTGCATATTCTTGTTTGCACATCAAAAAAAGAAGCATTCCCAATGAATATTCTTGAAGCTATGGCAAAAGGAGTATCTATAATAAGTACCGATGTAGACGGCATTCCCGAATCAGTAGTGGATAATATAACAGGGCTACTCAATGCCGTTGGCGACGTTGATAAAGCGGTGAGTAATATTGTGCGTTTAATAGACGAACGTGAATTTCGCGATCAGTTGTTGGCTAACGCTCGACGCAGTATTGAAGATAACTTCACACTTGATGTTTTCGTAAACAAGTTCATTACACAGTACGATAAACTTTTGACGGGTAATGAATAATGCTTTTTAATTAATTCGAGTTCATTTTCCTATTTCTACCCATAACCGTTTTAGTTTATTAAACACTGGCTAAGCGACTATCAGTTGAAATCGCGCTTCTGTTTCTGCTGATCGCCTCGCTGTATTTTATGGCTATTGGAACCCTCTTTACCTAGGGAAACCGCGAATAAGTCCTGCAATTTAGCTTTTGGTCGATTCACGGCGTTTTTCAAGATAATTGTCGCCTGAGCTGTTAAGCAGCTTCTTTTTTATTCTCCGGATTTAGCTCCACGCTTCGTAAGCGTCCGGTAATCCCCACATTCAATTCTTAAATTAGCTACAGCATGGTGTTCTCTTTGCTTAGGAGAATGACCATGCAGCAATACCAACGAAGAGAAATGCAAGACTGGCTCAATTTATTTGAGCAACAAAAACAAAGTGGACTCACTGCGGTGGAGTTTTGTCGCCAGCAGCAGATTAACGTTCAAACCTACTATACGCGGCGCCGTGATATTCGGCTTCAACGAACAAGTAGCAAGTTCATTCAGGTTAAACGCGAAGTCACGAAGGTTGAATCCTACACCGAAGAAATGGCTGGCGAACTTCTTCTAAAATTGGGTAAGGCCCAACTTAGCGTGCCAACCACTATTAACCCTCACTGGGTTGCTGCTGTGATGAAGGCATTGTATTAAGCGACAATTACGGTGGCCGGTCTAGCGTCAATTATCTTGGCCGGTTGATCTGATAAGGTTCGGCACAGCAGAACGAAGGAAGTTCACTGTGCCGGGAACACGAATCACGGATCAACAGGTCACGATATATATGACTCATAGAAAACGAAATAGCCAAGTTGTCGCTGCTGCTAAAGT